>JBIKNC010000222.1:0-7197 GCA_044358925.1 Planctomycetota bacterium | reverse complement strand
GCTTCGCGCGCTGCTGTCGGCCGCTCGGTCCCTCCGCACTTCGCCGCCACCGTGACGGATCCGGTGTCTGACACCGTACGCGTCAACGCGCGTGCCCGACCCGGCTCAACGCGCGTCCGGATCGACGTCGCCGTTGTAGTCGAACGTGATCTCCTCGCCCTTCGCGATCGCGCGCAGCGCGTGGAGTTCGGCGCCGTAGAAGACGGCATTCGGCTTGTCGCTGTGGTTCGTGAAACGCAGCTCGTTCCACGGCTCGAGGCCGAACGTCTTGCCGTCGTCGCCTTCGATCCACAGGACGTGGTCGTTGTTGCGCATCGTGCGCCGGCCGAGGATGTCGCCGATGTGCGTGCCCTTCGCGATGCGCTTCGCGGCGAAGACGCCCAGGCCGTGGATGCCCGACTCGCGCACTTCGACGAGCGTGAGGTCGAACGGCAACAGGTTCTTCGCCTTGGCGCCCGTCGCGCGGCGAGCGAGCTCGACGCCGGTCAGCGCCACGGCGGATTCGAGGACGAGCGGTGCCGGCTTGCCCTTCGGCTTCTTGGCCGGGGTGCGCGCGGGCTGAGCGGCGGCCTTCGCAGCCGACTTCGCGGCGCCCTTCACAGCGGACTTCACGGCCGTCTTCGTGTCGCTCTTCGCTGCCGACTTCGCGGCCACTTTCGGCGCCGCCTTCGCGGGGCGCTGCACCTTCGGCGCGGGCTTCACGGTGCGTTGTGCGACGGTGGCGTCGGTCGCGGGGCTCGTCTTCGATCGGGTCTGGCGCGCGGGCGCAGTGCGGCTCGGCATCGTGGAGTCGGGGTCGTGTCGGCGTGGTGGGCGGAACGTGGAGGGCGAAGAGTGGAACCTCGCGCGCCGCGATTGTCCACGCTGGAAGAGATGCGATCTCCTGACGTGGACGATCGCCGCATGAACGTTCACACACGCCGGCGTTCGTTCACGCGTTCACGACGCGGTGGTCGGCCAGCGTTCGAGCACACGCGGATCCGCTCCGTCGAGTTCGATCACACCGGGCTCGAAGCGCGCGCGCGCGGCAGCGACGACGACCTTTGCGACCTGCTGCGGCGTCACGAGCCGACCGGCCGGATTCTGCGCGGCGAAGAAGGCGCGCGCTTCGTCCGCGCTCTTCTTCGTGGTCGCGACCACGCGCTCGACGGACGCGGCCAGCATCGGCGAATCCACGTAGTGCGGACAGAGCGCGAAACAGCGCAGGCCGCGGCTTCCGAGTTCGAGCGCCGCACTGCGCGTGTAGCCGAGCAGCGCGTGTTTCGACGCGCAGTAGGCGGCCACGTAGGCGTAGCCGCGCAGCGCCGCCGACGACGCGACGTTCACGAGCGCCGCGCCGGGGCGCGCGAGGAGCGCCGGCGCCGCCGCTTCGAGCATGCGCCGCGCGCCGTGCAGGTTGACCTCGAGGTGGCGCTCGTGGTCCTGGCCCTTCTTGCCCGGCCGCGGCAGGAGCGGGCCCGACTCGGCGATGCCGGCGTTGTTCACGAGGAGATCGAGGCGCCCGCCCGTGAGTGTGAGCGCACGGGCCACACCCGCCTGCACCGACGCATCGCTCGCGACGTCGATCGCCACGGCGTGGGCGCGCGCGCCGCTCCCGGCCAACTCGCGCGCCAGCGCCTCACACTCCGCGAGGCCGCGCGCCGCCAGCACGACCTCGAAGCCGTCCGCCGCGAGGGCGCGCGCCACCGCCGCGCCGATGCCACGGCTCGCTCCGGTCACGAGGGCGATCGAACCCTGTTGCATGGCGAGAGACTACTCGGCGAAACCGAAGCGACCGAAGGGCGTCTTCAACGCAGGCGGCCAGACGTCGACGCCGAGCGTCGCACCGAGGAGATCGAGTTCGACTCCTTCGCGGACCCCCACCGTCGCACCGACTTGGAGCACGGCGAGCGACAAACCGGTGCGCGCGGGCGCCACGTCGACGCCGAACCAACCTTGCCAATCCTTGCCAACCATCTGCGGATCGAGGTCGAGTGCGACACCCGACTCGGCAAGGACCCAACGCGCGTAGGTGTTGCTGTTCGGGCCGGGCCACAAGCGGTACTGGTCGACGTGCGGATAGTCCTCGGGGCGGCGCAGGACCGCGGCGATGGCGCGCGCTTGCTCGCCGCTCCACTCGCCGAGCACGCGGTCGAACGAACCGTCGCTCATGTACGACAGTCCGATCCAACTGCGCACGGTTCCGTACTGCTGCCAGCGGAACGTGAAGGGCTCGGGCGAACGGCCGTCGGAGAAGACGCGCTGCTCCGTGTTCTCGCGCACGTAGCGCCCCGTGAGGTCGCCGGCCCAGATCTCCCACTGCTCGAAACGGCCCTGCTCGCGATCGAACACGACGAACCACGGGTGCAGCGCGAGGCCGCCGCCGAACCAGGACGTGCGGACGTGGAGCTGGACGAGGTCGTCCGTGGGCAGGTTCGCGAAGTCGATCGGGCCGCGGTCGTCGAGGGTCACTTCCTCGAGCGTGTCGCCGACGACACGGCGCTCGACCTGTGGCACGAACGCGATCGGCGTCGCAGGGCGCGGCCCCAGGCCGTGGCAGCTCGCGAGCGCCAAGGCCACGGGGAAACAAGTCGCGGCGCTCGCCCGCGTGAGGTGGCTCGGCATGCGGCGCGAGGGTAATCGGCGGCGCACGCACTACCATCGCGGCAGTGACTGCCCACGAGACGATCCGCGCCGTGCCCGTTCCGTTCGCGCGCGCGCCCAGTGCCGAGGAAGCGGCGAAGAGCCGTCTGTTCTCGAGCGTCGCGGTCGGACCGCTCACGCTCACGTCGCGCACCTGGGTGCCCGCGATGGTGCCGTGGCGCGCGAGCGACGACGGGCTCGTGACACAGGACGTGCTCGACTGGTACGGGCGCTTCGCCGACGGGCGGCCGGGCGCGATCGTGCTCGAGGCGACGGGCATCCGCGACGTGCCGTCGGGTCCGTTGCTGCGCATCGGACACGCGCGCTTCGTCGAGGGATTGAAGCGCGTCGTCGATGCGGTGCGTACGCGTTCGGGCGGAGCGACGGCCGTGTTCGTTCAACTGATCGACTTCCTCGCGATCAAACGGCGCACGGAGCGCGAGAAGTACCTGCGCCGCTTCCTCGAACTCGATCGCGATTTGCGCGAGCGCCTCGCCGCCATCGAGAGCGACGAGCGTTTCGAGAGCGCGAGCGACGACGCCGTGCGCGAACGCCTCGTCACGCTGCACGACGGCGATCTCGCGCGGGTGCTCACGGAACGTCAGCTCGAAGACCTCTCGCACGGCTACCGCGAACGAGTCACCGACGTGCACCTCGCGCACGTGCGCGAACTGCCGCACGTGCTGCCGGGCCTGTTCGCCGACGCCGCGGCGCGCGCGCGCGAAGCCGGTTTCGACGGCGTCGAGCTGCACTACGCACACGCCTACACCATGGCCTCGTTCCTCTCGGCGCGGAACGATCGCGACGACGGCTACGGCGGCACACGCGAGGCGCGCGTGCGGCTGCCGCTCGAAGTGTTCGCCGCGGTGCGCGCGCGCGTCGGCGCGGACTTCGCGGTCGGTTGCCGCTTCCTCGGCGACGAAGTGATCGAGGGCGGCAGTCGCAGCGACGACGCTGTGACTTACGCGAAGCGCTTCGCCGCGGCCGGCATGGACTTCCTGTCGGTCAGCAAGGGCGGCAAGTTCGAGGACAGCAAACAGCCCAAGGTCGGCGAGGCCGCGTATCCGTACACCGGCCCGAGCGGTCACGAGTGCATGCCGACGGTGCGCATCGGCGGAGCGGGACCGTTCGGTCGCAATCTGCACCTGTCGCACGCAATTCGAGCGGCGGTGCGCGGACTCGGGCTCGCGACGCCCGTCGTCGGTGCGGGCGGGATCCACGCCTTCGATCAGGCGGAGGCGGCGCTCGCGAACGGCGATTGCGACATCGTCGCGTCGGCGCGGCAGAGCCTCGCGGATCCCGATTGGTTCGCGAAGCTGCGCGAGGGTCGCGGCGCACAGGTGCGCGCGTGCAAGTTCACGAACTACTGCGAGGCGCTCGATCAGCGGCACCTCGAAGTCACCTGCCAACTGTGGGACAAGGACCTCGCGACGGCCGAGGTCGGCGGCGGCGCGCCGCGCGTGAGTCGCGACGGTCGGCGGCGACTCGTGCCGCCGCCGCAGGCTCACACACCGAACACGAGCACGAGTCCGCGCGACCAGGCGTAGCCGCCCGGCACTCCGGCGTCGGTGTGCACGTGTTGTGCGAAGAGCGTGAGGCCGCACAGGGCCGGCTCGTGCGGCAGCGGGTACGCGAGTTCCACGCCGCCGAGCGGCAAGGGATGGAGCATCGCGATCACGAGGAAGGGCGGCTCGACCAGCAGCGTTCCGATGCCGATGTCGAGCGCCGTCGGCGCGGCGGTGAAGAGCACGCAGCCGTCGCTCACCGCGCCCGACGTGTTGCCGCACGACAGGCGCAGCGTGCCGCCGATCGCGGGCGGTTCGAGCGCTTCGAAGGCCGGCACGCCGAAGAGGCCCGGCGTGCCCGTTCCGTACGGCGTGGCCGAAGCGCGCACCGTCGGTGCGAAGACGCGGAAGCGCACACCGACCTGACTGAAGTCGTAGAGCGCGAGCCGCCCGCCCTGCAGTGCCTCGGCGAAGTCGCCCGTGCGATCGATCTCGAGCGCGCCGTCGACCCACACACGCACGCGCGTCGCCGACACCTCGCAGCGCAGTCGATGCGCGACTCCCGGCGTCCAGCCGTTCGCGCCGAGTTGTGCGCCGCGCGCGAGTTCGAACACGCCGCGGCCGGGGCCGTCGACGTCGTGGCCCCACAACGCTTCGGGTGACGGCACGCCGCGCACCTCGCTGAGTGCCAGACCGCGCTCGCCGAGCGCACCCGCGGGACCACCGAGGAAGTCGATCGACTGCGTCGTGCGGCGCCAGTCGACGAGCCACCACTGTGCGTCGCTCGCGAGCTCCTCGCCCGGCTCGAAGCCGAACGCGAAGCCGACGGCGTCGCCGTCCGCGAGTGTGTCGACGGTGAACTCGACTTCGAAGACTCCGGCGCCGTGTTCGAAGTCGGCGACGAAGAGCGTGGCTTGCGAGTTGTGCTGCTGCACGGCGCGCCAACCTTCGTCCGCGAGCGACCAGTTCGGCACCTGGAAGCCGAACAGCGGCGCGTAGCTGCGCACGGCGAAGCCGCCGAGCGGTTGCGCGGCGAGCGGCTGCGCACCGAGCGGCTCGTTGACCAGCGGTTGTGTGACGATCGGCGGCGCGGGCTCGTTCGACGAACCCAACGCCAGAGCCGCGAGTGCGGCGACGAAAGAGACGACCATGACCCTCGCGAGGCGCGCCGACTCCCCCGAGTCGCCGCAGCCCCTTCCCCCTTGGCATGCGACTCTGGCCGAGGAGCGGGCGGGCACCTAGGCTCCTCGCCCCCACTGCTCGCCGGGGTCCCAGGCCGGGGACCTCGCACACGCCCGCGCCATGTCGTTCGCCACACACCTCCTCGCTCTGTCGTCGCTCGTCGCGGTCGTGTGTCTCTCGGGGCGCGGCGCGAATTCAGCGGCGAGCTCGGCGGCGAGTTCGGTGCCGCACGCGCCGCCGAGCGCGACCCTGGCACAAGACCTGCCGACGCGCGGCTCGATCCGTGGCGACATCGTGCTGACGCCGACCGACGTCGTGCTGCCGGGCGGGCGGCGCGTCGAGAGCGCCAACTCGCTCGCGCGTGCGCTCGAGTGGGCCGGTCCGGGCGCGCGCATCCTCATGGGCGCGGGCGACTACCCGTCGCTCGGCATCGGCCACGACAGTCCGCGCGCGTGGAACAGCAAGGCGCACGGCGGAACGCTGGAAGCGCCGGTGCGCGTCTCGGCGCGCGGTCGCGTGCGCATCCTCCCCGGCAACCAACCCGACGCGCTGACGGTGCACCAACAGATCCCGAGCGCCCACATCGAGTTCGAGCGCATCACGTTCGTTGCCGGCGATCGCGCCGGGATCGTGCTCTCCGACCTCGACGGCGAACAGGAGCACCGCGGCTTCCGCTTCTACGACTGCACGATCGACGGCGGCTTCGACCATCGCTCGGGCCTGGGCACGCGCAGCAAATGGGGTGTGCTCGCCCACGACATGAACGACTTCGTGTTCGCGGGTCGCGACGCGCGCGCCGTCGTGAAGAACACGTGTCGCGAACACGCCTTCTACCTGCAGAACCCGCGCGGCGACGTGACGATCGAACACGTCGACGCGAGCGAACTCGGCCGCACGTTCGTGCAGATCGCCGGTCGCGAGCGCAGCGGCGCGCCCGGTCGCGGCCTCGTGCGCCTCGTCGACAACGACGTGCGCGACATCGGCATCGCCGAGGGCGACGGCTACAAGGGCGGCAGCGCGTTCACGTTCATGGGCCGACTGGAAGGCTGCACGATCCTGGTCGAGGGCAACCGTTATCGCGCGGGCTTCGTGGCCGATCTCCTGCCCCTGCGCCCGAAGGACGGCAGCTACGGAACGTCGGCGCTTGCGGTCTGGGACGAGGGCCAGGGGCACTACAACGGCACGCTCGTGCTGCGCGCGAACGACTTCGAGACGGCACCCGGCTGCGGCGACCGACCGCTGGTCTCGATCCACGCCACGCGGCGCGTGATCGTCACGGCCGACAACCGCTTCGTGTCCGGGAGCAAGTGGCCGGCGCTGCACCTCGATCCGCTCGATCGCTCCGGCAAGCCGACGGCGACGCCGAACGGCGCGGTGCAGGTCGAGCGTGGCGTCACGCTCGGCGGAGCGTTCCTCGTCGCGGGCGAAGGCCTGAACGAGGAGCGGCTGGCGGCGCTCGCGGTGCCGCTCGGCGAGCGCTGAGCGCGTTCGCGCAGGCTACGAGTTCGCATTCCGGGCCAGGAGCGACGCCGCAAGTCCTTGCGCGGCGCGGCTTCGAAGTTGCATTCCGACTACGCGGCCCCACGCCGCCCCTCGCGAGTGAAGAATCGCGCGCGCTGCGCTGCGCCGCCCGCTCCCCTCGGGCCGCGACGATCGGCTGCAGCTCCGCGCGGTGCTCGCCTGTCGCGAGGGGAGACGTTGGCAGGCGGCAAGGGGCTGCCCAGTCTCCCTGGGCAGCCCTCCTATTTCCGTGCTGCACAGTCCGGCTGGGCAGCCCTCCTATCGCCTGCTGCGAGCGTTGACGCGTACGGTGTCAGACACCGGATCCGTCACGGCGGCGACGTAGTGCGGAATCGACAGGCTGCCGAATGTCGCGCGCGCAGCGCGC
>JBIKNC010000221.1:0-7203 GCA_044358925.1 Planctomycetota bacterium | reverse complement strand
TCGGTGATGGCGGGCGCGCTCGACTTCAAGACCTACGACCGCGACCTCGCGGCCGGCAAGATCGACCCGGCGAAGTGCTTCATCCTGTGGACCACGCCGTCGTATCCCGACTACGGCTGGAACGCGCACCCCGAGCTCGAGACGCTGCTCGGCGCGGGCGGCGTCGCGAAGGTGAAGGCGGCGTTGCTCGCGATGAAAGACCCGGCGCTGCTCGCGGCGATCAACCGCCCCGAGGGCCTGATCTCGGCCACGAACGCGGACTTCGAAGTGCTCGCGGGCCTCGCGCGCAACCTCGGCCTCCTGCGCTGAACGCGACTTCGCGGCGTCGCGCTTCGAAATCGTGCGACGCCCGAGCGTGTCGATGGAACCGTTGCAACCCGGCGCCGCATTCGACGCGCGCGGCATCGACGTCTCGCTGGGCGGGAAGTCGGTGCTGCGCGCCGTGGATTTGTCGGTCGCACGCGGCGAGGCGCTCGCGCTCGTCGGTCCGTCGGGTTCGGGCAAGACGTCGTTGTTGCGCGTGCTCGGTGCGGCGCTCGAGCCGAACGCCGGAACGGTGACGATCGAAGGCAAGGACCCGTGGCGCCTCGGCCCGGGTGAGCGCCGCGCGCTGCGTTCGCGCATCGGCTTCGTCCACCAACACCTCGGCCTCGTGCCGATCCTGCGCGCGAGCCACAACGTGCTCATGGGGCGGCTCGGCGAACACGGCCTCGTCGGCGGGCTGCGTTCGGTGTTCCTGCCGAAGCGCGCGGCGTTGCTCGAGGTGCACGCGCTGCTCGAGCGCGTCGGCGTCGAGGACAAACTCTTCCAGCGCACCGACACGCTCTCCGGCGGCCAGTCACAACGTGTCGCGATCGCACGTGCGCTGTACCAGCGGCCGGCGGTGCTCCTGTGCGACGAACCCGTCGCGTCGGTCGACCCGGCGCGCGCGCAGGCGGTCGTCGAGCTGCTCGTCGAAGTCGCACGCGAACGCGGACTCGCGCTCGTCGTGTCGTTGCACGACCTCGACCTGGCGCGCGCGCACTTCCCGCGCATCGTGGGTCTGCGTGCGGGCCGCGTCGTGTTCGACGCGCGCACGAGCGACGTCGCTTCGGCGCGTTTCGACGAGCTGTACCGCCTCGACGAAGCGGAACTCCTGAGCGATGGCGCCTGAGTCGCCGCACGAGCGGTTCGCACGCCTCGCGCGGTCGCGGCGTCTCGGCCACGTCGTCAGTC
The DNA here is from genome assembly GCA_044358925.1 of Planctomycetota bacterium. Classification (GTDB taxonomy): domain Bacteria; phylum Planctomycetota; class UBA1135; order UBA1135; genus Rohdeia. The sequence goes on along the minus strand of JBIKNC010000221.1, from coordinate 5,988 downwards.
GACGTGCGGCGCTCGTCTTCGCGTTGTGCGCCGTGGCGTTCGCCGCGTGGCTCGGACTCGACGCTCCGCTGTCGGGCCTCGTGCCGAACGAAGGCGGTTGGCGCACCGCGCGCGCGTTCTTCGCGGGCGCGCTGTCACCGGCGTTCGACTACGAGAAGCCCGACCCGCGTTACACGCCGTTCTTCGTGACCGTGCTCGAGAGCGCGTGGCGCACCGTGATGCTCGCGGCCGCGGGCATGAGCGTCTCGCTCGTGATCGGCTGTGTGCTCGGCGTGCTCGGCTCGGAGGTCTGGTGGCGCGGACTCGGGCGCCGGCTCGGCTTCGTCTCGCGCGCCGCACACACGAGTCTGCGCGTCGTGATCGCACTCATGCGTTCGGTCCACGAACTCGTGTGGGCCATCCTGTTCCTCGCGGCCTTCGACCTGTCCGTGTTCTCGGCCGTGCTCGCACTCGCGATCCCGTACGGCGGCACACTCGCGAAGGTCTTCGGCGAGATGCTCGACGAGGAGCCGCGCGCGCCCGCCGAAGCGCTGCTCGCACTCGGAGCGACGCGCGCTTCGATCTTCGCGCTCGGCATCGTGCCGGGCGTGACGCCGAACCTGCTCGCCTACGGCTTCTACCGCTTCGAATGCGCGCTGCGTTCGGCGGCGGTGATGGGCTTCTTCGGACTGCCGACGATCGGACTGTCGTTGTCGCTCGCGTGGGGCGAATCGCACTACCGCGAGGTGTGGACGTATCTGTACGCCCTCACCGCGCTGGTGCTCGTGTTCGAGCTGTGGAGCAGCTTGCTGCGCCGGAGGTTCGTCGCGTGAGCGCCCCCACCATCCGCGGCGACGACACACGTTGGGAGCGCGTGCGCGAGTTGCGCCGCGCGCGGCCGCGCGTCGTCGTGGTGCGTGTGTCGGTCGTGCTCGTGGGTGTGCTGTTCGCACTGGCGTGGACGGTCGGCGACGCGTTCCCGAAGGACTTCTTCTCGGAGCGCTCGCAGCGCAACGTCGCGCGTTTCCTCGGCGAGCTGCGCCCGCATCCGCTCCAAGGTCAGCCGTTCGACTTCGACGTGTTCGCGGCGTGGGTTCAGGCGACGCTCACGAAGACACGCGGCCTCGCGGACGCGGCGCGCACGTTCGGTGTGGCGGTGCTCGCGATCGCACTCGCGGCCGCGTTCGCGGCGCTCGCTGCGCCGCTCGGTGCGCGCACCTTTGCTGCGAGGGACCCACTCGTCGCTCAGAGCGACGGAACTCTGCTTTCGGGCGACGTGTGGCCGCTGTTGCGGCGCGCCGCGCGCATGCTCTTCGTCGCTTTGCGCGCGATCCCCGAGTACGTCCTCGCGTTCCTGTTGATGGCGCTGTTGCCGTACGGCGCGTGGCCGGCGGTGCTGGCGCTCGCGCTGCACAACGCGGGCATCCTCGCGCGCCTGCAGGCCGAGAATCTCGAGAACCTGCCCGGCTCGAGCTTGCGCGCCCTGCGACTCGCGGGCGCCACGCGCGCACAACTCGCGTTCGGCGTCGGGTTCCCGCTCGCGCTCGGACGCTTCCTGCTCTACGTCTTCTATCGCTACGAGACGTGTGTACGCGAAGCCACCGTGCTCGGCATCCTCGGCTACCGCACGCTCGGCTACTCGATGCAGGAGGCGCGCTCGCGGCAGTTCTACGACGAGATGCTGCTGCTCGTCTCGCTCGGGGTCGTGCTCGTGCTCGTCGCGGACGGCATCTCGAGCGCGGCGCGGCGTTGGCTGCGCGATGCGTGAGTCGCCGGGCGACCGACGTTCACCTCACGGAAGCACGAGATCCGGCCGACGCGCAGCGAGTGCAGCGCGCGCCTCGTCGCTCGCGCCGCTCCCCCACAGGTAGACGCGACAACCGGCGGGCAGCGCATCGAGCGCCGCGAGTCCCGCGTCGGTGACCTTCGACTCCGTCAGGTTCAGATACTCGAGGTGCGGCAGCGCGCCGAGCAGACCGAGGTTCGTGTCGCCGACGGCCGTGCCCTCGAGGTGCAGTCGGCGCAGCTCTCCGAGGCGCGCGACGTCGACCAACGCAGCATCCGTCACGGCCGTGCGCGCCAGGTCGAGCACGACCACGTTCGAAGCGAGCGGCACGATCGCGGCGATGGCGGCGTCGCTCGTCGCCGGCTGGAAGCGGAACGAGACTTCGAGCGCCGCCGTCGTGGCGGCCAGTGGTGCGATGCGAGCGCCGCTCGTGCGCGCGCTGTCCATCGACGCCTCGTCGAGTGGTGCGAACGATGCGTACGGGTCGTCGGCCGGCTCTCCAGCGGCCTCGGTCGCGCTCGGGGACGGTACCGCGGGCGCGTCGGCCGCGGCGCCTGCCGTTGAAGTCGGCGCGAACGCCGCGACCGTCGCCGCCGCGCCGCTCGTCGACGACGCCGCGAGCAGCGCATCGAGGTCCGTGCCACCGTCGATCCAGCGGCGCAGCACGTCGAGTTCCTCCGGGGCGAGGCCGTCGCCGTCGGGCGGCATCGCGAGTTCGTGGTCGCGCGGCAGCGCAGCGACGGCGAACAGCGCACTCGCCTCGGCGTCACCCGGCGTCACGAGCGCCGCGAACTCCGTCGAGTAGAAGTCCGCGTTCGCGAGGGCGAGATCGTGGAGCCGCAGGTCGGCCTTCGCCTTGCCCGTCGGCCCGTGACACTCGTAGCAGTGCTTCGACACGATCGGCGCGACGTCGCGCACGTACGAGACCTGCTGCGTTGCGCTCGGCGCGACGTCCGCGCTGGCGGCAGCGCCCGTGACATCGAGCGGGCCGTCACTCGCGCCATCGTTCCGATCCGCGGGCGCGGCGCCTGCACCGACGCCGACCAGGTCGGTCGCGGCAGCGGTGGCACCGACATCGGCGACCGGCTCCGCGACCTCGGGCCGCGGCGCCGCGCCGTCACTCGCTGCGGGTGCGCGCTCGCGCTCGTGCAGCGGCTCGAACAGGAAGTCCGCGCCCCACGCCATCTGACCGCCCAGGTGCCCCGTGAAACCCACGACGCCGGCCATCAGGAGCAGCGCGATGCGGTAGCCGACCACGAGGCCGCCGGCGTCGCGTGTGCGTGCGAGGAACGACAGCACCGAGGCACACACCGCGAGTGCAGCAGCCGCCACGCCCGTCCAACGGTGCAGTTCGACGAGGTCGTTGCGCGGCGCTTCGAAGTCGGTGTAGATCCAGCCGCTCACCGCGGCCACGACGGCGCCGAGCGCGCCGAGGTGCAGCAGCAGATCGACCGCGCGGCGCTGCGTCGCGCCCGGTCGCACCACGTGCACGAGTTCGAACAGCGCAGCGACGAGCAGGAGCGCGATCGGGAAGTGCACGATCAACGGGTGCATGCGCCCGAAGACCTGCAACAGCGCTTCGGAGAGCGGCACGTGCGCGGTCGCCAACACGAGAGGTGCGTTCATCAGTTCGTTCGGTCGATTTCGACACGGAGGCCGCGCTCTTCGAGCTCACTCAGGAACACGACGGGGTCGATCACACTCTCGAGCGGGCCGGGTCCGATGCGCGCTTCGCCGCGCGCGACCATGGCGGCACACGCGGTGGCCGAGAACGCGGTCGTGCGCTCCATCGACGAGAAGCCCGTGCGATCGTCGGCGCGGTCGACGAGCTTCGCCGTGATGCGCTTCTTGCCCTTCTTCGCCACGGCCTCCATCGTGATGACGGTCACGTCCTTGTCGCCCGGGAAGTCGAGGTGCTTCTCGAGCAGCAGGTGCAGCAAGTGCCGCGGGACGACGTCGACCTTGCCGACACGCACGGGATCCTCGCCGAGCAGACCGAGGTCGAGCAGCACCTTGAACTTCGCGTAGTGGCCGGGATGGCGGATGGTCTTGTAGTCCAGTTCGCCGATGCGGCCGGCGAACGTCTCGGGCGTGGTCGACAGTCCGCCCGACGTGATGAACGCCTCGACGGGGCCGAGTTCCTCGATTCCGAACGACTCGAGTTCCGTGAACGTTGCGACCTCGGTCAGTTTGCCGGCGCGCAGCACCTGGGCCTTGCCGAAGTACTCGTTCGTGAGGCCCGCGACGCTGAACACGAGCATGTAGTCGAGCGGCGGCTTGGGCTTCTGCGGCAGTCCGCCGCAGCGCACCGCGACCTTCGCGCAGTCGCCGAGTTCTTGCACGGCCAGTGCGACGAGCAGGTTGCCGAGGCCCGGCATGAGACCGCAGTCGGGCAGCACACACACCTTCGAGCCGTTCGGATGGCGGCGGTGCAGGTCGAGCTGCTCGCGCACGATCGCGGTGTTGCCGCCCAGGTCGAGGTAGTGCGTCTCGCTCTCGAGTGCGAGCTGCGTCATCGCCAGCGAGAAGCGATACGGCAGCGCGTTCAGGCACACGTTCGCCTCCGTGAAGAGCGGCATGAGCGCGCGCCGATCCGAGGCGTCGAGCGCCTGGCCCCGGATGGCCTCGAAGCCGGTCGTGCGGCCGATGCGCCGCAGGCCGGCGGACAGACGCGACTCCTCCGAGTCGACCCACGTGATCGCGGTCGCGCCGCCCTTCGTCACGAGGTCGTGGACCGCGGCCGTTCCCTGCCGACCGGCACCGAGCACGAGGTAGTGCGTCATGGCGCCATCGTAGCGGCCGCGTGTGGGGCCGCCCGGGAGTCACGCGACACGCCGCTTGCCTCGCGCGCCTCGGCTCGCTGACATCGCGGCATGTCGAACCAACGGAACGCGCCGCCGCTCACTCCGACGACGGCGCTGCCGCTCGTGCGCGCCGCTGCGGAGCGACTCGCGCCCCACATCGTCCGCACGCCGACCGTGCAGAGCCACGCCTTCGGTGAGGCGACCGGGCGCTCGGTGTTCCTGAAGGTCGAGACGCTGCAGCGCACGGGCTCGTTCAAGGCGCGCGGCGCACTCAATCGCGTGCTCGGCCTCTCCGACGCGGAGCGCGCCCGCGGCGTCGTCGCGGCCTCGGCCGGCAACCATGCGCAGGGCGTCGCGCTCGCCGGCCGCTTGACCGGCACCCGCGCCGTCATCGCGATGCCGAAGGCGACGCCGATCGTGAAGGTCGACCGCACGCGGGCGCTGGGCGCACACGTCGTGCTCGAAGGCGCCAACTACGAGGAGGCCTACGCGGCCGCGCTGCGCCTGTCGAACGATCAGGGCCTCGTGATGGTGCACCCGTTCGACGACCTCGACGTGATCTGCGGACAGGGCACGCTGGCCCTCGAGATCCTGGCCGACGCACCGGACGTCGACACGATCGTCGTCCCGGTCGGCGGCGGCGGGATGGTCGCGGGCATCGCGCTCACCGCGAAAGCGCTCGCGCCGAACGTGCGCATCGTCGGAGTACAAGCCGAAGGCGCGGCGCCGATGGCGAAGTCGTTCCGGGAGCAGCACCCCGTCGACGTCGAGAACCCCACCACGATCGCCGACGGCATCCGCGTCGGCCGCGTCGGGCGGAACACCTGGCCGCTCGTGCGCGACTTCGTCGACGACGTCGTCACGGTCAGCGAAGTCGAACTGACCGATGCGATCGTGCGCATCCTGGCGGAAGCGAAAGTCGTGACGGAAGGAGCGGGCGCGGCGGCCGTCGCGGCCTTGCTCGCCGGCCGCGTGGGTCCGGGCCGCACCATCTGTTGCCTCCTGTGCGGCGGCAACATCGACCTGAACCTGATCTCGCGGGTGATCGAGCGCGGCCTGACGAACGCGGGCCGCTACCACGCGATGCGACTGCGCACGCTCGACGTGCCGGGGCGACTGCTCGCCATGTGCGAGGTCCTCGCGAACCACGGCGCGAACATCGTCGACATCGCGCACTTCCGCGCCGGTTGGAAGATCCCGGTCGGCTCGGTCGAGATCGAAGTGCTGGTCGAGACGCGCGGCGCCGGAGAGGGCGCGCGCATCGAAACCGAGCTGGCTCAGCGCGGCTTCACGGCGCTCGGCGCGCGGCCGGGCTGATCGCGGAGGCTCGCGAGCGCCGCGACGGCTCCGAGCGCGGGGCCGGTTCGAACACGACCCGGAGAGAAAGACAGCGGCGCGCGCCCGGAGGCGCGCGCCGCG
>JBIKNC010000220.1:0-7211 GCA_044358925.1 Planctomycetota bacterium | reverse complement strand
CCCGATGCGCGCTCCGCGCGCATCGGGCGGCGGCGATTCGATTCCGCACTTCCGCTCGGCCGTGACGGATCCGGTGTCTGACACCGTACGCGTCACCTCGCCCTACAGGCCGAGCTGCAACCGCAGGCCGTTCGACAGACCGAACTGACCGAGCAGCGGCGCGGGGTACGCGACGAAGGCCTGCGCGTACACGTTGATGCCTGCGAGCGCCGGCACGACCGGAATGTCGGAGTCGATCGACGCGAAGCCGCTCGCGTCGGCGAACGCGATGCGCTCGAGGAACACGTTCGAGATCCACGACGTGCATCCGGCGAACGGATTGGCAGCGGGCGTGAAGCCGAAGAAGACGTACACGAGCGAGCCGGGTTCGCCGGCGCGCACGACCGCGTCCATGTCCGCGCCGAGCTTCGGCAGGCGATCGAACGAGAGCGTCGCGGTCACGCCCACTCCGCAGCCCGTGCCGTACGGCTCGATCTGTGCCGGTGTCGGCGTCGAGAGCGACACCACCGTCGACAACGCGAGCAGTCCGCCGCGCGCCGGGTCGAACACGTAGTCGCGCTCGATGTCCTTCTGGGGGCTCGAGACCCACACGCCGCCGACGAAGTCGAACCGGTTGGTCGATGCGAACAGCACGAGGTTGCCGGCGATCGGGTCGTACGTGAGGTCAGCGTTGCCGGGCGCCGTCGCGTTGACTTGCACCCACGCGTTGCCTTGCAGCTCCCACAACGTGCTCTGGCCGAAGGAGCCGCTGTCCGCGTGGAAGCACAGCACGTTGTTCGTCGCGTCGAACGCGAGCGAGCCGCGCGAACTGACGGTCTGACTCGTGGTGGCGATCAGCGTCCATTCCGCGCCGTCCCACGTCCACGTCCCCATCGTCGGTCCGTTGCCGCCGTGGAACACGACGGCGTTGCGCGACGGATCGAACACGAGCGTCTGTTGGTCCTGCGCGGGCGGCGGGGTCGTCGGGAACTGCTGCTGCCAGTTGGTGCCGTCCCACGTCCACGTGTCGCCCAAGAAGTTGGTGCCGTCGTAGCCGCCGAACAGCACGACTTCACCGTTCACCGGATCGAACGTCGCTCGTGCCTTGTTGCGCGCCGGCGGGCTCGTCGCCGGGAAGCGTTGCTGCCACGTGCCGCCGTCGAAGATGTACGTCTGGTCCTGGTACGGCCCCGTGCCCACGGAACTGCGCCCGCCGAAGCGCACGACTTCGTCGCGCTGCGTGTCGAGTGCATACGAGGCGAAGCCGAGCGTCTCGATCTCTGCGCTCGTGTACACGCTGTCCCAACCGCTGCCGTTCCAACGCTGACCGTGAACGACACCCGGCGTCGAGCCGATGCGGCCGAACAGCACGAGGTCGCCGTTCACGTTGGCGAAGTCGGGCGAGCTGAGCGGCGCGCCACCGAGCGGCGCCGGCAGCGGGCTCCAGTTCGTTCCGTCGAAGTGCCACGCGTCGCCGAACGGCACTTCCGAGCCGAGCGGCGTCACGAAGCCGCCGTACAGGATCAATCCGCCGTTGATCGGATCCGCTGCGAGCGCGTGGCCGGCGCGAGCGCTCGGCGCGTTCGCCGTCACGATCTGCGTCCAGTCGCTGCCCGTCCATTGCCATGTGTCGGCGAGGAACGTTCCGCCGACCAGTTGTGTGCGTCCGCCGAACAACACGAGGCGCCCCGAGTTCGGCTCGACGGCGACGTTCGACGAAAGCCGCGCGCTCGGCGCGTTCGAGGGCGTGAGCTGTGTCCACGTCGAACCGACGATGCGCCACGTGTCCGCGAGCGCCGTACCGGTCCCGAACGTCGGGATCACTCCGCCGAACAGCACGAGTCCGCCGCCGACCGGATCGTGACCGAGCACCGGGAGTCGGCGGACCTGCAGGTCGGGAGCCGCGACGACTTCCCAGCGCGCGCCGTCGAACAACCCGAACGACGACGTGCCGAGCGCGCTGATGCTGCTCGGGAACGTGGCGTTGTATGCGACCGCGCCGCGAGTGGACGGGTCGTAGGCGGCCACCTGCACGGCCCCCAGTTCCGCGGGCAGCACTTCGACGCGCCGCTCGAACCCAGCGTCGGTGAACGACCACTCGACCGCCGGGAAGCCGCCGAACGTGGAACTCTGCAGCACGCGCGGTTCGAGGGGCGAGCCCTGAACGAACTCGCCGGTCGCTCCCAAATCGACGAGCGGCGACCAGCTCTGCTGCTGGGCCGCCGCCGTCGTCATCGCACTGAAGAACACGAGGGTTACGAGCTGGTTCTACATGTGGGTTTCTCGCGTCGACGCCGGGAATCCGACACCGGACGAGCCCTCACGCTACAGCGCTCCCCCGACTGCGGGTGGATCCCGCCCGGTCGCCGGCCGTCGAGGTCCGTCCCCGGACTGGCCCCAACGAGCGCCTGACGGTCCTGTCGCTTCAGGCGCACCGCACGCGCGACGAAAGCCGTCGTGGCGCTCGCGCTCCCGCCTGAGCGCCCACACACCGACCATGTTCGCTCGCACTCGCTCGTTGCGTTCCCGTCTCGTCGCCGCGTTCCTCGTCGCCGGCCTCGTGCCTGTAGGTGTCATCGGCTGGTCGGCCTTCGACCAGAGCCGCGACGAACTGACCGCGAAGATCGGCGCCGAACTCACGGCCGCCGCGCAGGGCATCGTCGACACGACCGACCGCAACCTGTTCGAGCGCTACGGCGACGTGCAGGCCTTCGCCTTCCACCCGCACGCGCGCGGCACGCCGGAGGAGTTCGCGAACGCGGCCGACTTCTACACGCGCAACTACGTCGTCTACGACTTGATGCTGCGCGTCGACCTCGACGGGCGCATCGTCGCGGCGAACCGCATCGCGCACGACGGCGCGGCTCTCGACACTGGAGGCCTGATCGGCCGCAGCGTGCGCGGCGAGCCGTGGTTCGACGAGATCGCCGCCGGCAGCATCGGCACCGGTGTGACGCACTACGGCGCGCCGAGTTTCGACCCGCTCGTCGAGCAGGTCTTCGGCGAGCGCCGCCTGACGCTCGAGTTCTCCGCGCCGATCTTCGCTGCGGACGGCGAACTCGTCGGCGTCTGGTCGAACCGCGCCTCGTGGGAGCGCATCTGCGAACAGATCGTCGACGAGCGCCGCGCCGCCTTCGCCGCGCGCGGCCTCGAAGCGCACGTCGAGATCGTCGATCAGAACGGCATCGCGCTCTCGCACGAAGACGCTGGGGCCGTGCTCGCACTCGACCTCGGCCGCGAACTCGAATCCGCGCGGCGCGCGGCGGCGGGTGAGAGCGGCGCGACGGTCGAGCTCGACCCGCACGACGGCCGCACGCGCCTCGCGGGTTTCGCGCAGGCGCGCGGCGCGCTCGGCTTCGCGGGCTACGGCTGGGGCGCACTCGTGCGCCTCGACGAGGCGCAGGCGCTCGCGCCGGTGCACGCCTTGGGCCGTTTCGTACTGGCCGTGTCGCTGCTCGCGGCCGCACTCGTGGCCGCCTTCGCCTGGTGGATGGCGCAGCGCATCGCGCGACCGATCGTGCACGCGAGCCGCGTGCTCGGCGCCGTCGCGCAGGGCCGCCTCGACGAGCGCCTCGACCACACGAGCGACGACGAGATCGGCGCCATGTCGCGCGCCCTCGACGGCACGGTCGACGTGCTCGGTGAAGTGCTCGGCGAGACGCAGCGCCTGATCGCGGCCGTCGGCGAGGGCCGCCTCGCCGAACGCGCCGACGCCGCGCGCTTCCAGGGCGCCTACCGCGAACTGTGCGCGAGCGTGAACAGCATGCTCGACCACGTCGTGCGCCCGATCGAGTCGACGACGCGCGCGCTCGAGAGCATGGCGCGCGGAACGCTCGACACGGCCGGCACCGGCCGTCTGCCTGGCGACTGGCGCCGCATCGAGACGAGCCTCGCCGGCACGTCCGACGTGCTGCGCGGCCTCGTCGACGAGACGAGTCGCCTCAGCGAAGCCTCGACCAACGGACGACTCGACGTGCGCGCCGACGCCAAGCGCTTCGACGGCGCGTACCGGCGCCTGTGCGAGGGCATGAACGCCCTGCTCGACGGCGTGCAGCGCCCGGTGCAGGCGACGACGCGCGCACTCGAAGACTTCGCGAAAGGGCGCCTCGCCTTCGACGCGGCCGACTCGTTCCCGGGCGACTACCACCGCATCGCCGAGAGCCTGCTCGCGACGGCGGGTGTGTTGCGCTCCTTCGTCGACGGCACGGGCACACTCGTGGCCGCCGCGCGCGAGGGTCGCCTCTCGGAGCGCATGGACGCGAGCGGCCTCGCCGGAAGCTACCGCGAGCTGGGCGACGGCATCAACGCGCTGCTCGACGCGCTGCTCGCACCCGTCGCGGAGTCGCTGACCGTGCTGGCGCGCGTCGCGAGCCACGATCTCTCCAACCGCGTGAGCGGCGACTACAGCGGCGACCACGCGCGGCTGCAGGAGGCGGTGAACCAGGCCATCCTGTCGATGCGCACGGCCGTGTCGGGCATCACGGCCAGCTCGCAGGACCTGCTCGGCGCTTCCGGATCACTGGGCGCGATCAGCTCGCGTCTGGGTGAGTCGGCCGAGTCGTCCGCGAGCGAGTCGAGCGACGCGAGCGCCGCCGCCGAGCGCATCCAGGCGGGCGTCGCCACCGTCGCGACCGCGACGCGCGAGCTGTCCTCCAGCATCCGCGAGATCTCGGGCAGCGCGGCCCGCGCGCGCACGACGAGCCGCTCCGCCGTCGAACGTGCGCACGAGACGGGCGCGGCCATGGCCAAGCTCTCCGCGTCGAGTGAGCAGATCGGCGGCATCGTCAAGACGATCCGCAGCATCGCCAGCCAGACGAACCTTCTGGCGCTCAACGCGACGATCGAGGCTGCGCGCGCCGGCGAGGTCGGACGCGGCTTCGCCGTCGTTGCCGATGAAGTGAAGAAGCTCGCCACGCAGACCGAAGAGGCCACTGCCGAGGTCGCGGCCAGCATCGCCACCATCCAGGGCGACACGCAGTCGGCCAGGGTGCTCATCGAGCAGATCATCCAGGCCATCGCGGCCGTCGACGACTCGTCGAACTCGATCGCTGCGGCGGTCGAACAGCAGAGCGCCGTCACGAACGAACTCTCGGACGGCGCCCTCGAGACGGCGCGCGACGGCGAGCGCATCACCTCGGCCATCGCCCGCGTGGCCGATCGCGCCGCCAGTGCCGCGCGCGATGCAGAGTCGACGCGCCTCGCGGCCGCGGACCTCGACCGCGTCTCGCGCGAACTGGCGGCGCTCGTGGCGCGCTACGAGTTGGGCGAGCGCCCGGCCTCGGCGAAGGCGCCGGCAGCGTCATCGGCCGCTGCGGACAAGCTGAACCGCGAGCGCCGCGAACGAGCCGCGCTCAGCGGCGCCGCCTGACAGCCCGCGGACACGACCTTCACTCACTCAGCGCATCACGTCGTCGCCCGCGACCCAACCGCCGCCGAAGCCGGGCAGCGTGGCGTCGCCGGCGGTCTCGGACGGAGCCTCGGGCAGCTCGTTCGCGAGTGCGGCGTCGAGGTCGGCGCTCGGCACCGCCAGCGGCAGTTCGACGCCCGCGGCGGCGAGCGTCGCGGCGGCCTGCTCGCGCTCTTCGTTGGTCTCGTCGTCGATCGTCGCCGACGCGAGGATCTCGTCGACCTCGAGGGCGCTGCTCGCGGTCAGCGTGATCGCGATGTCGCCGCGGATGTCGTCCTGCACGACGGTCACGAGGCCGAGTTTGGCGAGTTCGAGGACGGCGCAGAACGAACCGATGATGCCCTCGCGTGTGCGGCCTTCGTCGGCGTCCATCTCGACGAGTTCGCGCAGCGTCGTGACGCCTTTGATCTTGAGCAGCTCGGCCATGCTGCGCACGTAGAAGCGCAGCGGCCGCGGATCGCCGTGGATCTGGCGCGGGCGGTTGGCCTGGATCTCGCGCTGGAGGCGCGACCACTGACCGAGCAGGTCCCACGCGGTGAGTTCGCCGAGGTCGAGCATCGGCTCCGGCCGCGCCGCTTCGATCTCGCCGTGCCAGGCGCGCTCGATCAGGCGGCCGCGCTCCTCGAGCCGGCGTTCGAGATCGTCCGCCGCGCCGCGGAAGCGCCGGAACTCCATCAGCCGCTGCACGAGTTCGTCGCGCGGGTCGAGCTCCTCGGCGAGATCCAGCTCTTCCTTCGGCAGGAGCGAGCGGCTCTTGATCGACATGAGCGTCGCCGCCATCAGCACGAAGTCGCCGGCGGCCTCGATGTCGAGCTCCGTCAGCGCCTGCAGGTACTCGAGGTACCCGCGCAGGATGCGCGTGATCTCGATGTCGTGGATCTCGACCTCCTGCTCGCGCACGAGGTGCAAGAGGAGGTCCATGGGACCCGAGAAGACGCGGTCGAGACGGATGGTGAAGTCGGCGGTCACGAAGGCTCCTCGCGTGCAACCTAACCGACCGTGTGCGCCGTCGCGCTCAGCGCAGTCCGACGAGGTCCATGAACTGACCCACGACGCGCTCCATCCAGTACAGGATCTCGCCGCCCGTGCGCCCGATGGCCGAGCCCACGCCGGTGAAGTGCAGCAGCGCGAGCACGATGAAGATGCCGAACGTTTCGAGCGCCGCGTACGTCGCGCGCGCCGCGGGCGGCAGCAGCCAGTTCACGACGCGCGAGCCGTCGAGCGGCGGGATCGGCAGCAGGTTGAACACGCCGAGCACCACGTTCGCGACGGCCGACATCTCGAGCACCCACGGGAGCAGCTCGTTCGAGCGGTAGCCGAGTTCGCCCATCGCGAGCTGGTGCGCGAAGATGAACACGAAGGCCAGCGCGAAGTTCGAGAGCGGCCCCGCCACCGCCACGAGCGCGTTCGCCGCGTGCGGGTGGCGGAAGTTGCGCGGGTCCACGGGCACGGGCTTGGCTCCGCCGAACACGAACTGCCCGTTCGTGAGGATCAGCAGCAGCGCCGGGATCGCGATCGTCATCAACGGATCGATGTGGACGATCGGGTTGGGCGTCATGCGCCCCAGGTTCTTCGCCGTGTCGTCGCCCAGCTTGTGGGCCGTGTAGGCGTGCGCCCACTCGTGCACCGAGAGCGAGAGGATGATGAAACCGACGACGAGCGCGATGCGCGCGATCTCGACCGAGCCGATGTCGAACAGGAGTGCCGTGAACGTCATGGGGAGCCGCGAACGCGGGCCGAGATTGTGGACGTTCGGGCGCCGATGTCACGCACGCACGTGCCCGGTTGGCGCGTACGGTGCCAGGCACCCTGTCGCCAGATTCCG
>JBIKNC010000037.1:0-24443 GCA_044358925.1 Planctomycetota bacterium | reverse complement strand
GGCGTGGTTGCGGCGACGCTGAAGGGCGAGGCAGGTTCGCGCACGAGTGCGGGGTTCTGTCGCCGCCGACTCAGTGCGTGTGTCGATGTCCGCCGCGAGAGTGCTGAGTCACCATCGCTCGAGCGATCGAGCCTTTGCGGCTCGATCGTGATCACTCTCGATCTCGCTGCTGTCGCCCGCGCCTTCCGCGGCGTCGACGGCGCGCACGCCGGACGACACCACATGACGCAGTTCACACACCATCGCCTCTCGAGTGGAGCGACCACGACGTCGGGCAACAAGCTGCGTTGGATCGGCGCTCTCTTCATCGCTGCTTCGATCGCCGGCTGCGCGAGCACACAGCGCGAACGCAAGGATGCGACGACGACCTCCATCGAAGAACTGCACGCCTCGATGATTCAGACGCGCAGTCAGATCGAGAAGACCCTGGATTCGCTCGACAGCCTCATGGAGGCCACGCCGGAGACCTTGCGCCCGGCATACAAGGCGTACGCCGAGGACGCCGACAAGGTCGCCGACCTGGCGGACGACGTCGACGACGAGTCGCGCCAGTTGCGACGCCGCAGTGACGAGTGGCTGGCCGGCTGGGAGAAGTCGCAGTCGGACGTGCGGGACCCGGAGCTCAAAGCACTCAGCGAAGAGCGTCGCGCCCAGGCGTTGGAGCGCATCCAGGAGATCGACCGTTCACTCTCCGAAGCGCGTGTGGCCTTCACGCCTTTCGTCTCCAATCTGCAGGACGTGAAGACGGTCGTCGGCGGCGATCTCACGCCCAACAGCGTCGCAGCCGTCTCGGACACGGAGGTCGCGCAGAACGCCGATCGCAACGGCCGAGCCGTCTCGCGTGCGCTGGCCGACGCGATCGAAGATCTTCAAGAACTGTCGGAGACGTTGACACCGTTGCCGGAGTCCAAGCGCTGAGCTTTCGAGGCTCGTCGGAGCCAGTGCGCGCGTCGACATGAGCGACGCGCGCGAACGAGAGCGCGCGAGACCCGAGCGACTGCTTCAGGTCACGACGCTCTCGTTGCGGCGGCCGAACGTGAACACGATCGCGACGAGGGCGGCGACGCCGAGTCCGAGGCACAGGTACGGCGACCAACCGAGGAACGCTGCCGGCACGTAGCCCGCGGCGAGTGAGACACCCATCGCCGTGGCGGCATAAGGCATCTGCGTGCGTGTGTGGTCCATCAGGTCACAGGCACTGGAGATCGACGAGAGCACGGTCGTGTCGCTGATCGGCGAGCAGTGGTCGCCGAAGATCGAACCTTCGAGCACCGCGCCGATGCACATGACCATGAGTGCGACGCCGCCGATCGCGCTCGCTTCGCCGAGTTCGTAGCTGACGCCGACGACCATCGGCAAGAGGATGCCCATCGTCGACCAGGACGAGCCGGTCGAGAAGGCGACGAAGCCGGCGAGCAGCACGAGTACGACCGGCAGCATGGGTGCCGCGATCGTGTCGCTGACGATGGCCGAGAGGAACGGCGCGGTGCCGAGCACCTTGCACACGTCGGCGACCATCCACGCGGAGTAGAGGATGCCGAAGGCCACGCCCATCGACTTCAGCGTCGTCCACGCGGCTTTCGGGATCTCGCGTGCAATGCCGGCTTGAATGGTCGCGAGGGCGGCCAGAACGAAACCGATGGCACCCCCGATCAGGAGCGACTGGTTGCCCGAGCCGTTGCTGAGGACACCCGTCACTCCTTCGATCGTGAAGAGATCGACGTCACCCGAGAACGCGCCGCCGCGGAAGGCGATCACGAGCAGCGTCGCGACGATGAAGCCGCCGATCGGCAGGATCGCGCGCCACATGTTCGGTTGCACGTGGTCCGACATGCGCTCCTGCGTGGCCGAGTTCGAGATCGGCAGCACGGCGCCCGGGCGCGACACGGCGCCCGTCGTGCGCGAACGCTTCTCGGCGCGCCGCATGGCTCCGAAGTCGCGGTCGCTGAAGACGATCAACGCCAGCAGCACGAGCGTGAACACGCAGTAGAAGCGGTAGGGCAGCGTCTGCAGGAAGACGACGTAGCCCTGGTCCGCTCCGATGCCCGCGGCCGGCAGTTGCGACGCGAACGTCGAGACCTCGAACGCGATCCACGTCGAGAGGATCGAGATGCCGGCGACCGGCGCCGACGTCGAGTCGACGATGTAGGCCAGCTTCTCGCGCGCCACTTTGAACTTGTCGGTCAGTGAGCGCATCGTCGAACCGACGAGCACCGTGTTCGCGTAGTCGTCGAAGAAGATCACGAGGCCCATCACGTAGGCCGAGACCTGCGTCGAGCGCGCGTCCTTGGCCTTCTTCGCGAGCGCGTTCATCACGCCGGCGATGCCGCCGTTCACGACCGTGTTGCCGACCATCGCCAGCATGAACACGACGAACAGGATGATCGCGATGGAGTCGACGTCGCGGACGCGTTCGGACAGGTAGGTGAACGGCACGTCCACGGCGCCCGACCACACGGCGCCGAGCACACCGGCGCCTTCCGCGAGGTGCACGAGCACCGCGCCCGCCAGCACACCGATGAAGAGCGAGATCAGCGGTCGGCGCGTCGCGATCGCGAGCGCGATGGCGATCACCGGCGGCAGGAGGCTGAAGCGCGTCGGCTCGCGCCAGTCGGTCGAGGCGAGCGGGAACGCCGCGCCGCTCGCTCCGTCGACGGCTTCCACTTCGATGCGCCGAGCTCCGAGCGAATCCTCGCCGCCCAGTCGCACGCGCACCACCAGACCGTCGGCGACGGGGGCGCGCTCACCTTCGACCAGGAGCGTCGTGACTCCCGACTCGCGTGTGCCGAACTCGCGGCCGTCGCGCTCGAAACCGCCCTCGGCGAACTGCCGCAGGCCCTGGACGAACGAGCGCCGCGCCGAGGCCAGCGCATCCGAATCCGCGGGCGCGCCGTCGTCGCTGAAGTCGAACTCACCCAGGCGCAACACCGCGGTGCCGCGGGCCTCGTCGACCGCGACGAAGCGACTCGCGAGGATCGCCGACGCCAGGTGGCTGCGCTCGTCCGCCTCCTCGGTCGCGCCGTCCGGTCCCGCCGTGACGACGGTGACGTCGGACGAGACCGCATTCGCCAGTTCGAGCGCCGCGAGCCGCTCCGTCGGCGCGCCGCGCCACGGCACGAGCACGGCGACCACGAGCAGCAGCGCCACGATGGGCGCGACACGCGCGGCCGTTCCTTTGGTCGGCGCGCCGGAATGCGAGAGGGTCGTGTCCGACATGGCGGCGGAGTGTATGCAGGCACGTGAGCCGGACGGGCACACTCCGTGGCCGCTCGTGCTCGTGATCGCACGCGCGGCGGCTATTCTCTGCGCCTCCCATGACCGCGATCGTGCACCTGGCCCAGACGAGTCCGCTGCTCACGACGGCCGCACTGGCCGCCGCGGGCGGAGCGGGACTGGCCGCGTGGCTCCTGTGGCGCATCGCGAAACTCCTGCAGCGCGCCGCGAGCGACGCCGCCGACCAACGCGCGCTGCTCGCCGACCTGGCGGCGCGCGCCAAGCGCCTCGAAGAGGCGCGCGGCGACATCGACCAGCGCCGCACCGAACACGTGCTCATCGACATCCGCGATCGTCTCGCGGGCCTCGAGGACGCCATGCTCGCCGCGGTCGCGCGGCCCGTCGTGATCGAACGCGGGAGCGACGCGCCTGCCGCGCCCGCCCAGCCGGTCGCCGAACCCGCCGACCTCGTCGTCGAGCGCGTGCAGAACCGCCTCGCGGCGCTCGGCTACGAACGCGTGCTCCTGATCGGCGAGCGCGAGCTGTTCGAAATGGCCGCCGTCGGCCGCACCGAGATCGCGATCGAAGCGCGCCGCGGCGGCGTCGTGCACAAGGGCCGCTGCATCGTCGAGAAGGGCCGCGTCCTCGACGTGCGCCTCGATCCGCCGTACGCCCTCTTCCCGTGAACCGCTGACAGAGTGTGCAAGATGACGCTACGCGCCGCACATGCTCTGTCAGGTGCCATTGGCCCAACCGCTGGCGCGGTTGGAGCACGTTCGTGAGCATGACTGCTCACTCTCTGAGCGCACGTTTCCTGTGCGCCGCAACTTTCGCTCCATGACCGTCACCACGATCTCCCACCTCGCCGATCACGTCGGAAAGACCGTCACGCTGCGCGGCTGGATCGCCGCGAAGTCGAGCAAGGGCAAGTTGCACTTCGTGCAGATGCGCGACGGCAGCGGCTTCTGCCAGTGCGTGCTGTTCGTGAAGAACGTCTCGCCGGAGCTGTTCGACGCCGTCGGACACGCGGGTCAGGAGTCGAGCATCGAACTGGTCGGCGAGGTCAAAGCCGACGAACGCGCGCCGGGCGGTTTCGAGATCCAGGTCAGCGGCGGGCGCGTGCTGCAGAACGCGAGCGACTACCCGATCACGCCCAAGGAGCACGGCCCCGACTTCCTGCTCGAGCACCGCCACCTGTGGCTGCGCACGAAGCGCCAGTGGGCGCTCATGCGCGTGCGCGACGCGGTCGTCACGGCGCTGCGCGGCTTCTTCGACGCGCGTGAGTTCACACTCGTCGACTCGCCGATGTTCATGAGCAGCTCGTGCGAAGGCACGTCGACGCTCTTCGAAGTCGAGTACTTCGATCGCAAGGCCTATCTCACGCAGTCGGGCCAGCTCTACGCCGAAGCCGCCGCGATGGCGCACGGCAAGGTCTACACGTTCGGGCCGACGTTCCGCGCCGAGAAGAGCAAGACGCGCCGCCACCTGACCGAGTTCTGGATGCTCGAACCGGAGATGGCGTACGCCGAACTGGCGGACGTGTGTGAGCTGGCCGAGGACATGCTCGTGCACGTCGTGCAGGAAGTGCTGCGCCGTCGGCGCGCGGAGCTCGTGATCCTCGAGCGCGACCTCACGAAACTCGAAGCGATCCAGAAGCCCTTCCCGCGCATCACGTACGACGAGGCCGCCGCGATCCTCGCGCAGCACCCGGAGAGCACGTTCAAGTACGGCGACGACTTCGGCGCGCCCGACGAGACGATCCTCTCGAACCGCTACGACCGCCCGGTGATGGTCACGCACTATCCGGCGGCCGTGAAGGCCTTCTACATGAAACGCGTCGGCGACAAGGCCGCGTGTGTCGACGTGCTCGCGACGGAAGGCGTCGGCGAGATCATCGGCGGCAGTCAGCGCGAGGACGACATGGCGTTGCTCATGGAACGCATCCATGAGCACCACATCGATCCCAAGACGCTCGAGTGGTACCTCGACCTGCGCCGTTTCGGTTCGGTGCCGCACGCGGGCTTCGGTCTCGGGCTCGAACGCACGGTCGCATGGGTGGCGGGCATCGAACACGTGCGCGAGGCGTCGCCGTTCCCGCGCACGATGTACCGCATCGAGCCGTGAGACGTCGGGCGTGAGGGCCCGGGGCGTGTGGGCTCGGGCCACGAGTGCGCGGTTGTGAACTCGCGGCTGTGAGCGCGGCCGTCGACGGGGCGCTCGCGCGCGCCTTCAGCGCGGCGCGAGCAGCAGCGCTTCCAACTCGTCGGCCCAGGCCTCGCGTTCCGCGTACGGCGCGTCCGTGCGGTCGCGGTAGTCCTTGCCCGCGAGTGCGGTCAGCGCGAGGTCGGTGCGGCCGCGCGCCCAGTTCGTCGTGGGCGAGTCCGTCAGCGCGCCTTCGCGCGCTTCGCTCGGCGTGTCGATGCGCAGCACGCGCAGCAGCAGCGGCACGACGCTGCGGTCGCCGGCGGCGAGCACCGCCAGCGCACACTCGACACGCACTTCGAGGTCCGGGTGCGGCGCGTCGCCCACGGCCAGCGCGCGCAGGCGCGGCAGCGTGTCGCGCGCGAGCGGCGCGCGCCCCAGGGCCGCCGCGCCCGTCGCGTCGCCCACGTCGGCGGCTCGATCGGCGCCGGCGTGACGCTCTTCGAGGCGCGCGAGCAGGACCTCCGACGCGTCCGGATGGTGCGCGCGCGCGAGCCACAGCGCGGCGCGCGTGGCGATCGCCGGCTGTGCGGCGAGCCCATCGCGCAGTTGCGCGAGGTCGGCGGGGGCGAGGGCGGTGCTCGACCCGAGAGGGAGGTGTTCGTCGAGCAGTCGCTCGAAGCGCGCGCTGTGGGCGCGGCTCCAGTCGTGCGGCAGGCCGGCCTGCTGCGCGGCGCCGCTCACGTCGCTGCAAGCAGCGAGCACGAGAGCGAGTGCTGCGGCGAGCAGCGTCGCGACGGCGGGCGCAGGGCGAGTGGCGTGGTGCACGGGCCGAGCGTACCCGCGCACCGGCGCCCGCGAGAAAAACCTGAGCCGACCCGACACCCGCGCGATCCAGAGCGGTCCTTCCTGCGCATCGAACGCTCGCGTCCACGTCGGACGACGAGCGCGCGGCGCGGACTCGAACACGTCGTCGAGTCCCCGACCCAGACCCGAACCGGAACGGTTCGAAACGAACACACACCATGCAATCGCTCTCGTCTCCTTTGGACCTGCAACCCGCCGCCCCGCGCCTCTGGCGCCGTCACTACCTTCCGGCGGCGGTCGTCCTCGTCGCACTCGCGGCTCCGTGTGCGGCGCAGTCCGCCGCGCAGTTCGTCGTCTCGACCTCGAACGACCCGGGTGCGATCTCGCCGCAGTTGCCGGCGCTCGACGACACCGACCTCATGATCGTCGGGGGCGGTGCGTTGCCGGCGCCGTGGTTCGGCGTCGAACATTGGCTCGCCGTGACGGACTTCGCGCCGCGCGACGTCGACGCGCTGGGTTTCCTCGGCGACGAGCCGCGCGCGGGCGACTTCTACACGAGCTTCCAGTCCGACGAAGGCGGCTTCAAGGACGGCGACGTCGTGCTGCTGCGCGCGGATGGAGCGCTCGCGGCCGTGATCGACGAGGAGTCGATCGCACTCGCGCTGGGCGACGCGGCGCTCGACATCGACGTCGATGCGCTGTGTTTCGAGGGCGGCGGCCCGCTCGGCGGCGGTCGCATGCTGTTCAGTCTGGCGGACAACGCGACGTCGCCGACGCTCGGGGCACTGCTCGACGGCGACGTGCTCGAACTGTCGAACACGGGCAGCGTTCAGCGGCTCTTCACCGAGGCGGAAGTCTCGGCTGCGTTCGCCGCGGCCACCGGCACGGCGACAGCCGTGGGGGACGTCCTCGGCCTCGAACTCGTCAGCGGCGAGGTGTGGGCGAGTGTGCAGTCGCCGACGTCCCACGACGGCGGTGTCATCGCGCTCGGCGCGTTCGCACGTGTCATCGTCCAGGAGAGCGAACTCGCACTCGCCGGCGAGGAACTCGACGCCTTCGCGCTGCTGCGCTCGGCGCCGATGCCGTGTGTGTGGTTCGAGACGAACGTCGGCACCTACGACGGGCGCGGCGCCATCCAACACGGCACGCCGAACGGGCCCATGCTCGTACTGGCCGCGGGTGCGTCGGGCTGGATCGAAGCACCGCTGTTCGGCGGCTTCGGCGCCGTCGCGCTGTCGGGCAGCGATCCGCTGCTGAACGCGTTGCTCGGCGGAGCGAACCTGCCGATCGCCGTGGTGGGTGCGAACGGAGCGCTCGAGAAGCCGGTCTCGTTCGATGCGGCGGCTGCCGGCAGCGGTCCCGGTGGGACGATCGGCATCTCCGTGCAGGTGGTCGATCTCGTCACGCTGCGCACGAGTCCGCCGTTCCGCATCACGCCCTGAGACGGCGGTGAGAGGCGTGTGAACGCACGCTCGGAATGTCGCGTCCAACGCACGACGGAAGCGGGGAGCGACGGACCCCGGCGGCTCTCTGCGAGTCGTCGGGGTCCACTGTGCCGATCAGCGAACGGTCGATCGGGCGTGCGCGTGCACTTTCACACCGGTGCCGTGGCATGTCGGCGTCGTCACGGCACGTACGAGCGCAGTCCTGCGTCGTCGGAGATCCACAGACGTCCCTCGGGCACGAGGGCGCTCGGTTTCTCCCACGCGACGTAGCTGAAGCGACCGAAGCGCTCGACGGTGAAGGAGCGTGTGAGGTCCTGGCGCAGACGCACCAGGTACATGTCGTCCTGCACTTCGACGCGCCACGCGTTCCACGGATTGCCCATCACGGGGTCCCGGCCGGTGTTCGAGCGCAGGCAGACGAGGTTCTCGTAACGCTCGCTGTACTCGGCGTCTTCGTTGTCGCCCAGTGCGTAGATCTGACTCGCAGCTCCGGTGACCGTCGGTTCGACGGCGGACGTCCACGATGCGAGTCGTCCGTCGTTGAGCAGGAGAGCGAGTCGGCCACCGAGATCTTCGGGCCCGCGCAACGGCGGCGAGCCGGCCTCCCACGGACCTTCGATGCGACCGTCTTCGATGCCCACCAGCCAGCACTTGCCTTCTTCGCTCACGACGAGCATCCAGCCCGGTCGCGCGGGCAGGAAGCGCGGCGTGCGCGCGATGCCGCCGAGCGTCGTCAGGTCGACGTTCCAGCGCGCTTCGCCGGCCGGTCCGATGCGTCGCACGGAGCCGCGGCGGTCGGCGACGATCATGTCGTTGCCGACCAGCACCGGCAGTGCGTCGATGCGGTTGCTGCCGGGCACGAGGCGCTCGGGACTGGCGTGCAGGTAGACGAAGTGGTCGCTCGGTCCGTCGACGGTGACCGTGACCGGCAGCGTGCCCTCGAGCTCGAAGCGCAGTTCGAGGCGGCGGCCCGCGGGCGTCCGCATGACGAACGGTGTGACGTGGGTCGTGCCGTCCGAGAGCGTGACGCTCGCCCCGCTCGGTTGCGATGTCACGCGCCACGGCAGCGGAAGGACCGACAGGTCCAGTTGCGCGGCCTCGAGAACCGCGAGCGCCTCGGAGTGGCGACCGGCCGCGGCGTGTTCGACGGCCTTCTTCCAGCTCTCGAGCTGCGTCGCGACGTTCGCGCGTTCGTTCTGCACGAACGTCACGACCGCGTCGTCGGCTCGAATCGCGAGCAGTTCGTCGTACGACTCGAGCGCCTTCTCGAGTTCGCCCGAGGCGGCCAGGAAGCGCGCGGACCCGAGCAAGCGATCCTGCCGCGCCTCGCGATCGCGCGCGGTCTTGCGTTCACGTTCTTGCGCTCGCTCGGAGCGGCGTTCGTCCCAGCGCGTCACCAGCAGTTCGACGTGGTCGACGAAGTCGCGGTACTCGCTGTGGACGCGGCTCGCGATGCAGGCGCCGAGGATCGATCGCGCAGCCTCGAGGTCGCGGCCTTCGTCGTCGATCGCACGTTGGTCGCCGTCGACGCCCGGGTCGCTCGCTTCGAAGCGCTTCGTGAGACGCCCGCCGACGAGGCCGAGCAGGTCGGTGCGCGGGCGCAGCTGACGTGCGAGCGCCGGATCGAGCTCGGGTGCGGTACCGAGCGCGACGATCTGTTGCGTCGACACGAGCAGGTCGCCGCGCTCGATCGCACTCTCGATCTCCTCACAGCGTGTGTTCCACGTCGCGAGCGCAGTTTCCTGTGCCTCGACGCGCCGACGCTCGAGCGCGGACGCGAGGCCGGCGATGCGCGCGGGCTGTTCGCCCGGGTAGTACTGCTCGACGAGCGCGAGGCCTTCCGCCGGACGATCGAGGTAGCCCGTGATCTCGGCGATGCGGCGCTCGAGTTCGCGCTCGCTCTTGACGTGCACGATGCCGACGCCGGACAGAACGACGGCGACGGCGGCGCCGACCGCGACCTGCCACGTGCGGCGCTTCTTGCGCACCTCGCGGGCGTCGATCGCGGCCAAGAGGTCGCGCGCCGGACGGTACTCGGGCACCTCGACGAGCAATGCGCCGACGAGACGCCGAGCGCGTGTGAGGTCGCCTTCTTCGAGCAACTCGTCGGCACACGCCGTGAGCACTTCGGCCGCGTCGGTCGCCATGCCCGCCGCGAGCATGCGGTGGCCGATGTCGACACGCACGGCGAGGTTCGGCGCTTCGCGATCGCGCAGAGCGACGAGCAACGCTCGCGCCCGCGCCGAGAAGCCCGCTTCGGTGAGTTGCCGCGCCTGACGCAGCATCTCGTTGAGCACGCCGGCGTCGACTGCCGCGCCGCTCGCCGCGAGGCCGAGGCGCGAGAGGTGCAGCCGTGCCACACCGTCGGAACCGTGCAACTCGACGAAGCGCGTCCACAGCGCGATGGACTGCGTGAGATCGGTGGCGACGTGGTCGAGGCGCTTGCAGAGCGAGCGCCCCGCGCGGCGCTTCAGGAACGAGAGCACCGTCGCCAGTTGCCCGCGCTGCCAGATGTGCCCGAGCAGCTCGCCGTCGTCCGCGCTCGGCGGTCCGGCCGGTGTGCTCGCGAGCCAGCCTTCGAGCCGGTCCGCCACGCGCTCGTACTGACCGCCTTCGAGTTCGACGAGCGCACTCGTCAGGATCTCGCGCGGCGTCGCCAGCCGCACGTGGCCGTGGTGCACGAGTTCGTTGACGACACCCGAGCACTGACGCAGCGGCCAGCCGAGGCGGTCGGCGATCTCGACCATCGTCGAGCGGCCGTCGCATTCGGCGATCAGGACTTCGTAGCCCTGCGGCGGCCGGCCCGCGTCGAGTGCGCGCGGCATGTCGTTCGCGCGCGGACCGCCGGCGGTGCGCACCTCGTCGCTGATGCGCGCGTGTTCGAGCAGGAGGAACTCCACGCTCATCCCCGGACCCCAGCCGTGGTCGCCACGGCTGTTGCCCAAGGTCATGCCTTCGTTGCGCGTGCCGCGCGCGACGCTGCCGCGCGTCGGTCCCTGCGGCGGCGGCGGCAGCGGACCCTGCTCGAAGCGGAAGTGCAGGTTCGGCGCTTCGAGCATCGCGAAGACGGTCTCGAGCCGCTCCGCCCGCGCGATCGCTTCGCGGCGGTCGTGGTCGAGCGCCGGATTCGGCGCGTGCACCCAGGCCTTGGTGCTGCGCGCGCGCCAGACCTGCGGATCCTCTTCGGGCGAGCTGACGAGGAAGAGCTGACCGCCCACCAGACCGATGCGCGCCGCGATGTCCTTCCCGAACAGGTTGAGCACGCCGTCGCGACCGCCGCGGGCGAGGCCCTGCAACAGTTCGCCCAGGCCGATACCGGCAACGTCTCCCTGGAAGCTCATCTCGACTCGTGGGTGGGTGGGGCGGCCGCGCGCGGACGTCGGACGGGGCGCGTGCCGACGGCACTGCACCCCTCGATCGCGTGCTATCGGCGCCCGGTGGGGGGCATCTGAAGGTCGCGCGCGCCTCCGCACTGCGTGCCCCCGGCGCAGGCCGCCGCGCAGGACGCAGTGCAGGCCGCAGTGCAGGCCGCCGCGCGGCCATCAGCACCCGCCGCCGACGATCGGCACCGGATCGGCTCGCGCGAACTCAGAGAGCGAGCAGAAATGCTCGCGAACGGGCTCCAACCGCGTCAGCGGTTGGGCCAGAGGTATCTGAGAGAGCATGTCGGGCGCGAAGCGTCGATTTCTCCTCACTCTCTCAGAGTCCCGCGTCCGCCCGTCGGCGCAGTTCCGCCAGGTCGGCCGGCGTGTCGAGGTCCTCGAGGATGCGGGTGCTCGCGACCTCCAGCGCGAGCAACGGCGCGGCGCGGGCGCGCAGGGCGTGGAGCGGCGCGTCGGGATCCAGCTCGCACACCTTCCGCGCCAGCGTTCGACCGAGCACGATCGGGTGGCCGAAGCGGCGCTCGCCGTCGGGCGCCGCGACGTACGGCGCGAGCCAGCCGTTCGCCGGCGCACCGGCCGCCCGCCACGCCGCGGCGAGAGCGAGGAACGTGGTGCGCTCGACGCGCGGCACGTCGACCGGCGCGACCACGACGTCGCGATCCGGCGCCGCGCGCACCGCACATGCGAGCGACCCCGTGCGACCGCGTGCGAAGTCCGCGTTCACGACGACGTCGATGTGTGTGGGCCCGTGCTCCCGCCCGTGCGGGAGCCCATGCGGCTGCTGCGCGACCTGCAGCTCACCGAGCGCATCGACGTGCGCGCGGATCGCTTCGGCGTGTCCGCCGACCACGACGACCACACGTTCGAACGCGAACGATGCTTCGGCGATCAGCGCGGCCGCGACGCTCCGCCCGCCGATCTCCACGAGCGCTTTGGGTTCGCCGAGGCGCAGGCTCGCACCCGCCGCGAGCACGACGACGACGGGCGCGCCGCGCGCATTTCCGTCGCGCTCGTTCACGCGAGCAACCGATCGCACAGGCCCTTCGCGAGCGCGACGTCCTCGGTGCCTTCGACGAGCGCGCGCCCGTCGGCGAACACGGTCAACGTCAGGCCGTCGACCGTCGTGCGCAAGAGATCGTGTTCGTGGCGCACGTCGAGTTCACCGTTGCTCGACAGCCGCGTCGCCAGCGCCGCGAGATCGACGCCGCTGCCGCTCGCCGGCACTTCGACCGTGTTGCGTCCGCACAGGATCTGCGGCGTGCGCGCGAGCGAGTCCACGAGGAACGGGAACTCGCGTCGCCCGCAGCACGGACACTCCGGATCGCGCGCGAGCACGAGGCTGCGCGCGTGGGCGCTCCACACGTCGATCTCGACCAGTCGTCCGCCGACAGCCGCGGCTTCCTCGGGCCGCGCGATCAATCGCAGTGCGAGGCCCGCTTGCAGCGCGGCGACCGCGGCGACGGCCGGCTGCACCACACCGGCGCTCTCACACGTCTCGAGCGCACCCGCCGGCGGCGGTTCGGGGAACAGGCAGCGCAGGCACGCGCCGCCCGGCACGATCGCCATGGCGAGGCCGTTCGCGCCGACGACGCCGCCGTAGATCCACGGCTTGCCGCTCTTCACACAGCCGTCGTTGACGAGGTAGCGCGTCGCGAGGTTGTCGGTGCCGTCGAGCACGAGGTCGACGCGCCGCAGCAGCTTCATCAGCAGCGCCGCGTCGAGGTGCGCGACCAAGCATTCGAGCCGCGTCGGTCCGCCGCCGCGCAGGAGCGACTCGCGCGCCGCGAGCACCTTCGGCACACGCGCGCGGGCGTGGCTCTCGTCGAACAACACCTGCCGCGGCAGGTTCGACTCGTCGACGACGTCGCGATCGACGAGCACGAGTTCACCGACACCGGCGCGGTGCAGCGACTGCGCGAGCGCGCCGCCCAGTGCTCCGCAACCGACGACCAGAACGCGCGCGCGTTCGATGCGCGCTTGGCCCTGTTCGCCGATGCCGGCGAAGCGCTGCTGGCGCACGAAGCGCCGCGCGCCGAATCCGTCGTTCTCCGCCACGTCGTGAGCGGCCGTCACCAAGCGGCGGCCGTCGCGCGATGCTACGCGACGCGCCCGCGGCGCCGCGCAGCCCCTCAGAACGTGATCGTCGCGCCGACCCATGGCCCAGAGAGCTGCGCGTCGATGCGCACCGTCTCCGAACCGTCGTCGTACTCGATCTCGATGTCCGAGAAGCGGTAGCCGGCCGCGATCGAGAGGTTCACACGATCCTCGCCGCCCAGGATGCGCCAGCGCGCCAGGGCGTCGACGTCGAGATAACTCGCCTCCGAGTCGCCGACGTCCACCGCCAGAATCGACCCGAGGCCCTCGAACTCGAGCGCGCCCAGGTCGAGCCCGATGCGCACCGCCCCGTACGGCAACGGCACGATCTCGTCGCTCTCGATCGTGTCGCCGTTGCCGGTGTTCTCGATGCGCGCGGACACGTCGACGACCGCCAGGCCGACACCGACGCCGATCGTGACCAGCTCGCCCGGCACGAGGTCCCACGTGCTCGTGAGGCGGAGGGCCGCCAGATCGAGTTCCGAGTCGACCGTCGTCGCGATCGGGATCGTGACGCCGTCGAGATCGAGTTGGGCATCGGTCTCACCCGTGCCCTCGAAGCCGACCGCCATGGCGTCGACCGTGAGATCGAGCGGCCCCGCGTGCAGATCGCCGCGAATCGCCGGCGCCGTCGGCTCCTCGTCGAGCCCGATGCGGTCCCACGACGTCGTGCCGCTGATCGCGCCGGTCGACGCGCCCAGCTCGCCCTCGAGGTCGAGCCACATGACGCGCGGCGTCACGTCGAGACTGGGTGCCGAACACCCACACATCGCGGCGAGCAGCCCAAAGCCGATCGACCGCGCCACGTACCCATGCGCCATCCGTGATGCCATGCGTCCTCCGTCGGCGTTCCGGGCCGAGGAGTGCACGCACGTCGTTGTTGCACGACGTCCGCCCACTCCGCCGGCGCGCCGACCCCCGTTTCGGCGCACCATCCCCTGGAACTTCCTTCCTTCTCCGACACCGTCCCACATCGGACGCGCCGCCCTCCGCACGCGAGTGCAACACCACGCATCGCCGCGCTGGGCACCCCGCGCCTTGACTTCCAACCGCGCGCACCCGATCCTCTCCCCACGCGCGCTCCGTCTTCGGCCGACCGTTGGAAGCCGAAACAGAGCGCGTGTGACTCGGGGCGGTGGGTGTAGCTCAGCCGGTTAGAGCACCAGATTGTGGTTCTGGGGGTCGCGGGTTCGAACCCCGTCACTCACCCCAACTTCCCCCCGGTCGCCGGGGCGAGCGCCCCAGCGCACGGCCCCGCGTGAACTCCGCCCGCACAGCGGGGCTGTGCGCGGCGCGCCGGTGCCGTGCTGCGCGTGTCCAAGGGACGCGACGATTTCCTGCGGGTCGGTGATCGCGCTCGTGGATCTCCGAGGGATTTTGTCCCGGTCTTCGATGCTGACGGAATCGTCAGCGGGCGCTATCGTCGCTGCCCGCGCGTTCGACCGACGCGCTCGCTGGTTGCTGCTCGGGAGAGCGGCGCCGCGGGTGCCGGTCGACTGCCCCGCGCCGACCGCATGACATCCGCTCCTTCGTGGGCGGGCGTCGGGGGTCCTGCTCTGGCAGGGTCCCGCGGCCCCGGTGCTGGGCAGGTGCCGGGGCCGCACTCCGCTCGCAGGGCGGGCGAAGCGCCGGTGAGGGGGCGGTGTTGCGCCGGTGGAGGATGTGTCGGGCGCGGCTCGTTGCAGATGGAGCTTGCGGGCGAGCGGTGCGCAGCTCGACGATCGCGCGAGTCCACGGCGCGGACGGCGCCGCGGTCACTCCACATGGTCGACGAAGCGCAACTCGAGAAGACGGAAGCGGGGCTGCGGCCCGCGGGGCCCGGCTGGTTCGTGGTCAATCTCGCGGCGGCGCACTGGAGCGCGTGTGAAGGCGCCGGCCGCTGGTGCTCGTTCGAGGGCCAAGCACCTGGTGCCCGATTCACGCAGTTCGGCATCAACGTGCACGTGCTCATGCCGGGCGAGCGCAACTGCCAGTACCACCGCGAGAGCGCGCAGGAAGCGTTCCTCGTGCTGAGCGGCGAGTGCCTCGTGATCGTCGAGGGCGAGGAGCGGCGCCTCGTGGCCGGCGACTTCTTCCACTGCCCGCCGATGACGAGCCACGTGTTCGTCGGCAGCGGCGACGGGCCGTGTGCGCTCGTGATGGTCGGCACGCGCGGCCCGAACATCGAGATCCACTACCCGGTCGAGCGTGCCGCGCTCGCGCACAACGCCGGCGTGACGATCGCGACGGACGATCCGCGCGTCGCGTACGCCGACTTCCCGAAGGTCGCGCCGGTGAAGTCCCCGTGGCCGCTCGGCTGACACCTCGTGCGAGCCGCCGTTCAGAGCGCATTCGGCGGACCCGCCGTCGTCCGCGTCACCGACGTGCCCGATCCGGTCGTCGGTGACGCGGACGTCCTCGTCGAAGTGCGCGCGTTCGGCGTCGCGTCCGGCGACGTGCGCGTGCGCGCCGCGCGCTTCCCACGCGGCTTCGGCATCCTCGGGCGGCTCGCCTTGGGTCTCCGTCGACCGCGCCATCCGATCCTCGGAACGACGGCGGCCGGTGTGATCACGCGCGTCGGCGACGCGGCCGCGCCGTGGCGCGTCGGTGAGCGCGTGCTCGTCTCGCGCGGCGCGGCGTTCGGTTGCCACGCCGAACGACTCGTCGTTCGAAGCAGCGGCGCGATCGCGCGTTTGCCGGACGAGCTCGACTTCACGACGGCTGCCGCGTTGCCGTTCGGGCCCGGCACGGCGCTGCACTTCCTCGAGCGCGGCGCGCGGCTCGCAGCCGGCGAACGCGTGCTCGTGAACGGCGCGTCGGGCGCCGTCGGTTCGGCCGCGGTGCTGTTCGCGCGCGCAACGGGTGCACACGTGACCGCGGCCTGCCGCGCCGCGAACGCGGACTGGGTGCGCGCGCTCGGCGCCCACGAAGTCGTGGTGCGTGAAACGCTCGGCGACCTCGGCGTGTTCGAACCGCTGCTCGCGTCCATCGACGTCGCGCTCGACACGACGGGCGACCTCGACTTCGCCGGTCTGGCCGCGCGGCTCGCGCCGAACGGGCGCCTCGCGCTGGTCGCGGCGGATCTGCCGACGATCCTCTCCGCCCTCGTTCGGCCGCGTCGCGCCGGTCGGCGCGTGATCGTCGGTGTCGCTCCTGAAGGTCGCGACGCACTGGAGCGCATCGTCGACCTTTGGTCGAGCGGCGCCATCGTCCCGCCGCTCGAGCGCGTCTTCCCGTTCGACGAGATCGCTGCCGCGCATGCGTTCGTCGAGAGCGGGACGAAGCGCGGCAACGTGGTGGTGTGTGTGCGCGAGCGCGCGCGCTGAATCCACGCGCCGCGTACGAGCACTTCCCGAAGGTCGGCGTTGAAGGCGCTGTCGTAGGCGTGAGCGGCAAACGCTTGGCGCTGACAACTCTTCAGCTCACGTTCGAAGGCGCGTTGTCGTTCTTGTCTTCCTTTGCTTTGACTTTGCGTCCTTTGCGTCCTTTGCGGTGATGTGCAACGCACAGAGTCTGGTGCCAGTTGCACGTCACCGCAAAGGACGCAAAGGACGCAAAGTCAAAGCAAAGGAAGACAGTTGAAAAGTCGGCTGCGGCCGCGTGCGGCGCGCCGGATGTGAGCGGTGCGCGGCCGAGTGCTGAACGCGGCGCTTCTGTTCGCTCGCGCGGTGCGCTCGCTCAGTGGAAGTCGCGCGAGTGCGGCGCGAGGCGCTCGCCGCGCGCCTCCAGCGCGGCGTCGATCGACTCGAGGCGTGAGACGAGCACGTGCACGACGGAGCCTTGGCGCTCGACGCGGCCGCGCGCGACCAGAGCCGTTGCGTGGCGCGCGACGCGGCGGTCGCGTTCGAAGATGCGCGGGCGCACGATCAGGTTGGCGACGCCGCTCTCGTCTTCGAGCGTGATGAAGACGATGCCCGACGCCGTGCCGGGGCGTTGGCGCACGAGCACGATGCCGCACACACCGACGCGGCGGCCGTGGGGGAGTTTCTCCGCGTCGAGGAGGTCCCTGTTGCACACGACGCGCGCGGCGGTGAGGCGCTCGCGCAGGAAGCCGATCGGATGGCCGCGCAGCGACAGGCCCGCGGCGCTGTAATCGGCCAGGACCTGCGCGAGGCCTGCGCGCTCCGGCAGCGCGGCCTGTGAGGTGAGCGGTTCGAACGGCAACAGGCCGGTCGTGTCGGTGCGGCTGCGCGCGCGAGCGGAGGCGCGCGTCGATGCACGTGTCGGCGCCTTTGACGGCGCTTCAGCTTCGCGGCGCTCCGAACCCGGGCCGGCGAGCACGTTCGGTGCGCGCGTCGGTGCGCTCGCACTCGTGGACGCTGCATCGTGCGTCACGTCCTCCGCACCGGCTGCGTCACCGGCCGCATCGTCGTCGTGCACGCCGCCGTAGTCATCGTGCATGTCGTGCGCGAAGGCCGGATCGCCCTTGCGCAGCGCGCGCACCTGCCACAGCGCCTGTTCGCGCGTGAGCGCGAACGAAGCGAACGCGTCGG
The DNA here is from genome assembly GCA_044358925.1 of Planctomycetota bacterium. Classification (GTDB taxonomy): domain Bacteria; phylum Planctomycetota; class UBA1135; order UBA1135; genus Rohdeia. Next base: position 6,887 of record JBIKNC010000037.1, on the reverse strand, counting down.
CGCGTGCGAGCAGACGCAGCGTGTGGGGGCTCGCGCCGCTCGTGCGCCACAGCGCCTCGATGCTCGTGAACGGGCCGCACAACGCCACGGCGCCGGCGATGCGGCCCGCGTCCGCTTCGCTCACGCCCTTCACGACGCACATGCCGAGCCTCAAGGCCGGTGTGCTGCGGCCGTGTGCATCCGTGGCGGCGCCGCGCTCGCTCGCTTCCCGCTCGCCCGCGCCGCGCTCCAACGTGCAGTCGAAACGCGAGTGGTGCACGTCGACCGGCCGCACACACACACCGTGTTGCTGTGCGTCGCGCACGATCTGCGCGGGCGCGTAGAAGCCCATCGGCTGGCTGTTGATCAACGCCGCGGCGAACGCGGCCGGATGGTGGTGTTTGAGCCAGGCCGACACGTACACGAGCAGCGCGAAGCTCGCCGCGTGCGACTCCGGGAAGCCGTAGTCGCCGAAACCATGGATCTGCTTCAAGAGGCGCTGTGCGAAGTCGTCGCTGTAACCGCGTTCGAGCAGGCCCGCGACGAGTTTCGCGCCCAGGCGCTGGAGGCGCGTCGCGTCGCGCCGCCACGAACCCATCGCGCGGCGCAAGAGGTCCGACTCGGACGGCGTGAAGCCGGCCGCGACGACCGAGAGCGCCATGGCTTGCTCCTGGAAGAGCGGCACACCGAGCGTGCGTTCGAGCACACCGCGTACCGCGTCGCTCGGATAGTCGACGGGCTCCTCCTTCAAACGGCGGCGCAGGTACGGATGCACCATGTCGCCTTGGATCGGCCCGGGGCGCACGATCGCCACCTCGATCACGAGGTCGTAGAAGCAGCGCGGCCGCAGACGCGGCAGCATCGACATCTGCGCGCGCGACTCGATCTGGAACACACCGATCGTGTCGGCGCGGCAGATCATGTCGTACACGGCCGGGTCCTCGGGTGGGATCGACGACAAGGACAGGTCGCGCGGCAACTGGTAGCCGCACGTCTCCTGCGCTTCGCTCACGAGATCGAAGGCCTTGCGCACACAGGTCAGCATCCCGAGCGCGAGCACGTCGACCTTCAGGATCCCGAGCGCGTCGAGGTCGTCCTTGTCCCACTCGATCGTCGTGCGTTCGTCCATCGCGGCGTTCGCGATCGGCACCAGCTCGCACAGCGGTGCGTGCGTGATGACGAAGCCGCCGACGTGTTGCGAGAGGTGGCGCGGCAGACCTTGCAACTGGCCGGCGAGATGCACGAGCCACACGAGCGTCGGCTCCTTCGGGTCGAAGCCCAGATCGCGCAGCCGTTCAGCGGGCCGATCGAGTTCGCCCCAGTGGTCGAAGCCCTTCGCCAGTGTGTCGAGCGTCTCCGGCGCGAGGCCCAGCACACGCCCGACGTCGCGCAGCGCGCCGCGGCCGCGGTAGGTCGCGACGGCGGCCGTCAGCGCCGCGTGGTCGCGCCCGTGGCGGCGGTAGAGGTACTGGATGACCTCTTCGCGGCGCTCGTGTTCGAAGTCGACGTCGATGTCGGGCGGTTCGTTGCGCTCCTTGCTGAGGAAGCGTTCGAAGAGCAACTCCGAGCGCTCCGGATCGACCGCCGTCACACCGAGGCAATAACACACGGCCGAGTTCGCGGCGGCGCCGCGGCCCTGGCACAGGATGTTGCGTGAGCGTGCGAAGCGCACGAGGTCCCAGACGGTCAGGAAGTAGGGCGCGTACTTCAGTTCCGCGATGAGCGCGAACTCGTGCGCCAGCAGCCGCTCGACCTTCGGCGGCACGCCGCGCGGATAGCGCTCGTTGGCGCCCTCGCGTGTGCGCACGACGAGTTCCTCGAACGCGCTGCGGCCGTGGCTGCCGAGTTCCTGCGGATAGGCGAAGTCGAGTTCGTCGAGGGAGAAACCGCTCGCGCGTTCGGCCAAGTCCACGCTGCGCCGCAGGGCGTGCGGCAGCGCGGCGAAACGCTCACCGACACGCGACAGCGGCGCGAGATGGCGTTCGGCGTTCGCGAGCAGCAGCCCACCGGCCTCCTCGATCACGGCCCCTTCGCGGATGCACGTGAGCACGTCGAGCAACGGCTTCTTCGCCGCCGTGCTCGCACGCACGTCGCCCGCCGCCACGAGCGGCACCTCGCACTCGCGTGCGCTGCGCACGAGCCGCGCGAGATGGCGTGTGTCGTCCGCGCCGCCGTGCACCGCGGCCGCGATCGACAGACGATCACCGTCGAACACGGCGCGCCAGCGTTCGAGGCCGCGTGTGAACGCAGCGAAGGCCGCGTCGGCGCCGAAGACGTCGTCGGCGGGGGGCGGCAGTGCGACGGCGAGCAAGCCGTCCGCGTGTTGGGCCACGTCGTCCGCGAAGAGCAGACACTCGCCCTTGCGCGCGCGCCGCCGCCCGATGGTCAGCAGGCGGCACAAGCGGCCGTAGCTCGCGCGGTCCTGCGCGAACAGCAACAACGGCGGCGGAGCGTGCGCAGGATCCGCATCCGCATCCGCGAACGGATCCACCCGCGCGCCGATCACGAGCGGCAGCCCGAGCTCCTTCGCCGCCACGTGGTAGCGCACGACGCCCGCGAGGCTCGCGCGATCGACGGCTGCGATGGCGCGATGGCCGAGCGCGTACGCGCGCTGCACGAGTTCCTCGGGCCGACTCGCGCCCTCGAGGAACGAGAACGCGCTCGTCGTCCACAGTTCGGCGTACGCGACGCCGCTCGCCAGCGCGCGCTGCCGTTGCTGTGCGAGTGCGTCGCTCGCGCACGGCGGTGGGGCGCTCTTGCGCAAGGGTGCGTCGGGCATCAGCACCACTCCCCGTGCAGGTACCAGGCGAACGCGACGTCGTGCGCTTGCACGCGGTGCGCTTGCACGCGCTGCGACGGACCGCCGCGCTCTCGATCGAGTTCGACGAGCCGCGCGTCGAGGTCGAACGCTTCCGCTCGCGCGAGCGCATCGGCGTCGAACATGTCGCCTCGTGCGAGCGCATCGGCGTCGAACATGTCGCCTCGCGCGAGCGCATCGGCGTCGAACATGTCGCCTCGCGCGAGCGCATCGGCGATGACCACGGCGCGCAGGAGCCACACGAGCCGCCCGTGGTCGTCACGCGCGCGGAACAGGTCGCGTTGGTGGCGCAGCGCCGTGGCTGCGGGCGCGAGGGTGCCGTCGAAGTCGGCGCGGTTGCGCTCCGTGTGCACGAGCAACGCGGGCGCCGGCGCGGCGCGGCTCTTCGGCGCACTCGGCCACCACGGCAGCGCGAGGCGCTCGGGTCCGTCGACGTGCACGAGTTCGAACCGGCGGCCGCCGTCCGCGAAAGCGCGCGGCCGACCGTCGACAGCCAGCACTTCGATCGGGCGCGGCGGCTCGAACAGGCGCGTCGGCCGCAGGCGTGCGAGCGCGGCGTCGCTCGTGCGCCGTGTTCCGGCGCGCCGTGCGCCGTCGACGCGTGCGTCAGCGACCCATGTGCCGTCGAGCGGGGCACGCGGCACCACGACACACTCCTCGCGCACGTCGCAGCGCCGCGCCGCCGCGCTCACGGCGCCCGCACCGAGGCGCCCGCTCAGCACGTCGACGAGGGCGGCGAGTTCGCGCGCTCGAGCCGCGTCCTGAGCGGACGTGTGTCCACCGGCGCCGTCACCGCCACGCTCGCCGACGAGGTCGCTCTGCAGCTCGCGCGCCGCCGCACTGTCGTCGGCCAGCAGTTGCATGCGTTCGACACCGAAGCCGATCGGCGCGCGTTCGAGTTCGTGCTCGAAGAGCGCCCACAGCAGTTTCGGATCGCGACCCGCGCGACTCGCGTGGCGCACGAGGGCCAGCGGCGCTGCCGCGCCGGTCGCGTCGCGCGTGACGGCGTGCACCGGAGCCAGCGACGCATCGCTCGGCCACAGGCGCAGCTCGAGCCGCGCGCACACACGCTCGGCGTCCGCGAGGGCCTGCGCCAGTTCGTCGACGAGTTCGCGCACGGCCCGCGCGAGTGCGACACGCGACTCGACGGGGCCCGCGAACGTGCGCGAACACTCGAGGACGAGCGGCGCGCTCGTGCGGGTGAGTCGCTCCGGCACGCGGCCGAGCGCCGCGTCGAGGCGCAGCAGCAGGTCGTCGCCCAGGCGCGCGGGCACTTCGTGGCGCGGCAGGGCGAGCACGTCGCCGACCGTGGCGAGGCCGAGTTCGTGGAGCGCTTCGACGGTGTCGTCGCCGAGCCGCAGCGCTTCCAGCGGCAGCGGTGTGAGCGCCTCGCGCTCCGCTCCGGGCGCGGCGCGCGCGAGTGGTGTCGCGGCGAAGTGCGCCAGGGCGTGCGCGGCGCCGAGCGTGCTCGCGACACCGACACGCGCGGTGAGTCCGAAGGTTGCGAGCCATTCGAGTGCGGCGGCGGCCAGCGCGCGCTCGCCGCCGAACAGACGCAGGCTGCCGCCGATCTCGAGCAGCAGCGCGTCCTTCGCCGCAGCGCCGCGTGTGCGGCGCAGGGCGGGCGGCGCGCGATCGACGGCGGCGCGCGGTGTGAAACGTTGCGCGGCGCGCGCGAGCGCGGCGAGCGCCGCCGCGTCGCCGTCGGGGTCGTGGCTCTCGACGTGCAGCGGCTCGTGCAGCAGGAGGCCGCGAGCCTGCGCGAGCGCCGACCCGAGTGCGACGCCGGCCGCGCGCGCGCGTTCGCAGCGGCGCGCGACGACGGGCGCCGCACCGCCGCCGTGCGCCCGCGCCGTGAGCACGATCGCGGGCGGGCGCTGCGGGCGGCGTGCGCTGCCTCTCGCAGGAGCGAGCGCGGCGCGCGCGAGGCGACGTGCGACGCGGTCCGTGGACCACGTGGGCAGCGCGAGGCACAGAAAACGCTCCATCAGTACTGTCCTCGTTCATTGGTTCTGCTCGCGAAGGCACGCGGCGAGCGGCCTCGCAGGGCCTGCGCGGGCGTCGACTCATGGGGCGTCGGCGACGCCGCCCCCTTTCCGCGCACCCGTGGCAGGGGCCGAAGAGGCGGAACCAATGAACGGGGACAGTTCTGCGCGTTCACGCCCCGACGCGGCGCCGGCGCCGCAGCTCCACGCGCCAACCGACCACGCGCGCGCCGTGCTTGGCGAGTTCGGTGTGGGGCAGCCGTTCGAGGCTCCAGCGGCTGGCCGCCGACGACGGCCGGCCGACGTCGCTCGCCGGACGCACGAGCAGCACGAGCGCACCGCCGGCCTCGGCCGCGAGCTGCAGCCGCCGCACCTCGCCGATGGCGAGGCCGCTGCCGTCGACGACGACCGCGGCGGCGACACGCGCGCGCAGGACGCGGTCCGCGGCCCACACGTGTGCCCCCAGGCCGCCGGTCGCGGCGTTCGCCCCGCGCTGGCCCGGCGCCACGACGCTCCGTGTGTCGACGAACAGCGCCGCTGTTCCGAGGCGCGGGTCGGCGGGGCCTTCGCCGAAGCGCGCCAGCACGAGCGCGCTGTCGACATGCGGGCCGACATGCGCGCCGACATGCCGGTCGACGTGCCGGACGACGTGCCGCACGAGGCGCGGCGGGGTCACGAGCGCGGCCGCGTGGGGCCAGACCCGGCGCCCGACGAAGGCCACCTGGGTGTGTGCGTCGTCGTCGGCCAGCGCGGCGTGGCACAGGGCGACGAGCAGGGCGAGCGGCGCGGACCAGTCCGCACCATCGCCCGGCCCGCACAGCTCGTGCAGCACGCCGCGTTCGAGGTCGGACAGGAGCTCGGCCGGCGCGGGTGCCGGACGGTCGGAGCCGATGGACGCGCCCGCGCCGGTTTCGAGCGCCCGGATGCGGGCTGCGAGTTCCGCCAGCCGCGCGCGGCGCTCCGGATCCGGCGCGCGCGACGCGGCTGATCCCGACCCTCTGGCCTCCGGCTCCATGCCCGGACGTTAGGTATCTGTTCGTGTCATTGCAATATTCCGCACCTCATGCCCCGAGGTGGTGGCTACCGATGGACCGCTGGAACCGATGGAACCGCACTGCCCTGCAGCCATGCCCCAGCCCACCCTGCGCGTCCTTGCCCCGCTCCAATGCCCCGTCGTCCGCGCCGAGGCGCAGGCGACCGTCGCAGCCGTCGAAGTCCAGTTGCGCGTGCAGCCCTTCGCGGTCGGCGTGCTCGTCGACGGCAGCGTGCCGCCGCAGTTCGTGACACGCCGTGTGTTCTTCGAGCGCGTCGCGGCCCTGCTCGCCGAAGGCACACCGCTCGACGAGTCGATCGTCGACTTCGCGGTCCGCCACGGTCGCGAACTCCAGGTGCACTCGGCGTCCAGCGCCGCGGAGGAGGCGCTCCTCGAACTGCTCGAGCGTCGCGACGAGGCGGCCTTCGAGCCGCTCGCACTGTGTGACGACGAAGGGCACGTCGAGTTGCTCGACACACGCGGCTTCCTGGCCGAGATCCTCGCGCGACCCGGCGCAAGTGAAGCGCTCGACAGCGTGCGCAGCCGCGCGGAGCGCCTCGTGAATCTGCTCGGTCGTCTGGCCGGCGACATGCGCGCGCGCATGAACGACCTCGCGGGTGCGCTGCTCATGCTCGGGTCGACGAAACTCGACGAAGAGCAGCGCGCGAGCCTGTCGAACGCCGACGAGACCGCGCGCAGCCTGGCGCGCATCGTCGCGGACCTCGACGACTTCGTCGAACTCGAGAGCGGCCACATGGCCCTCGAAGAAGGCAGCTTCGACATCGTCGACGTGTTCGACGAATTGGTCGACGCGTTCGGAGCGCGCGCTCGCGAGAGCGGTCTCGAGTTGCTCGTCGACGTCGATCCGGCGCTCCCGGAGTCCATCCACGGCGACGGCGCGCGCCTGCGGCACGTGCTCGCCGACCTCGTCGACAACGCACTCACACACACACGCAGCGGGTCCGTCGTCGTGCGCGCGCGCGCCCACGGCGGCGACCTCGTGCTGGAGGTCGTCGACACCGGCGTCGGCATGGATGCACAGACGCTGCGCGCGGCTCTCGATCCGTTCGCG
>JBIKNC010000219.1:0-7238 GCA_044358925.1 Planctomycetota bacterium | reverse complement strand
TCGCCGCCGTGACGGATCCGGTGTCTGACACCGTACGCGTCAACCAGCGGTGGAAGTGGAAGAGCGCGGTCTCGTGGCTCGGCGCGTAACGACCGGCGCGTGCAAGACGCGACGCGGCACCGCGCGCGACACGCACCACGGCGAACTCGTCCTCGCGCTCGACGCGGTCCAGGTCCGCTCCGGCGCCGCTCGACATGAGGCTCGTGTCGAACGCGTACGTCGCGAAGCGCACCGCGGTGCGGCTCGGCCCCAGCGGGCGCACGAGGTTCAGCGACACGCCGTACGGATAGACGTTCACCATCAGGTTGGGGAACACCAGCGCGTAGAACGCGGCGACGCGCCGGCCGTGTTCGGGATGGCCGGGCGGTTGTTCGAAACACGGATCACCGGGGCGCGCGTCGGCGATCTGCCACGCGCCGCCGTCCCACAGGTCGTAGGTGTACGCGCTCCAGTCGATCGCGGCGTTGAGCGACGCGTGCAGGTACGGCACGTGCAGACCGTCGAGGTAGTTCTCGACGTACAGCGCCCACGGTGCGTCGAACACGAACTCGCGGTCGCGGCTCGGGACGTGCACCGCGCGTTCGAGCGGCACGTGCGCGAGGCGCGCGGCGAGCGGCGCGGCGAACGCGGCGAAGTCGTGTTCCGGATCGAGCGCGACGAACGACTGACCGGCCCACGTGCCCAGGTGCGCGCGCGCGAGGTCGTCGCTGCTGCGCGGGAAGTCGACGGCGCCTTCGAAGCCGGGCGACGAGACGAAGCGCCCGTCGAGCGTGAAGCGCCGCCCGTGGTACGGACAGCGCAAACCGCGCGCGTTCGTCGGCGCGCTCGCGAGCGCCATCGCGCGGTGCGTGCACACGTTCGCGAGCGCATGTCGGCGCGTGCCGTCGTTCGTCAGCAGCAACGGCTCGTCGAGGCAACCTTCGAGCAGCGTGAACGGCACGACGTCGCCCGCCTGCGCGGCGAGGCGCGTGTCCCCCACCCACTGCCACGAACGCGCGAAGACGCGTTCGCGCGCCCGGGCGTACACCTCCTCGTCCGCATACCAGCCGGGCGGCGGCAACTCCGCTCGTGTGATGTCGGCGCCCGGGCGCCAGTCGACGTGTCCGCTCACGGCAGCGGCGTCGCGGCGCCTTCGCGCGCGATGCGATCGAGGGCGCGCTGCGCCATGCGTCCGAGCACGTGCAGCACGACGAGCAGGAGCACCACACCGGCGACGACGAGCGGCCACTGCTTGCCGACCGACAACGCCTCGCCGAGGTCCGTCGCACCGTTCGACGCGGCCGCGGCGCCGAGGCCGACGTACACGGCGGTGCGCGGCGCGATGCCGACGATCGAACCTGCCGCGAACGGTGCGAACGCGACGCGCGCGGCGCCGAGTGCGAGGTTCGAGAGCGAGAACGGCGAGTTGGGCGGCACGCGCAACAGCGCCACGACACCGGCGCTCGCGAGCGGCCCGCGCCCCACGAGCTCGCGGCGCACGGCTTCGGCCTTCGGGAAGCGCACGAGCAGCTTCTCGACTTCGCGTGACGACACTCCGCGCGCGACCGCGTAGCCGAGTGTCGCCGCGCCGAGCAACGCGACGAGCGCGACCGGGAAGCCCGTCGCGAAGCCGAAGATCCAACCGGCGAGGAAGGACGGCGAATACGTCGGCGCGAGTCCGAGGCCGGCGGCGCTCGCGAACAATGCGACGTAGACGAACGGCGCGGCGCTGCCGAGGCCGTCGAACCACGCGGCGATCTCACCGAGGAAGGCCACGATCGCGAGCGTCGCGAGTGCGGGCGCGATGGCCCACACGAGCGCGAGCACGCCGGTGCGCCCGAGGTCCGCGAAACGCAGATTCGGGCCCGAGTCGGTTCCTTCGGGAGCGCTCACGGTGTTCGCGGCCGCGCGATGAGCACGGTCGGATCGGCCGGATCGCGTACGAGTTCGAAGCGCTCGAACACGCCGCCCGGCAGCACGAAGGCGAGTTCGATGCGCGCGATGCCGTCGAAGCCGGGGGTGCCGAGGAAGATCTCGAGCGCCGTTGCGAGATCCTCGGCGATCGCCGTGCGCTGCTCCGAGGTGAGCGCTTCGAACGGTCCCTCGAACCAGCGGAAACGCAGGCTCTCGTCGATCGCGCCGTAGGTCGTCGCGAGCGTGGTCGTGTCGGAGTCCGACACCACCGCGCCCGGCGCGGCGCGCTGCAACGTCGCGAACACGGTCGTGCCGACGAGTTGCCCCGTGTTCCAGTCCCACGTGTTCCACTCGATGCCGAGTTCGACGTCCGCGATCGACGCGCCCGGACTCGCGACGGCGTAGCCGAGCGGCGCGGGCGGCATCGGCGTTCGAGCGACCGCAACGCCGGTGCCGCCGAAGAACGACGTCGTCGGCGCCTTCTCGTACACGACCCAGGTCGAGACCGCCGCGGCGACGAACAACGCGCCGACGAAGACGAGCATCGGCAGGCCGGGTGCACCTTCACTCGAAGTGGTGCGCGTCGAATCGGTGCGTGTCATGGTCAGCGTGCGAGCGGAGTTTCGAAGCGCAGTGTGCCGTCGGTTCGCACCACACGCGAACTCAGAGTGGCGCCGCCGTCGATCGGTGTGTGTTCGACGGTGCACGCGAGCGAAGTCTGGTCCTCCACCGTGTCGAACAGCGGCCGGCACAGGAAGTTCGCGTTCTCGACGAACGTGTCGAAGTCGAACCAGGGACCGATCACGGCCTGTGGGTCGGCCGCTGCCAGGAGGAAACGCGACTCACCGCTGTAGAGGCTGCCGCCGAGTCCGCCCAGGACCTGCCCCGACCTGCCTGACTCCGAGATGCCGACGCCGGACGCGAGGCTCTGCTTCACGAGTCCGTCGAGCAACCCGAGGAACTCCGTCTGGCGGCGGTCGTCGGAGTGGCTGACGGTGATCTTGATCTCGCCGGGTCCTGCGACGGTCGAGAGCGTCATCAGCGTCGGCGCGGACGTCGCCGTGGGCACGGACGGCGCCAGCAGTGCGGCGAACAACAGTCCGACGAAGAGCAGGCCGACGACCAGCGCCAGCACGACGGCGGCGCGGCCGCGGCGGCGCGGCCGAGGAGCGAACGAGGCGGGCGGTCGGAGCGGCATGGGCGACATGGTGCACCGGAGCGCCGCTCCAGCGACCCACTGCTGTGACTGTGCCGTCGCAAGGCCGCGTCACGGGCCGCTCGCACACCGACGACGCGCCCCGGGCTCCGGCCCATTTTGAGATTGATTCTCAATCGCGTGCACGCTTCCATCTGCGCCCGTGCCGCCCGCCACTGCGTCCACCACTCCCGAGCGCCGCTTCGCCGCCCTCGCCCACACCCTGCGGCGCGAGGTCTTCGGGTTGGTCGGTTTGGCGCTGCTCGCGTTGGCGGGCCTGCCCGGTTGTGCCCACGACGGCCGCGGGTCGGTCGTGATCGAGCGCGAACTCGGGGTCATGGGCACACACCTCGCGCTGCGCATCGGTGCGCCGACGCGCGCGCAGGCGCTGGCCGCGAGCGAAGCCGCGGTGCGCGCGGTCGAGGCGGCCGAAGCGCGGCTCTCGAACTGGCGCGCAGACTCCGAACTCGCGCGTCTCGTCGACGCGAGCGCACCGTCCAGTTCGGAACTCGCGACCAGCCCGCAGCTCGCCGCCGATCTCGCCGCGCTCGCTCCGTGTGCCGCGCGCGTCGCAGGTGCGTTCGATCCGACCGTCGCGTCACCCGGTCGCGGGCCGCACGGCGCGATCGACAGCGGCGGCTTCGGCAAGGGGCGCGCGCTCGACCTCGCCCTCGCGGCGGCGCGCGCACACGGCGCGACGACGGTCGAACTCGATCTCGGCGGCCAGACCGCGCGCCTCGTCGACGGCGCCGCGGGCGACACGCCCAGCGACGTGCAGCTCGCGGACCCGCGCGACCGCAGCCGCGCCGTCGTCGCCGTGAACACCGCGTTCGCGAGCGCCGCGACGAGCTGTCAGAGCGAACGTGCCGGACACGTCGTCGACCCCGCAACCGGAGCCGCCGTCCCGTTCGACGGCGCGCTGACCGTCTTCGCGAACGACGCGCTGCTGGCCGACGTGCTGTCGACCGGCTTGTTCGTGCTCGGACGCGAGCGCGCCCTCGAACTCGCCGAGCTGCACGGCGACTTCGAGGTGCTCGTGCTCGAGCCCACGGGCAGCGGCCTGCGAGTGCACACCTCGGCCGGCCTCGTCGGCCGCGTGCGCGCCCTCGCCGCCGACGTGTCGATCGCGCCCGCGGCGGCCGTCGTCGACCGCGACGAACACCAGCAACACGCGGCGCCGATCGCCGGCGCGCTGCGCTGATCCCCCATCACGACCATGTCGCGCTTCCTCACGTCCCTGGCTTCACTGGCCGTCGTCGCCCCCGCCCTCGCGGCCCACGGCTTCGCGCAAACGAGCGAAGCACCGCCGCTCTCCGACCAGGACCGCATCGCGGAACTCGAGCGCCGCATCGCACTGCTCGCCGACGAAGTCGAAGCCGCCAAACTCGGCAGCGTGCGCCCGCCGCTCGGCGACGGCGCGTACGGACTCGCACCCGCCGCGGCGCGTGTGTACGACACGACCGAAGGTGTCTCGATCGGCGGCTACGGCGAGATGCGCTTCGACGGTGTGCAAGGCGGCTCGGACGTCGCCGACTTCCACCGCGCGGTGCTCTACGTCGGCCACCGCTTCGACGAGCGGTGGCTCCTCAACACGGAGTTCGAGTTCGAACACGGCACGGTCGAGGACAACAACGACGGCTCGGGCGACACGGCGCCGGGCTCCGTCTCGGTCGAGTTCGCCTACGTCGAGTACCAACACACACCGGGCCTCGGTGTGCGCGCCGGACTCGTTCTGCTGCCGGTCGGCATCGCCAACGAACTGCACGAGCCCAACACGTTCCTCTCCGCGAACCGTCCGTTCGTCGAGCAGCGCATCATCCCGACCACGTGGCGCGAGAACGGCGTCGGTGTGTTCGGCGACGTCGGTGAGTTCACGTACCGCGCGTATGTCGTGAACGGACTCGACGCGCAGGAGTTCTCGAGCAACGGCATCCGCAACGGTCGCCAGAAGGGCGGCCTCGCGAAAGCGGACGACCTCGCCGCAGTGGCGCGTCTCGACTGGGTCGGGCGCCCGGGACTGACGGTCGGCGGTTCGATGTACTACGGCCGCTCGGGTCAGGACTTGTCGATCGGCGTCGACACGCTGCTCGCCGAGGGGCACGTCGACTGGCGCGCGAACGGTTGGCACGTGCGGGCGCTGTACGCGCTGCTCGAACTCGACGACGTGGCCGAGCTGAACGGCTCGCTCGGACTCACGGGCACCGGATCCGTCGGCGAGAGCCAAGACGGTTGGTACGCCGAAGTCGGTTACGACGTCCTGCACGGCCGCTCCGAACAGTCGCTGACGCCGTTCGTGCGCGTCGAAGCGCTCGACACGCAGAGCGACGTGCCCGCCGGCTTCGCGTCGAACCCCGCACGTGATCGCGAGTACCTGACGTTCGGCTTCGCGTGGTCGCCGATCGAGCAGTTCGTGGTCAAGGCCGACTACGTCGACGGCGACAACGGCAACGACAGCGAGTCGGATCTGTTCCGCCTCGGCATCGGTTACGTGTTCTGAGCGGAACCCCGTCATGCAGCTCTCCAACTCGAAGATGCGTGTGTTCCTCGCCTTCGTGCTCGTCGCGTTGCTGCCGATGGCGTTCACGCCCGCGACCGCGCGCGTGCACGGCTCCGGCGGCGACTTCCCGACGGCGGACGAGGCCGTCGCGCTCGCCTTCGAGGGCTGCACGATCGAGAAGAGCACGCTGTTCCTCACCGACGAACAGCGCGCCGAAGTCGAACGCCGACTCGGCGCCAAGCTCGAAGGCGCGGTGGCGCGGCCGTACGTCGCGCGCGACGCCGCCGGTGTCGTGCGCGGCGCGGCGTGGCTCGACTGCCACGTCGTGCGCACGAAGAAGCAGACGCTGATGGTCGCGATCGACGCGAGTGCGCGGGTGTTGCGCATCGAGGTGCTGGCCTTCGACGAGCCGCGCACCTACCTGCCGCGCGGCTCGTTCTTCGCGCAGTTCGTGGGCCGGGAACTCGACGACCGACTCGCGCTCGATCGCGACGTGCGCAACGTCGCGGGTGCGACGCTCAGCGCGCGCGCGACCGTCGACGCAGCGCGGCGCGCGTTGGCGTTGCACGAGGTGCTGTTGCCTGCGCCGCAGCCGGTTCCGGAACCCGAGCCCGAGCCCGAGCCGCAACCTGAACCGAGCCCCGCTCCGACTCCGACGCCGCCGGCCCCGCGATGAGCCGCCTCGACGTCGTGCTCGTGCACGCCGCGAACCTGCTCGTGTGTGCGACGGGCCTCGTGTGGTTCGTCATGCGCCACCTCATGGAGCCCGCGGACGAGTTCGCGCTGCAGAACCACCCGCTCGAGGACGAGTTCCAGGCCGCACACGTGCTCACGGCGCCGCTCCTGCTCGTGATGCTCGGCGTCGTGTGGGCCGTGCACGCGCGTGTGCACCTCGCGAACGGCACGCGCGCGCGGCGGCGCTCCGGGCTCGCGCTCCTGTTCCTGGCCGTGCCGATGGCCGCGAGCGGCTACCTCCTGCAGGTCGCCGTCGACGGCACCTGGCGCGACGCGTGGGTGCTCGTGCACCTCGCGACGTCCGCGGCCTGGATCGCGGCCTTCCTCGTGCATCAGGTCGGCCACCGTTTCGGGAGCGCGCCGAGATAGCCTCGCGCGCATGCACAGCGAGCGCAGGGCCGAGCCGGACGGATACGACTTCGTGGTGATCGGCGGCGGCAGCGCGGGCACCGCGGCGGCCGCGGAGGCGGTGAAGCTCGGGCACGAACGTGTGCTGCTCGTGAACGACCGCGAACTCGGCGGACTGTGCATCCTGGCCGGCTGCGTGCCGACCAAGACGCTGCTCCACTCGGCGGAACGGCTGCTCGATCTGCACGGCGCACAGCGCCTGGGCATCGACGCGCCCGTCGTCGGTGTGCGCCTCGATGCGCTGCAGGAGCGACGGCGCGCACTCGTCGAACGCTTCAAGGGCGCGAACGGGCGCAGCGTCGCGAACGCCGGCTACGAAATCGCCGCGGGGCGCGCGTGTTTCGAGTCGCACGACGTCGTGTGCATCACGGGCGTCGACGGCAGCGAGCGCCGCGTGAGTGCGCGCGCGTTCCTCGTCGCGACCGGTTCGCGCGCGGTGCGACCCGCTCTGCCCGGTCTCGCGGGCACGCCGTACTGGACGTCGGACGAAGCGCTCAGCGTGGAGCACGT
>JBIKNC010000217.1:0-7355 GCA_044358925.1 Planctomycetota bacterium | reverse complement strand
AGCCGCCGAACGAGAAGCGCGCCATGTCGAAGATCGGCTTCTTCGGGTTCATGGCCTCCATCATCTTCTGCATGCGCGGATCGGCCATGACCTTCTTGTTGACCTTGTCGCGTTGCGCGCGCGACTTGTAGACGACGAACGCGAAGATGACCGTTTCGGTCTTCTTGGCCGCGGCCAGCTTGTCGAACGAGATGCCGCAACCCGGCATCGGATCGGCGTCGTCGAGGACCGACTCGACGTACTGCAGCGCGCCGTGATCCAACCAGATCTTCGAGGCGCCTTGCGCCATCTTCTTGTATTCCGCGAGCTTCTTCTTCGGGAGCGGGATGACGTAACCGTCGACGTAGCGAGGTATGGTGAGGTCCTTTCGGGGTTGGGGATCAGGCAGGTGTTCGTTGCGGCAGAGCTGTGTGCACTATGCGCTGCGCGCTGTGCGCATCACTCAGCAGTTCTGCCGCGTGTGTCTCACTCGAGCGGCATCAACTCGACGCGGCGGAACTCACAACGCGCGCCTTCGGCCTGCAGCGCGATCGCGCCGCGCGTCGCCGTGCAGTCGCGACCGTCGTTGACGCGGTCGCCGTTGACCCACACGTCGATCGAGCGCCCGCGGCACTCGATGACCATCGTGTTCCACTCGCCCGGCGGATTCTCCGAGCCGTCGGTGAGATTGAGAATGCGCCGCGAGTCGTCTTCGTCGCCGCCCCAACTCTCCGGCGGTCCGCTGCGCCGCTCCGCCATGTTCGGCACCGCGACGTCCTCGCCGATGCACCAGAAGTCGCCCGCGTTGCCGCTGTGCAGTTGGCACTCGATCGACTTCGGGAACATGCCGTACAGCGCGCGCGGTGTCGACGCGTGCACGAGCACACCGCAGTTGCCCGGCTCGCCCGGCCAGCGCCACTCGACCGTCAACCGATAGTCGCCGTACTCGCCGTCCGTGATGAGGTGCCCCGACGGATCGCCGTAGCTGACGAGCACGCCGTCCTCGACGCCGAACGACGGGCTCACGCTCGCGCCGCCATCCGCCGCCGGCACGTCCGTGTGCCAGCCTGCGAGCGACGCGCCGTCGAACAGCGCCGTCTGGCCGTTCGCAGCTCCGCTCGCCGCATCTCCGCCCGACCCGCTCGTCGTTTCGTCGCCGATCAGTGCCGAACAACTCGACGCGCCGGAAACCAGTGCGAGCGCGACCACGACCCACGTTGCGCGTGACTTCATGCGCGCCAGTGAACCCAGGTTCGCCGGCCGTCGCAAGGCGAGTCTTGCACTTCGCGCCGCGAATTCACTCCGTCCGTCGCGGTCGCAACACCCAGTACTCGTGCTCGCCGTCCGGCCGCGACTCGACTTCGGCCATGCGTCGAATGCGCTCTTCGAGAATGGCGAAGATCGGCGCCAGCTCGGGTGCGCGATCGATTTCGAGCGCGTAGCCGCGATCGAAGACGATCGTCAGTTCGGGAATCGGCAGCAGCGGCGCGACGGTCTCTTCGAGTCGCGCCGCCAGCGCTTCCGGCGGCGCACCCGACTCGAGCGCGTCGACGAGCGGGCGCAAGAAGTCGACTTCGCGGATCTCCGGGTGCGTCGTCTCGATGATCTGCAAGCGGTGATCGAACGAGAGCAGGAGGATCTCGCCGGTTCCGAGCGCTCGCACGTGTGCGCCGCGTGCGGCGAGACGCTGGCCCCACGAACCGTCGTCGTACTCGCGGATCATCGAGCGAGCGAGCAATGCCTGCACGACGACGGCCAGAGCGAGGAAGGCGAGGATCGAGCGGCGCGGCAGGGGCAGGCGTGAGATGGCGCGGGCGCCGATCGCCGTCACGAACGGCAGGAAACCGAGGGCATAGGCACCGTTCTCCGGGATGCCCTGTCGGGTGAAGAAGACGAAGAGCGGCGCGATGGCGGCCAACACGGTCAGCCCATGCAGGCGACGCGTCGCGGGTTCGAGCGCTGGTGCAAGAAGGACCGGCCACAGCCATGCGATGGGAGAGATCCACATCGCAGTGAAGGACGTGATCGTGAGAGGCGTGCGACTGTCCGCGATGAAGCCTCGGAGGCCGTCGGGGTTCATCATCACCATGTCGCTCGCCCACACACGGCCAATGGCGATGGCGACGCAGAGGCTCACTCCGAACGCCACGACGAATGCCACCAACCAAGGCCGCAGTTCGGGCCATGAACTGTCCGGACGAGCGCATCGACGGAACTGCGTCCAAGCCACGAGCAGCAGCGCGCCCTGCACCAATGCGCCCGACTGGTGCGACGCGAACACCGGAATGGTCGCGAGGCACGCAAGCGCGAGGTCGAGTCGCGGCCGGCGCCACGAGAGCAGCATCGGAACGAGCGCCGCCAGTGCGACCACGGCGCCGTTGAGCGTGTGCAGTTCGATCGTGGTGGAGAAGAACCAGACGTTCGGCGTGACGGCGAGCAGGATCGCCACCAGCAGCGCATCGAGCGCGGCCGCGCCGAAGCGGCGCGCGAGTAGGAACACGGCGCCGATCATGACGGCGCCCGAGCCGCTCGACAGCCACAGCATCGTCTTCCACGGCGAATCCGAGCTGCTCACCGCGAGCAACCAGCGAGCGAGCGGCACGTACAGCGCGTGGATCCAGTTGGAATCGCCCTCCGGGTCGCGCGCCAGCAAGCGCAGGAGTTCCGGCCCGTCGCCGTAGAGGCGCGCTTGGTGCGTCGCGCCGTACACGAGTGCGCAGGTGGCGACGAGCATGAGAGCCCAAGCGACGTCGCGCAGCCGCGTTCGCGCATCGTCCGGCGTGAGCGTGTCGCTCGACATGCCGGCTCTCACCAGACGTGGTGCCGCACCTTCTCGATGCGGCGCCAGATGTCGTCGGGGGTCGAGCTCTGCCGGACGCCGCCCAAGAGGCGCGCGAAGTCGATGTCGCGGCGTGCGAAGTCCTCGATGCGTTCGATGAGGCGCGCGCCGTGGTTGGCGATCAGGTCTTCGAGCGGGAAGCCGGCGAGCAGGACCAGCGCGTCGTCGTTCGACTTCACGAGCGGCCACGTCGCGAGGAAGATGCGCCAGGCAGCTTCGGGCCGCTTGATGCGCAAGTCCCACGAGAACAGCTCCCAAGCCCACTGGTGGACGCGGTGATGGCGGTCGAGCAGATGCTCGGCCACGAGCCGCGCGAGGACGCGCGCGGCTTCGTCGTCGATGTCCTCACCCTGCAGCTCGGCGTCCTTCTCGTGATTCGAATCATCGGCGCTCGCGGGCGGTGCGCGCTCGGCGATGAGGTGGCTCGTGTGTTCGCCGCGTTCGAAGTCCGTGATGGCGAAGCCGGCGGCGAAGAGCTGCTCGAGGATGCGGCCCGAGCCGAGTCGCACCGCACGCGCGGATTCGGTATCCGATGCGCGCAACTTTGCGTACGACGCCGGGACGGCGAGCGCGATGCGCGCGGGAAGCGAGGCCGGGAGCACCGTTGTCGGATCGACCACGAGCAGCGGCCGCGGCTGGCGCATGCGTGGGCCGCGCAGCTCCGCGACCACGTCGAGTTCCGCCAGCAGTCGGTCGGAGCGCTCACCCTGTTGCCCCGCACGCGCCATAGAGCCGTACAGGTTCGGCAAGAAGCGAATCCCGCGCGCACCGAGTTTGGCGAGGTAGAGGTTCGCGTTCGCGCCTTCGAGCGGGTCGAAGGTCCAGCGCAACTTGTAGACGAAACGCTCGGGTGCGGCTTCGGCGAGTGCGCGCATCAACTGCTCGCCGACGCGCGCGTGCCGGTGCGACGGATGCACGCCCAGGAGATCGAGGTAGAGGTACGTCTCGTACTCCTTCTCGATGCCCGGCGAACACAGCGCGAAGCCGACGAGTTCGCCGCCCGCGTGGGCGACGAACAACTCACCGCCCGTGCGCGGCGTGACGACGAAGCGCCAGCTCGGCAGCACGTCGTCGGGCTCGGAGCCCCAGACGGCCTTCTGCAACTGCACCAACTGGTCGCCGAGCGCCGCGTCGGGCTCGGGCACGGACTGGATGGTGATCGCGTGCGTCATGTTCACGGGAGGTTCAGGCTCTTCTGGAAGAGGCGCGTCTCGCGGGCGACGTAGACGCCGAGACTCACGAGGAGCAGGCCGGCGAACGCGCCGCCCATCCCGCGCCCGTCGACGGCCTCGCCGCGCATCCGCGCGTAGGTGTCGATCACGACGTGAGCGACTTTGACGGCGCCGAGCGCCGCGCAGGCGACCGCGACGAGGTACCACGGCCAGACGGCCCAGCTCCGCCGCAGCCACAGGCCGATCGTCGCCACCGGCGCGAGCGCGACGAGCGGCAGCACCCACCACGGCGCGCCGAGGGCGACGGCCGGCAGCGCGCCGAGCCCGAACCAGCCGACGAAGCGCGACAGGAAGCCGAGGTAGCGGCCCGGCGCATGCAGCCGGCGCGCGAGCGGGGCGATGCGGTACCACGGCACGACCATGCCGAGGCTCGCGAACGCGACGCCGCCGCTGATCACGACAAGGAGCACCCACTCCTCAGCGCTGTGGTTCTCGCGCCGCGGCGCGAACGCCATGCCGATCGCCACCAGCGCGAGCAGGCCGAACGCGACGCGCACGATCCACGAATCGCGCGGCGGCAACAGGGCGGCCTGCGCACGCGCGTCGTCCTTCGCCGTCAGGGTCGGGCGGTAGAGCTCCTGCACGTCCATGGGCGCGGAGTATGCCGCGCGGCTCGCCGTGCATCGCGGCGCCGGGCGGCACGAGCGCGACGGAATCCGCGAAAGAGCCGAAGATCCTCGCGGCGGCGGATTCGAGGCCACAGGACCCGATCCGACAGCAGCCATGACACCCACCGAGATCTCGCAGTTCGAAGAGCTCGTGCACACGCACCATGCGGCGGTCTTCGCCTCCGCGCGGCGCGTCCTGCGCGACGACGCGGCGGCGGCGGACGCGACGCAGGAGGTCTTCCTGCGCGTGCTCGGCGGCAGGCTCGACGTCGCGCGACTCGATGAAGAGTCGACGCGGCGTGTGCTGTGTTGGTGGTCGGTCCATTGCGCTTTGAACGAACGGCGCGGCAATCGCCGCCGCCGTGCACGCGAGGAACGGATCGCCATGACACGCAACGAACGGACGCACGCACCGGAACACGACCACGACGACGACCGACGGCTGTGGGACCTCGTCGATGAACTTCCTGAAGAGCTGCGGGTGCCGCTCGTGTTGCGCTTCGCCGAGAACTTGGGCTTCGCGCGCATCGGGGAGCTGCTCGGCCTCGCGGAGAGCACCGCCCACGAACGCGTGACACGCGGCCTCGCGAAGCTGCGCGCGCGCATTGCGCAGGCCGGACTCGTCGCATTGGCCGCCGGGACTGGTGCGCAGCTCGAGGCCCGGCTCGCGTCGGCGGCAAGTGCGGCGGTGGTCGCGCCGCCCGCGGGTCTCGTGACGCGGCTCGTCGGTTTGGAGTCGGCGCGTGCGTCGGTGTCGCTCGGACTCGTGGCGAGTCTGGCGGTGGGGGCGCTGACGCTCGGCGGCGGGGCGTGGTGGTGGTTCGAGAGCGGAGAGCCGCCGCGCAATGGCGTCGAACTCGCCGCAACGAGCAACACGGCGCCGAGCGACGCTGGAGCGAGCGGTGAAGCGCTCGCTGCGACCGAGGGCGATTCGGCGCGCGCCGCGCTCGTCGCGCCGCAGGAAACACCGCCGCCCGCGACGGAGAACGGCGACGAGTCGCAGGCGCTGAGCGGCGAGGCGCTCGGGCGCGTGCTCGACTCCGACGGCGTGCCGATCGTCGGCGCGCAGGTGACGGTCGTTTCGGTCGAACGCGACGGCAAGTTCGCCGCGTACGCCGCGACGGTGGTCAGCGACGCGAGTGGTTCGTTCCGCACGTCGGTCGACGTCGCCGATGCCGAAGGCGGCCTCTACTTCGTGCAGATCACACACGCCGGTTGTGCGATCACGAGCAGCGCGCCGCAGCGCATCCGTGCCGGCGCTGCGACGGACTTCGGGCTCGTCACGTTGACCGCGCCGTCGGGCGAGACGAGCGGTTCGTACAGCCTGGCCGTGGAAGTCGTCGACACGTTCGGTGTCGCCGTCGAAAGTGCGGTCGTCGAACTCGCGAGTGTCGTCGACCTGCCCGTCGATCCGGGCACGCTGTGGACCGACTGGTACTCGCGCGAGACGCATCTCGAGCGCATCGACGGCCGCGCCGTGACCGATGCGAGCGGCGCGGCGCACTTCGAGGTCGACGGCATCGGCGCGAAGCTCGTGCGCGTCAAACCGGTGCGCAAGGACCTGGCGCCGTTCGTCACGCGCTTCGACGTGGCGGCGGACGAGGCGGCGCGGCTGGTGCTCGTCGCCGAACCCGCGTGTTCGATCAGCGGGAGTCTGCTGGTCGTGGATGGCGTCTTCGCACCGACGATGCAGCACAGCCTGCAGGCCTACGTGCGCGAGCCGATCAGCGCGGAGTGGCTCTTCGCCGACATCGCGGACGACGGAGCGTTCACGATCGACGGGCTGCCGCTGGGCACGCACCGCGTCGAAGTGCATCCGAACCACGCGTCCGGTGACGACACCAACTGGTCACCGGCCGCGATCGAGGTCGTGATCACACCCGACCTGCGCGCGTCGAGCGGCCACGTCGTGCGGCTCAAACGCCGCGACGATCCGCGCGACGTCGGCGACCACATGGGCGAGATCCACGGGCGCTTGGTGCGCGCCGAGGACGGGCAGCCGCTGGTGGTCGACTTCTGGGCCGTCGAGTTGGACCTCGTGCCGGAACTCGAGCCGCTCGCGTTCACACGCGACTGGCTGCCGAACCACGTGTTCCCGGGGCCCGCGCAGCGTTCGTCGTTCGGTCCGGAGCCCGACGACACCGACGTGTTCCACATGGTCGGCTTGGACGCGGGCCGCTACGTCCTGCGCTGCACCACGAGCGGACGTGCGTCGCTCGTCCACGGACCGATCGACGTGACCGAACACGGCATCGTGAGCGACCTCGTCCTGCCCGTCGAAGTCGCCACGCGCGTCGCAGGTCGTGTGTTCACCGCGGACGGCGAGCCGCTGGACGGTGCGTACGTGATGGTCACGGGCCACGGTCCGATCTCCGACGAGAAGGTCGCCGCGTTCGAGCAGGCACTGCGCGCTGCCGACGGCCGCGGTTGGCTGTACGGCAACGGCACCGAAGTGAAGTCGACGGCCGGAGCGTGGGAGATCGGCGCCTTGCCGAGCGGCATCGAGTTCCGCCTGGTGGCGTTGCACCCCGAACACGCCACGGTGTTCGGGCCGACGTTCACGCTCGAACCCGGCGAGGCACGCACCGACTTCGAACTCAGGTTCGCTCGTTGACGCGTACGGTGCCAGGCACCCTGTCGCCAGATTCCGCACTTCCGTGGCGGCGCGCGCACGCATCGGCCGCGCGGAGCGCGGCC
>JBIKNC010000117.1:0-13503 GCA_044358925.1 Planctomycetota bacterium | reverse complement strand
CGGGGGCCTCGCTGCACGACGAACTCGACGCCTGGGTGAAGGCCGGCGCCGCGCCGCTCGAAGTCTTGCGCGCCGCCACGTCGCGCGCCGCCGACGTGTTCGGACTCACGGGCCGCGGCCGACTGCGCGCGGGCGCGGTCGCCGATCTGCTCGTCGTCGCCGGCGACCCGCGTGAGTCGCTCGCAGCGCTGCGCCGTCCGCTGCACGTCGTCGTGCGCGGTCGACCGTTCGCGAAGGAGCGCGTCGACGAGCTGCTCGCGGACATGACCGCGCGCCACGCCGCCGAACGCGCCGAGAACGCGCGCCCGCTGAACGTCGACCCGCCGGAACACGTCGAGGGCGCGCTCGTGCTCGCGGGGCACGTCGAGACGCGCTACCTCGCCGAGCGCCTCAGCTCCGAGCGCTACACCGTCGTCCACCGTCCCGACGGCTCGGTCGCGATCACGTCGCGCCTCGTGCAGCCGCCGAACGGCTCGTTCCAAGGCGGTGAGATGTCGATCAGCCAGTTGCTGCGCGACGGTCGACTCGAGTCGTTCGTCATCCGCATCGAACGGCGCGCCGCGCCGCTCGCGCCCGACGCGACGGCGATCGAAGCGGCGTCGATGCAACCCGACGTCATGATCGTGCGCGGGCTGTGGTCGAACGGTCGCTTCAACGTCGAGCGCGCGCTCAACGGTCGTCCGCTCGGCACGCAGACGATGGTCGAGCGGCCCGTCGCGATCACACTCGACGCGCTGGCCGACACCGTGACGTGTCCGCTCGTGCTCGGGCAGTACCCGGGCACCGGCGACGTGCACGCGCTGACGTTCGGCGACCTCATGGAGCCGATCAAGATCGAGTGGCGCATCCAAGACCATCCCAGCGGCGACCGCTGGGTCGCGTCGTCGGTCGGTGTGATGCGCATCGCGTACGCGAAGAACGGAGCGCTCGTCCGTGCGCTGTACAGCGCCGGCGGTCAGACGACGTCGATGGCGGCGCTCGAAGGCGGAACGCGCGACTTCGGCGGCCCCGGTTTCCCGGTCGTCTTCACGCCTCCGCCGGCCGACGCTGCGACGGGCGGCGTCGACGGCACGGGAGCGCCGCTGCCCGAAGGTGCCAGCGGCCCCGTGAGCAACCCCACGGGCGGCGGCGCGAGCGCCGGTACGAGCGAGAACACGGGCGGCACCACGGGCGACGGCACACTCCCCGGAGCGAGCGGTGGCGGCTGAATCCACGCCCGCCGCGCGCGTCTCGAGCGCGCTCAACGCCGACGTTCCCGTCGCGCAGCCGGGCGAGTTCGCGCCGCTCGCCGTCGGTCCGTTGGCCGTCTGGCCGCCGGTCGTGCTCGCGCCGATGGCGGGCGTGACGAACCTCGCGTTCCGCAGCCTGTGCCGCGAGTTCGGCGCCGGCCTGTACGTGTCGGAGATGATCACGACGCGCGGCTTCGTGATGGGCAATCGCCTCACGCACCTGCTCGCGTCGTCGTCGCCCGACGAGAAGCCGCGCTCCGTGCAGATCTACGGCAGCGACCCGATCGACATCGGTGAGACGGTGTCGGTGCTCGTCGACCAAGGCGTCGACCACATCGACATGAACTTCGGCTGCCCGGTGCCGAAGGTCACGCGCTGCGGCGGCGGGAGCGCGATCCCCGTCAAACCGCGCCTCCTGGCGCGCCTCGTGCGCGCCGCGGTCGTGAGTGCGAAGCACGTGCCCGTCACGATCAAGGTGCGGCGCGGCATCCACAAGAAGTTGCTCACGCACCTCGGCGCCGGACGCGTCGCGCAAGAAGAGGGTGCGGCGGCGATCGGACTGCACGCGCGCACCGCGGCCGAGTTGTATTCGGGCGAGGCCGACTGGAACGCGATCGGCGAACTCGTGCAGCACGTGAAGATCCCGGTGCTCGGCAACGGCGACATCTGGGAGAGCTTCGACGCGCTGCGCATGATGCGGCGCACCGGCTGCGCGGGCGTGATCGTCGGGCGCGGCTGTCTTGGAAGGCCGTGGTTGTTCCGCGAACTGGCCGAAGTGTTCGACGGCCGCGAGCCCGCTCCGCCTCCGAACCTCGGCGCGATCCTCGACGTCATGCTCGATCACGCGCGGCGCCTGACCATGTTCTTCGGCAACGAGACGGGCATGCGCCAGTTCCGCAAGTGGGGCAGTTGGTACACGAAGGGCTTCCGCGGTTCGGCGCGCGTGCGCGAGTCGCTCGTGCGCGTCGAGACGATCGAACAGCTCGAAGCGGCGGTGCGTCGCCTCGATCTGTCGGAGCCCTTCCCGGTCGAAGCGCTGCGCGTGAACCGCGGCAAAGGCGGCGCCGAGCAACGTGTCGTGTTGCCGGAGGGCTATCTCGAGAACCTCGACGACGACACGCCGCCGTCGGCGCCGCATTCGAGCGACGAGATGGATGCTTGGGAGAACGCGCTCAGTGGCGGTTGAAGCGGCGCGCGGCGCGCGCGTGATCGTCGTCGGCGCGGGAGCGGCGGGTCTGTGGGCGGCGTGGCGCGCAGCGTCGCTCGGCGCACAGGTGCTGGTGCTCGAGAAGACGCCGCGCACCGGCACGAAGGTGCTCGCGAGCGGCGGCACACACTGCAACCTCACGACGACGCTCGGCCCGGACGAAGCGCGCGCGCTGTTCGGCACACGCGGGAGCCGCTTCCTCCAACACGCGTTCTGGAACCTGCCGCCGCTCGCGGTGCGCGAGCGCTTCGGTGAGTGGGGCGTGCCGACGGTGGAAGCGCCGCTCGAGAAGATCTACCCGGCGAGCGGTCGGGCGAAGGACGTTCGCGACGCACTGGAGCGAGCGGCGCGCGCAGCCGGAGCGCGGATCGTTCTCGACGCGCCCGCGGTCGCGATCGAACGGCGCGGTGACGAGTGGGCCGTGGTCGTCGCGGGCGGCGCGAGCCATCAGGCAGCCCGACTCGTGCTCGCGTGCGGCGGCAAGAGCTACCCGCGCACCGGCACGACCGGCGACGGGTACGTGTGGCTGCGGCAACTCGATCTGCCGCTCGTCGAGACCGTGCCCGCGCTCGTGCCTTTGACGTCGAGCGACGCTTGGGCGCGCGCGTTGTCGGGCATCGCACTGCAGGACGTCGAAGCGCGTGTCGTCGCACCGTCGGGGCGCACGTTCGCGCGACGCCGGCGGCCCGTGTTGTTCACCCACGAAGGTCTGTCGGGCCCGGCCGTGATGGATCTCTCGGAGCCCGTCGCCCGTGCGGTCGCGAGCAACAGCGTCGACGGTTGGCGCATCGCACTCGACCTCGTGCCCGACATGTCGCGCGAAGTGTTGCGCGATGCGCTCCTCGCCGCCGCTGCCGAACGCGGGCGACCGAAGTTCTCGCGTGTGCTGCCGGTCGCGCTCCCGGCGCGGCTCCGCGAACATCTTCTGGCACTCGCCGGTCTCACGGGTGACGACGTCCGACTCGCCGACGTTTCGCGCGAAGCGCGCCACGGTCTGATCGAAGCCGTGAAGTCGCTGGCCGTCACCGTCGACGGCACGACCGGTTTCGACAAGGCCGAGGTCACCGCGGGCGGACTCGACCTCTCCGCGGTCGAACCGCGCACGCTGGCGGTGCGCGGCCGCCCCGGATTGTTCGTGTGTGGCGAGCTGCTCGACCTGCAAGGCCCGATCGGCGGCCTCAACTTCCAGGCAGCGTTCGCAACGGCCGAGCTCGCGGGCGCGGCTGCGGCTGCGATCTGACGGCGCACGAGGCGCGCCGTCCGGGCCTCGTGGAGGCGACGCGCACGAGGCGCGGCTTCAGATGTCGGTCGAAACGACGCGCACGAGGCGCGGCTTCAGATGTCGGTCGAAACGACGCGCACGAGGCGCGCCCTCACAGATTCGTCGAGGTGACGCGCACCAGCGGCGTCGCGCCGACCGGATCGCCGACGAAGGCGGTGCCCCAGGCGTCGTTCCGTTCGGGACCGCCGATCGGCAGGAAGCCGGCGGTGACCAGGCGCGAGTAGGCGACGGTCCAGTTGCCGCTGAGCGGACTCGTCGCGAGGTGCACCGAGTTGTACTGCGTGATCGCCGTGTTCACGACGGCCAGCCGATCGAGCGTGCGTTTGCGCAGGAGCGGCGTCGCGTCGGCGACGAGGACGAGATCGTCGGCGTTGCCGAGGGTGCGATCGGGCCCGCCGCTCGTGATGGTGAGCCGAACGCCGCTGCGTGTGAAGCGGTACGCCGTTCCGAAGCCGTCGATGCGGTGGCCCGAGAGCCCGCTCCACGGATCGTCCGTCGTGCCCGAGATGTAGGGACCGGACCAGCCCGCTCCCGTGGCGACGAGGAGTTGGTTCACGTCCGTCGGGTGGCTTCCGACGTCGCCGTAGAAGTCGAGTGCGGCGTTCGAGAGCAGCTGCATCTCGTTCGTCGTGTCCGTGCGCGCCTTGCTGCGCACCATCGTGCCGAACGCGGGTGTGACGACACCCACGAGCAGCGCGATGATCGACATGACGACGATCAGTTCGACGAGCGAGAAGCCGCTCCGCTGCGTCGCGCTGGACGAGCCGGTCGATTTGGACGAGTGGGTCTTCATCCGAGCGTCTCGTAGATCTTGAAGATGGGCAGGATGGCCGCGAGCAACAGGAAGGCCACGATCACACCGCCGCCGAGGACGACGGCCGGTTCGACGAGCGACAGCGCCCACTTCACGACGCGCGGAACTTCGGCGTTGTAGCCGTCGGCCAGGTTCTCGAGGCACTCGCCGAGGCGGCCCGAGTTCTCGCCGACCGCCGTGAGTTGCACGAGGTAGGGATCGATGCCGCCCGCGCGCTCCATGCCGACGTGGATCGGTTCACCGCCGCGCACGGCCTCGAGCACCTGTTCGAAGCGCGCGGCGAGATACGAGTTCCCACACGACGCGCCCGAGATCTCGAGCGTCTTGAGGATGTCGCAGCCCGACTGGTGCAGCGCCGACGCGGTCGTCGCGAAACGCGAGATCGCGACCATCTCGACCAGGCTGCCGAGGCGCGGCAGCCGCAACAGCGCGTGCGACAGCGCGCGCCGCGAGCGCGGCAACGCGAGCGCGACGGCGTACAGGGCGCCGGCGCAGGCCAGCAGTGCGACGATCGCGATCCAGTTGCCCGTGACGAAGCCCGAGAGCGCGAGCACGAACTTGGTCTGTTCGGGCAGGTCGTCGCGGCCGCCGGGGAAGAGCGCGACGAGGCGCGGGATCAGGAACGTGACGAGGATCACGATCAGTCCGAGCACCGCGAAGCACAGCGCCGACGGATAGATGAGCGCCTGTTTGGTGACGCCTTTCACTTCACGCAACCACTCGAGGTACGCGCCTTGGCGGCGCAGGACCTCGGGCAGTGCGGTCGAGAGTTCGCCGCTCCGCACCATGGCGACGTACGTGTTCGGGAAGGCGCGGCGGTGGTGCGCGAGCGCCTCCGACAGGCTCTCGCCGCCTTCGATGCGCCGCAGGATCGACTCGACCACGCGCCGGCAGTCGCGCGAGCGTGTGTGCTTGCCGAGGTGTTGCAGCGCTTGGAGCAACGGCAGTCCGGCCTGCAGCATCGTCGCGAGCTGATTGGAGAAGCTCACGAGGTCGCGGGTGGAGAGCGCGAGGTCGGCCGTGGCTTCCGCGCCTTTGCTGACGTGCGCCTCGACGAGCACGAGGCCCTCGCGCGCCAGCTGGCGGTCGAGGTCGAGTTCGTCGAGTGCGGTCAGACGACCGACGGCTTCGCCACCGTCGGTGCGCCGTGCGCGGTACTCGAAGACCTGTGTCGCGCGGCGCTCGTCAGGCGGCATGACGCACCTCGGTCTCGATGCGGTGGCCGCTGCCTTGACGCATCACTTCCTCGACGGTCGTGACTCCGGCCGCGATCTTGTCGCGACCGTCGTCGAGCAGTTCGAGGTAGCCGTGGGAGAGCGCCGCCTCCCGGATCGAACTCGCGTTCGCGCCCTTGCGGATCAAAGTCGCCGTGCGCTCGTCGGGCACGAACAACTCGCTCACGACGGTGCGCCCCGAATATCCGGTGCGATGGCAGCGTTCACAGCCCACCGGTCGAGGCACACGTGCGAGCCCCGGACCGACGAACAGACGCTCGCGTTCGGTCGGAGCCTCGGATGTCGCGCAGGCCGGACAGATGCGGCGCACGAGGCGCTGGCCGAGCACACCGATCAGCGAGTCTTCGACCAGGTACGGCGCGACGCCCATGTCCGCCAGGCGCGCGACCGCGCCGATCGCGGTGTTCGTGTGCAGCGTCGAGAACACGAGGTGGCCGGTCATCGAGGCCTTGATGGCCATGCCCGCCGTCTCCTGATCGCGGATCTCGCCGATCAGCATCACGTCCGGGTCCTGGCGCAGGAGCGCGCGCAGGCCGCGTTCGAACGAGAAGCCGATCGCGTTGTCGACCTGGCTCTGGCGGATGAAGGGCAGGTTGCTCTCGATCGGGTCTTCGATGGTCGCGACGTTGCGCTGGATCGCGTCGACGTGCGCGAGCACGCTGTAGAGCGTCGTCGTCTTGCCCGAACCCGTCGGGCCGGTCACGAGGAACAGGCCGTGGGGGCGATCGGCGATCTCCTTCAGCCGCTTGCACGTGCCGTCGGACAGGCCGAGCTCGTGCAACGGGACGCTGCCGCTCGAGCGGTCGAGCACACGCAACACGACCGACTCACCGTGTGCACACGGCATGGTCGAGACGCGCAGGTCGACGTGGCGGCCGTCGACTTCGATGCGCACGCGCCCGTCCTGCGGCATGCGGCGCTCCGAGATGTCGAGCTGCGCGAGGATCTTGATGCGCGACGTGACCGCGTTCGTGATCGCACGCGGGATCACGTCGGTCTGTCGCAGCACGCCGTCGAGGCGGTAGCGCACGCGGGTGACGCTCTCTTCCGGATGGAAGTGGATGTCCGTGGCCCCGCGGCGGATGCCGTCGATGAGGATCGCTTCGGTGACCTGCTCGACGGGGCGCGCCGCAGCGTCGTCGCCGGAAGCCGGGCCCGAACGGCTCTCGAAGCACTCGCGGACGAGGCGCCCGAAGTCCTCCTCCGTGACCATCGCCACTTCGATGTCGCAGTGGAAGAACTGGCGGAGCGTCGAGAGCTTCGACGGATCCGACGGGTCGACCATCAACACACGCAAACCGCCCGGTACCCGCGCGATCGGCAGCGACTTCGTGGTGCGCACGAGGCCTTCGTCGATAGCCGCGAGCAGCTCCGTGTCGGGCCGCACCGTGCGTGCATCGACGAGTTCGAGACCGAGTTCCTCGGCCACGAGCGCGGCGACGTCGCGCGGCCGCACGAAGCCGAGCGCGACGAGCATCTCGCCCAGCGGACGGTGCGCCTGCTTCTGCTCCTCCAGGGCGATCTGGAGCTGGCGCTCCGTCAGGAGGCCTTGAGCGATGAGCGTCTCGCCGAGCCATTTGCGTTTGGGTGTCTGCACGGTGCTGGTTTCAGTGCTCGTTCGACGGCGCTCGTTGCGGTGCTCGTGAGCTCACTCGCGGTACTGGCGTTCGAAGAGGGTGTCGAGTTCGGTCGCGCGCAGGTCCTTGTCGCCGAGGATCCCGACCTTCTCGCGATAGGCGTCGCGGTAGTGCGGCGCGAGCGCGGCGGCCTGGCGCGGGCTGAGGATGCGCGGCGTCACGAACACGAGCAGCTCCGTTTTGCGGACGTTGTCGTCGTCCGAACGGAAGAACTGGCCGACGAACGGCAGGTGCATCAGGAGCGGGATGCCGTTGCGCTCCTCGCTCTGACGGTCCTGCACGAGTCCGCCGAGCACGATGGTCTGGCGGTCCTGAACGAGGAACTGCGTCGTCAAAGTGCGCTTGTCGATGATCGGGATGTCGTTGAACCGTCCGACCTCCTCGCTCAACGACTGATCGATCGCGACCTGCAGGTAGCCGTGCTCCTGGATCGACGGCGTGATCTGCATCGAGAGGCCGGCCTCCTTGAACTGGACCGACTCCTGCACCGTCGAACCGATGCCGCCGGTCGTTCCGGTCGTCGTGCTGGTGGTCTCGATGTACGGCACCTCACGCACGACCGAGATGATGGCCGGTGTGTTCGTGACGGCCAGTACGCGCGGGCTGCTGACGAGTTCGAGTCCGACGTAGCGGCGCACGGCGTCGATCGTGGCGTCGAAGTCGCCGTCGTTGTCCGTCAGCGTCGTCTCGAACGCGCTGCCCTTGCCGAAGTTCGACATGAGGCTCCAGGCGTCGCCGTTGGAACTGCCGAGCAGCTCCAGAACCGAGCCGAAGTCGAAGCCGTCTTCGTAGCTGACCTCGAACAGGTGCACTTCGAGGAGCACCTGGTCCTTCAAGGTGTCGACGTGCTGCAGGTAGCGGCGCACCGTGGCCACGTCGGCGTGTGTGCCGATGATGCACACGACGTTGCGGTCCACGTCGACGATGACGCGCGAGGCCTCGGTGACGAGCGACGCGAGATTCGCCGCGACGTCCGTCGCGCGAACGTTGACGAGCTGAACGAAGTCGGTCACCTCGGTCGCGTCGTCCGATCGTTCGACGAAGTAGACGTCGCCGGGTCCGGGCAACACGGTCAGTTCGTGCTGACGAAGCAGGGTCTGGAGCGCGTCGTCGAGCGTGATGTCCTCGAAGCGCGCCTCGACGATCCCGTCGATCGACGCGTCGCACAGGAGCGTGACGTCGGCCATCGTGCCGATGACCCCGAGCGCGTCGCGCAGCGGCGTGCCGGGGAACTCGAGCAGGAAACGCTCGTCGTCCGCGATCGACAGCAGCGTCCCGACGGTGTGGGACTGCAGGTCCGCCTCGTCCTCGGGCAGGTCGAGCAGGAGCGGCGAGTCGTCGAGACGTGTCGTCGTGTCCTGTTCGCGCTCGGGAACTCGCACCGCAGGGTGGCGGCACGCGGACAGGAGGACGACGGCGACGAGGAGGAGCTGGGGGGTCTGGATGGGGAGTGCGTGCGCGTCAGTCCGATTGCCGAGCGTCGTCGGTGGGGGTGTCGTCGAGCTGCGGTGCGACGAGTTGCGGCGTCGCGAGGAAGCGCCCGCGCGGTGTGTCGAGGACGACGCCGTTGCGGTCGATCGCGAAGACGACGATCACGCCGCCGGCGAGCGTGTCACCGGCGTGCACCAGCGTTCGACCGAGGAGCGCCGAGGCGCGCCGCGAACCGATCGCGAGAGCACGCACCGGATTCGCGGCCAGGAAGACGTCGACGTCGGTCGCTTGTGTGGAGCCGGCCTGCACGCCGCGAGCGGCGAGGTCGAGTGAACGTGTTGCGTGGCCCGCTGCATCCGAGGGTCGCTCGCGCGCTTCGAGGAAACCGAGCACCGCTCCGAGTGACGCGAGAGCTGCGTCGGCATCCTGAGTGCCGCTCCCGCCGTTCTCCGCTTCGGTCGCGACGATCCAGTCGTCGCCGCTGTCGACGACACCTGCGAGTGAGCCGTCGGCGGCGGGGTTCTCGGCCGTGGCTGCGAACGGCGCGGCGCCGTCGCCGACGAAGCGGGCGATCCAAACGGATGCGGCAGCGGCGACAGCGGCTGCGGCGGCGATCTTCTTGTGGAGCGGCGAGATGGTTTCAGAGTTCCTCGATCGGCTGCTCGACCTGCTTCGGCAGGGCGAGGTGGTAGACGGCGAGCTGGAGCTGGAAGTCGAAGTGCGACGGATCGCTCTCGAGTGCGTCGAGGCGGGCCTCGAGCACACCCACCGGCTGGCCTTCGCGGTGCAGCGCGGTGAGCAGGCGCTCGACCTCGGGGAGGCGTGCTCGCCCTTGCAGGGTCACGACCCTGTAGTTGAGTGACTGCGTACCCACCGGGGCGTGCAGGTGGTGTTCGGCGCCGACGTCGATGGCTCCCAGGACCACGCCCGCGGAGCGCTTCGCGCTGAGGCAGCGTTCGAAGAAGGCCGACGCCTCGAACCCGACCGGCACGCGCGCCGCGAGTTCGGAGAGGAGTTCACGGCAGCGTTCCGTCGGCGGCCCGTGTTCACCGTGCTCGGCTTCGAACTGCGCGAGTTCACCGGCCAGAGCGAAACGGTCGCGCGCCGCAGCGAGGTCGTCGGCGAGTGCTCCGTATTCGATGGCCGGCCGCAGCGAGAAGCCGACGACCGACAGGGGCAACAGAGCGAAAGGGGCCAGCGGCGCGAGGAGTCTCCAACGACTGGTGCGCGCGAAGTTGTCGCGAGACGTGCTCATCGCAGGACTCCGGCGGTCTGCGCCGCGAGCGTGAAGGAGAGACCGACGGCTTCCTCGCCGTCCGGCACACGCGAAGCCGGTTCGACGACGACGCCCTTCAACCACACGGCCTCTTGGAAACCGCGTCGCAAGGCGTCGAGATCGGCGGCCGCCTCGTCGAGGGGGCCTTCGACGATCGCTTCCGCGAGCAACTCGGCGCCGTTCTCACCAGGAATGAGCGTGATGTGGGTCACTCGCGCGCGTCCTTCGAGCGCGCGAACGACCTGATCGACGACGCTCTCGAACGGCAGTCCGTGGCTCTCGAGACTCGCCAGCGAGTTCCACGCGCGAGCGAGCTCGAGGCGCGCGTTCTCGTAGTCGGTGCGCTCAGCCGAGCGAACGTCGACGTCGGACGCGGCGCGCGCGAACTTCTCGATCTCGCTTCGTCGTTGCTCGACGCGCGCATCCCAGTGGCGTGTGTGCAACGCGCCGAGTGCGGCGGCGGCGAACGTCACTGCGGCCGCACCGGCGGCGACGCGGGAACGGCGCGGAGGCAGCGCGAGGGCCAGGTTCCTCGCTCGCGGAACGAGGCGTGCGACGGTGAACAGGAAGGCGCGGCGCACGGAGTCGGGGCTGCGATCGGGACTCGTGCCGACGCGTTCGATCACGGCACCGAGTGCGGCGATCGTGAGCGGCGTGGCCATCTCCTCGACCTGCTCCTCGGGCAGTCCGACGATGCTGACGGTCTCCAGTGGTGCGCCGCGGCTGCTCTTCGACCAGAAGGCCGAGACCTGGCGCACTTCCTGCACGATCGAGACGTTCGCGTCCTTCGGCGAGGCATCCGCAGGGATGCGCAGGCGGCTGTGTTGGACGAGGGCGCCGTTGCGGAGCAGGTGTGTGGAGACGGTCGCGCCGTCCCAGACGACGAGAACTTCGCCGCCCGTTCCGCGTTTGGCGGCGGCGAGCGGCAGGACGTCGCGCAGCGCGACGACGCGCTCGACCGAGAGGCCGGCAGCGCGCAGCGCGAGCAGCAACGCGTGGTGTTCGCGGCGCCGACGCACGTGCAGCAGCCAGTTGGAGTCGTTCGCATCGCCTTCCTGTTCGAACGGCGGCGAGAGACGCTGCGCGAACCAGAGCGCATCGTCGACGTGCCCGCCGATGGCGTTCGCGGCGCGGCGTTCGAGGACGCCCGTCACCTCGCGCTCCGGCAGTCGGCCGAGCAGGATCTGCTGGGTCTCGAACGTGTGTTCGTCGAGCGAGACCCACAGCGGCAGTCGAGTGCCCGGGCCGGACGCACACAGCTCGCGCGCCGCGGCGGCGACGAGATCGGTGCGCGAGGTCTCGACGGCGACGCTCGAACGTCGGACGTGTCCGCCGTCGAGCCACACCAGTTCGAGCGCGTCCTCGGTGACGTGCAACAGCGGACGCAAGCGGATGGCGCCGGGCCGCGTGGCGGCCGCGTTCTCGTGGGAAGTCATGGTGTGGTGAGGCGAACCTCGCGCTTCCACGCATCGACACACGCGGCCTGGGAGTGAGGCAGCGAGCGGCCCGCGTCTGCGCCGGTCCCAGTGTTGTGCCGCACCTGGAAGGGCTTTCCGACGTGCAGATGTCGACGCGGTCGCGCTCGATTGCGACTTCCTCCTCAACCCGCGGACCGTGACGTGACGAAACCCTCAGACCCCGGACTTTGTCCTGCCCGAGCCTCGCGTCGTACGCATGCGCCGCGAGCTGTCGTCGGAAGCCCCGTCCAACATCCGCATGTCCCCGATCCACTCCCGGCGTTCCCGCGCCGGCTTCTCGTTGCTCGAGATCGTCGTCGCGATCTCGATCATCGCCATTCTCGTCGGCGTGGTCGGCTTCCGCTCCGGCGCGGCCGTTCAACGCGGCCAGGCCTCGCGCCTGATCCAACTCGTCAAGAACGTCGAGAAGGGCTGCCTCATCCACTACAGCGACACCGGTCGCTACGCGGAGGAACTCGAGGTCACGCAGGCCGCCACACGCCGCGACCTCACGGCACCGCAGACCTACACCGGCTGGGCGGGTCCGTACATCGACCGTCCGTTCGCGAACAACGACACGAACCCGTTCGGCCAGACGCGGCTCTACAACAGCCTGCAGGCCGGCAACTGGATCCCGGGCTTCGACACGGACGGCAACGGTTCGGCCGACCTCGTCGGCAACGGCAACATGTTGCTGTTCACCGCCCTTCCGATCGAAGTGGCGCAGTCCATCGACCGCGCGTTCGACGGCGGCACACCCGGTGACTGGTTCACCACGGGCCGCGTCGTGTACCAAGCGGCTGCCGGACGCACGCTGATCTACGTCTACAAGTGAAGTCGGCGCCTGCGGCGCCCTTCGTCTTCGAGTATTGGTGCCCGGCGAAACACCGGGCGCCGAACGCTGAACGGCCGGCTCCTCGCGGAGTCGGCCGTTCGCTCATTGCTGGCGCACGTCGCGCCGCGTCTCTCGTGACTCGTTCAGTCCTGACTGACGAGTTTCACGCTGCCCTTGCCTTCGGCTTCCATCTTCGAGGTGTACGCACCCTTCGTGGCCGCACCGTTGCAGCGCGCGCGGTGCATGTACGCCGCTTGGCCGGCGGCCACACCGGTCGCCTTGCCGCCCCAGGCCTTGAGCGCGGGAGCTTGGAGTGCGCGACCGTAGCTGAAGGAGAGCTTCCACGGCCGCAGCGAAGCGTCCATGCGGTTCATCGCGTCGAGGTGCGCCGTCGCGAGTTCGTCCGACTGGCCGCCCGAGAGGAAGACGATGCCGGGCACCGCGGCCGGAACGTGGCGACGGAACGTGCGCACGGTCGCTTCGGCGACCTGTTGCACCGAAGCCTGCACGGCGCACTCGTACCCCGAGAGCACCATGTTGGGCTTGAGGAGCATGCCTTCGAGCTCGACGCCCTGACGGTGCAGCTCGACGAACGTGCAGTGCAACGCCTCGCGCGTCACCGCCTCCGAACGTTCGATCGTGTGTGTGCCGTCCATCAGCACTTCGGGCTCGACGATCGGGACGATGCCGGCCTCTTGGCACAGCTTCGCGTAACGCGCGAGCGCGTGGGCGTTCATCTCGAAGCACGCACGCGACGGCAGCGTGTCGGTGATCGTGATGACGGCGCGCCACTTCGCGAACTTGGCGCCGAGCGTCGCGTACTCGGCCAGACGTTCCGACAGGCCGTCGAGGCCTTCGGTGATCTTCTCCTTCGGCGAGCCCGGCAGCGTCTTCGCGCCCGAGTCGACCTTGATGCCCGGGATCACGCCTTTGCTCGTGAGCAGCTCGACGAGCGGTTTGCCGCTCTTCGCCTTCTGGCGCAGCGTCTCGTCGTACAGGATCACACCCGAGATGTGCTCGTGGGCACCCGGCGCGCTGAACAACATCTCGCGGTAGTCGCGGCGCGTCTCCTCGGTCGAGGTGACGCCGATCGAGTCGAA
>JBIKNC010000002.1:0-62197 GCA_044358925.1 Planctomycetota bacterium | reverse complement strand
ATGCCCTTGCCCGGAGCCACGAGGGCGCGGGCGACGGCGGACAGGTCGGTCTTCGTCATGGTGCGTAGGGGGAGCTGCGGCTCG
Organism: Planctomycetota bacterium; assembly: GCA_044358925.1. Classification (GTDB taxonomy): domain Bacteria; phylum Planctomycetota; class UBA1135; order UBA1135; genus Rohdeia. The sequence continues at coordinate 62,113 of JBIKNC010000002.1, read as the reverse complement.
TGCCGCGCGGGGTACTCGAGTCACGTGCGCGCTGCGGCGGGGCCGCCGCACACACGTCGTTCGTCTCGCGAATCAGCGTTCGTCACCCTTCTCGCCGCGTCGTTCGTCGGCGGTGGGGGCCTCGAAGTGTCCGAGATCGTCCAGTATCGCGACGAGTCGGCTGCGCACGAAACGCGCATCCGCGATCAGCGTCTCGCGCCGTTGCTCGCCGCCGCGCCAGGCCTCGCGGTCGCGCTCGAACTCGGCGTTGATGCGCTCGAGGAACGCGGCCCAGTCCTTGGCCTCGGGGAGGAGCGGCTCCAGCGCCGTCGGGTCCGACGAGGCGCGATTCCACAGTGCATGGAACCCGACCGTGTTGCCCGACGAGTAGCCGTCGCGGTAGGTCGGCTCGCCGGTGAGATACGTGGACGCGAGCGCCTCGCGCAAGCCGCGGTGGTGCCGCGCTGCGACGAAGTACTCGCCGAGGTGGCTGTAGAGCGACTGCTGTTGTTTCGCCGGCACGGGCGCCTTCCAGCGCTTCCACTCGTCGTCGATGACGTGCACGAGGCCGAGTGTGTCGACGTCCGGCATCTCGATGCTCGCGCCGCTCGACCACGCGTCGTAGAGCGTGATGCCCGGATACGCGTTGCCGTCGCGGTCGGTGTAGAGGTGCGCGAAGGCGGCGAGCACGGTCATCTGCTCGCCGTCGTCGATCGCGCGCAACACGAGCGCTTCGCACAGGTCGTGGTCCGGCGAGCGTCCGGCGAGAAGCTCTTCGAAGCGCCTCGTCGGATCGTCGCGTTCGCCCGTGCGAACGACCGCGCGTGTGCCCCAGTCGTAGGCGAAGGCCGGTTCGACACGCCGCGACGGCAGTGCCGCCTGCATGCTGCGCCGCGCCGCGAGCAACTTCTGTGAGTCCGCGGGCAGGAGTCGCCGTTCGATCGGTTGCGCCGGCGCGTGCACCGTCGGATCGAACCACAGCGGCGCCGGCGCGGCGTCGAGCATGAGCGGATCGCACTCGAGCGTTCCGAGCACGTGCCGCACGAGCGCGAGTTGGAACGTCTGTGCGTGCGAGAGGTCGAGATCCGCGTACTCGACGACGTCGCGACGTTCCTCGGCCGAGAGTCCCTCCCAGAGGAGGCGCAGCTCTTCGTCCGTGTGTTCGTCGCGTGCCGAGTCGCCGCCCGTGCACAGGAGTGCGGCGGCGAGTGCTGCGACGACGTCGAACATGGGCCGCCATGGTGCCCGCTCGCGCGCTTTCGTGCGAGTGGGCGCCGCGTCAAGAACCGGAGTGGTTGCCGCGTCGACGACGGCGGCGCCGCTTCTTGCGCTGCGCGAGTTCCTGTTCGAGGTCTTCGGGCGGCGCGGAGCGCGCTTCGTCGCGGCGGGCGCGCCAACGATCGACCAGCGCCGGATCGGCGGCGCCGGCGCGCGCGCACAACGCGAGGAGATCGAGCGAGTCCTCGAACTCCGGACTGTGGACGAACGCCAGCGGGCGGAAGCGGCGCGACTGCGGCTGGACCAGGCGCCACTGGTTCGCGAGCAGGCGCTTCGCCGTACCGACGTCGCGGCGCGAGAGGCGCGCGACCTGCGAGAGCGGCTCCAGCAGTTCGCCCGCGAGGTCGAGGGCCAGACCGTCGCGGTTCAGGTCTTCGTCCTCCTCGTCGTGCGGCTCCTCGGGATTCGCGACGAAGGCGGGCACGAAGAGCGCCGCGAGGCAGAAGCCGGTGCTGGGCGATTCGCCGCGCTGGATGCGCTCGTCGAGCGCCGACAACACCGACCACCCGACGCCCGGACCCGTGCGGTCGGCGGAGCGCCAACGTGCGAGCGCCGGCAGCAGGAGGCGCAGCGCGCCGCAGTCCTCGAGCAGCCCGAACGCATGCGCCGAGTGGCCCGATTGGAGCAGGCGCAGGATCTCCTCGACCACACGCGGCGCGGCGGAGCGCGCCAGACCGCTCGTGTGTTCGACCATCGCGTTCCACGTCGCGGGGTCGATGCGGAAGCCGAGCCTCGCCGCGAACTTCACGGCGCGCAGGATGCGCACCGGGTCCTCGGCGATGCGCACGCGAGGATCGCCGATCGTGCGCAGCACGCGCGCCGAGAGGTCCTCGAGGCCGTCGACGTAGTCGATGATCTCGTTCTCGATCGGATCGAGGAACAGCCCGTTGATCGTGAAGTCGCGACGACGCGCGTCCTCGGCCGCGGTGCCGAACTCGTTGTCGTCGACGATGAGCAGGTCGTCGACCGTCGGATCCTCACCGGCTTCGTACTCGTGGCTGCGCGGCGGCGCGCGGAACGTGGACGTCTCGACCACGTCCGGTCCGTAGACGACGTGCACGAGCTTGAAGCGGCGCCCGATGATGCGGCCGTTGCGGAACAGGCGTTTGATCTCGCGCGGATGCGCTTCGGTCGCGACGTCGAAGTCCTTCGGACGGCGACCGAGCAACAGATCGCGCACACACCCGCCCACGAGGTAGGCCTCGTAACCCTCGCGAGCGAGCCGACCGATCACGCGCAGCGCGTTCGGCTCCATGTGGTCACGGCGCGGCAGACGCACGTCGACGACGAGCGCGCCGCGCTCGTCGCAGCGGCTCGAGCGCAGCAGTTGCACGAACGAGGTCTCGCGCAACGCCTGCGAGGGTTCGAACAGTCCAGCAGCGCGTGTGTCGACGGCGTGTTCGGGCGGCGGCTCCGGCGCCGGGCGCGAGCGTGCGCTGCGGCGGGTGTCGGGTTCGCGCGCAGGTTCCGTCGAGCGTTCACGCGCGGATGACGCTGCGCGCTCTCGCCGCGTGTCGGCCCCGCGTTCGCGCGGCGGTTCGGCGGAGCGCTCGCGTGAGGTCTCGGGCGTTCGTTCGCGCCGTGCCTCGGGCGCTCGTTCGCGTGTCGGTTCCGCCGAGCGTTCGCGTTCCGGCGCGCGCTCGCGCGACGGAGACTCCGTGCGGACACGCTCGCGGCGCACGGGGCGCTCTTCGTCACGGGCGCGCGCGGGCGAACGCGGGCGTTCGTCGAGACCCGCTCCGAAGTCGAACTGGTCGGGATCGACGGGGCCTTCGCTGCGCGATGCCGATCGTTCGGCGGGTCCGTCCGCCTGCGGAGCCGAGGAACTCTCCTCGGAGGTGCGTCGTCGGCGACGGCGGCGCGCGGATCCGCTCGGTTCGGGGCTGGACTCCAAGGCAGTGATCGGCGGCGCGCGGGATGGCAGGGCAGGAGGGATTCGAACCCCCAACCTACCGATTTGGAATCGGTCGCTCTGACCGTTAGGAGCTACTGCCCTGCGCGGCGCGCGAGTCTAGCCGGGCACACGCGGCGGATGCACGCGTGTTCCCGTTCGTCAGGCGCACGACGGATCCTGCCCTGCGCCCTTCGACCACCTCGTCCTCACTCGGTCAAAGGAGGAGCAGCGCTTCGAGGAGCGACTGCGGGATCGTCTCGGCCACCCAGAACAGGTGTGCCTTCATGCCGAGCTCCTGGAGGTAGTTCTCCTGCATCTTCGCGAGCAGGGTCTTCTGGTCCGCGTAGAGCAGCGTGAGGAAGACGACGTCCTTCAGGGCCGGCAGGTCGGACAGTCGGAAGGCCGCCAACGCGGCGTAGACGAGCGGGCCGCGCAGGTAGTAGTTCGACGTGTCGATCTTGCCGTCGTTCGGAACGTCCGCCTGCGTCGGGTAGAGCGGCGCACCGGCGCTGTCTCGCAAGGCGATGGTGCCCCAGGTCTTGCTGCCGGCCGGGTGCCACGCCCAGCCTTGAGCGCGCACGAGGTCGAGCAGCGTGCGTTGCGACGTCTGCCAACGGGCCTCGGCCGGTGTGAAGGCGAACGAAGCGGCCTTCGCCAGGGCGTTGGCCTGGATGCAGGCTTCGTAGGGCTGCGCGGCGCAGCGGTAGACCGGTGCGCTCGACCCGCCGGGGGTCACGCTCCACGCCGCCTTGCCGTCGCAGGTCGCCTGTACGAACCCCGACGGCGTCTGCGCGTGCCACATGAGATCGCACAAGCGCTCGATCGGTCGCTTCAACCAGGCGCGTTCCCAGGGCGGCAGGAAGCTGTAGGTCTCGCAGTACAGATCGAGCGACCAACCTTCGCCGCGCCCGGCCGACGAACCTTGACCGGGGAACGACGCCGCGCTGTCCGCGAGCCAGCCGTAGCGGCCGAAGTGCGCGCCGCCCTTGCCCTCGTAGTTGTCGGCGCGACTGGCCATCGCGCGCGCTTCGAGCAGGTGCTTGCCGATGCGATCGTTCGCCGCTGCGGCGAGGACGATCGGCTCGTACAGGTAACGGCCGACGTGTTGCGCGTCGAACGAGCCGTAGGAGCGCAGCTCCCACTCGTACGACGCGGCACCCGGGTCGCTCGCGAAACGATCTCCGGCCGTCGTGAAACCGAAGTCCTCGTCGTCGTTCAGGAACTTGTTCGTGTGTCCGCCGCCGACGGCCTCGGGCAGCATCTCGAAGCGGAAGTCGACCTGGTCGTCGAGGCTCTTCGCAGCGATGTAGCCGTCGACGTCGAACGGTCGTCCCACGGCGTCGTAGAGGTTGCCGGTGCCGCGACAGGTGTCGGCCCAACACAGCGCGATGTGGTCGAGGATGCCCTCGGCGACGCCCGCTCGCAGCGCTTCCATCGCCGGTGCGAACTCGAGTGCGTCGCCGCCCGTGGCGCCGCCGTACGGCGTGCCCTGCATGTGCAACCAACCGAGTTTGCCGTGCGGCGAACCGGTGAACTGCGTGCCCGTCAGGAGAGTGCTGCGTGTGAACGCCCAGTCGGCCTTCACGCGATCGATGAACGTCTGACGCGTGTAGTGCGCGATGATCGGCAGGGCGACTCCGTGTCCGGTGAACCACGGCGACGCGGAGTTCCAGAACGACCAACCGCCGCCGTCGGGCAGACAGACGCCCCAACCGAGCCAACTCGCGAGGCGCTGCGCCGCCGGTTGATCGACGTCCTGGTGCAGCACGACGCGGAAGTGGTGCTCGTGCAACTGGAGCAGCGCGTGCGGTCCGCCGTCCGCCATCACGTAGCGGGTCGGGCCGCTCGTTCCGACGATCGTGTGCACGTCCGGCCGCGGGATGACGGACAGAGCGCGCCAGTTGGGCGGCAGCAGCAGCGATGCGCGATCGAAGCGGATGTCGGGGTCCGGTGACGACGTGTCGGCGTTGTGCCAGACCAGGTCGAGTTCGACGAGCGGCGAGCCGCGCAGCGCACGCGCCCAGTAGCGGAAGCCGCCGTAGGGGCCGAGCGAGCCGCCGTCTTCGATCTCGGCGTAGGCCGGCCCGAGTGTCACCTGGCCGGCCACGTTCGACAACGGGACGACGACGTTGCCGGCGGGGCCTTCGACGTTGAAGCCGAAGCCCGACAGGAAGAGCGCGACGGTCTCGCTCGGGATCGCGGCCGGTAGAAGGGCGCCCGACGCGCGGACGACCACGACTTCACCGTCGACGGTCGCGCGGTGGATCCACGCGGAGAGCTCGATCGACGCGAGGCTGCCGTCGGCGTGCCAGCGGCACGGCATCCACTGCGTGGCGAGTACGTCGTTCCCGGCTTTCAGGCTGAAGGGTGAGAGTGCGCCCGGAACGAGGCCGGCGGCCTGGCCGGGTGGCAGAGGCAGCACGATGCGCAACAGCGTCGGACCGCTGACCGCGCCGATCGACGTGCGAGCGACGACCTCGTGGGTCTGCGGCAGAGCGGCATGGGCCGCTGTGTGGCCGCTGAACGAGAAGGACAGGAAAAGAGCGACCGCGGCGCGCCAGGCGCTGCGAGTGGTGCGCGACATGTGTTCGTCCGCTGCTAGACGGGTGGTTGGGGAAACGCTGGGGCACACACCGGAATGCGTGTGTGCGCGTTCGCACGGAACCCGCGTGCAGCTTTCGTGCGCGCGACCGCAGCAGCCTCCGGCAGGAGGGAGCTGCGGACCGGGAGGCGCGGCGCGAGACAGCGGACGATGGGGGAGTTGCGGGTTCCGAGGCGGGGACTGCGAGGCGGACGCGAGGACCCGGGGCATGGTTCCGCCGGCTTCCCGCAGCGGTCGTAACGTGCGCACAGGGCGGCGCTCCCTTGTGGGTCGCGCCGCTGCGGGAGTAGCTTGTGCGGCGGCACATGCGCGAATCGAACGTCGAGAGCGAGGTGACCGGAGGGGATGGTCGGGAGCCCGGCTCTGGCGCGGAAGCGAGCGATGCCGCGCGCCCCGACGATGCGAGCGCGCGCGCTCGTCCGTCCGGCCCACGCGCCACCGGCAGCGGTCCGCGGCCGAAAGGTCTCGGCGCGCGGCCCCAACCCGGCAAAGGACTCGCTGCACGCGGGGGGCCGGGGGCGAAGCCCGAACCGTCGCCCGAAGAGTGCGCTCGGTTGGCGGAAGCCGAGCAGGTCGCCGACGGCGAAGACGAGCCGGTGCCCGACCTCGCGGATCGCGAGTTTCCCGACGAAGAACAGATCCTCGCGGCACTGCGGCGCGCGTTCGCGCCCGAAGCGGTGCTCCCGGGCGTTCTCGAGCGCTACGCGAAGCACGCCGTCCTCGTGCTCGAAGGCACCCGCAAGCTCAACCTGACGTCGATCTTCGACGCCGACGAGATCGCGGTGAAGCACTACCTCGACTCGTGGCGGGCGACGCGGCTGCTGCCGCTCATGGGCCGCAAGGTCGTCGACCTCGGCTCGGGCGCGGGCTATCCGGGCATGCCGACGGCTCTGTGCGAGCCCAACTGCAACGTCACGCTGCTCGAGACGCGCAAGAAGAAGGCCGACTTCATCCAAGGCACCATCGAGGCGATGGGCGTGCGCAACGCGCAAGCGGTCTGGGCGCGCGGCGAGGACTGGCTCGCTCGCAACAAGGTCGACGTCGTTTTCATCCGCGCGCTGAGTTCGGTGCGCGAGAACATCCGCTTGCTGCGCAAGGTGCGCCACTCGTTCACGGACCTCGTCATGTTCAAGGGTCCGTCCTGGTCGCGCGAGATGCGCGCCGCGGAACGCGAAGCCGAACGCCTGGGCTTCTTCCTCGACACGGTCTTCGAACACGAACTGCCCAACGAAATGGGGCAGCGTGCGATCCTCGTCTACCGCTCGCCCGGCGCGCGCTGACGGAGGACCGACCAACGTGCCGCTCTGGCTGTGGATCGCGCTCGGCCTCGCCGCCGCGCTGCTCGTCGTCTTCGTCGTGGCGGTCGCGAACTACCCGGAAGACGGGAGTTTCTGAGGCGCGCGTCGCGGTGCCTTCGCGTCAGCGCGCGGTTGCATCGGCGCGCGGCTTCAACCGAGCCGGTTCGTGGCGCCGCCTGGCCTCGTCTCGACGAGGCACGTGTGGGTCAGGTTCACCACACGAGTCACTGGTGCCCGGGGGGGGACTCGAACCCCCACCTCCTTAGCGAAGACAAGGACCTGAACCTTGCGCGTCTACCAATTCCGCCACCCGGGCAGGTGAGGAGGGCGAGAAGGTAGGGACCGGCGAGCTCGAGGTCAACGAGCTGGCGCGATCCGTGCGAAGGCTATGCTCCTTGTGTGGCTCGCAACGAGAACGAGATCCGTGTGGTGGCGTCGAACCGGCGCGCGCGCCACGAATACGAGATCCTCGAGGAGTTCGAGGCGGGCCTCGTGCTGACGGGCTCCGAGGTGAAGACGCTGCGCGGCGGACACGGCTCGATCCAAGAGGCCTACGCGATGGTGCGCGGCGGCGAGGCCGAACTCATCGGCGCACACGTGCCCGAGTACCCGTGGGCGCATGCGCGCAACCACGCGCCTGCGCGGACGCGCAAGCTCCTGCTGCACCGCCGCGAACTCGACCGCATCCACTCGGTCGTGCGCGAGAAGGGCGTGACGCTCGTGCCTCTCGCGTTGTACTTCAAGGGCCACCTCGTGAAGTGCAGCCTCGCGCTCGTGCGCGGCAAGAAGCTGCACGACAAACGTGCGACCGAACGCGAGCGTGAGGACCGCAAGGACATGCGTCGCGCGACGCTGCGCACGCGCGGCTCCTGAAGTCGTTCTCGCCGAGCGGGACCTTGCGGCCTACACTGCGTGCGCGTCGAAAGACGTGTGGGGGGCGCACTGGTTTCGACTGGTTCGACGCTACCCGCGGTTGCGTGCCGGGGACCCCGTGTACCCCCGTCAAAAATCACGGGAAAGGCCTAATCAGCCAACGACTACGCACTCGCTGCCTGATTCAGTTCAGTCGGCCGTTCGCGCCGGGAGTGTCCGCGGCCCGGCGTGAACGTCATCCAGCGGACTGGTCGCGCGACCGCACCTCGGGGAAGCGCGGCGAGAAACACCGAGGTTGGTCGGAAGAGAGCCCGCTCCCGGGCGAGCAACCGACGAGAAACAAATCGGGAGACACGCACGTCGACGCCGCGGGTCGGTGAGTTCCAGGACGCGGGTTCGATTCCCGCCGCCTCCACCAAACCTCTTCGCCGAAGGCGAAGAGGTTTCGGTGCTTGTTTGGCCCAACGGCTGGCGCCGTTGGCGTCGACTTGCCCGGCCGAAAGCGCATGGCAGGCTTCAGAACGCCGGCGGGTTGAGCGGTTCGTTCGCTCGCACTCAGCACGTGCGGCGGCGGGACGGGAGCTCGACGGACGGCTCGACGCTCTCACACCGGCCCAAGAGTGAAGTGCTCGTTCGCGCCATCCGGCGGCAGGCGCGGTGCGAAGTGGGCGTCGAGTGAAGGGCGGTGTCGCGAGGTCCGCAGCGGCTCGACACACGCGATCGCGGGTGGAACCTCTGCGGACTCGACGCGCTATCGGGACGATTCCGCGATTCGAGCACTCGGACCCGCAGGCGCGCTCACTAGCATGCTCGCCGCTCGAACTCCACGGCCCCGTTCCGCACCACTCGGACCGGGGGCACTTCGCTTCACGTCCGCCCATGCCCGTCATCAAGATCCGGCGCGGCCTCGACCTCCCCATCCACGGCGCCGCCGACGGCGCAACCGTCGTGGAGCGCCTCGACATCGAACACGTGGGCCTCGTGCCCGGTGAGTCGGTCGGCATGAAGTGCCGACCGCTCGTCGAAGTCGGAGCGAAAGTCGAGATCGGCTCACCGCTGTACGTCGATCGTCGCGATCCCGACGTCGTCCACACGTCGCCGGCGAGCGGTACGGTCACCGCGATCCATCGCGGTGAGCGCCGCGTCGTCCAGTCGATCGTCATCCGTCGCGACGGCAAGAACAGCGCCGTCGCCTTCGACGTGCCGCGCCTCGAGAAGGCGGACGGTGCGGCCGTGCGCCAAGTGTTGCTCGGCAGCGGTCTGTGGGGCGCGCTGCGCCAGCGACCGTTCGACGTCGTGCCGCGCCACGACGCCGTTCCGGGTGCGATCGTCGTCACGGCGATCGACACGCGACCGCTGGCGCCGACTCCGCGCAGCGTGCTCGCGGGTCGCGAGGCGGCCTTCCGCGCCGGTCTCGAAGCCCTGCGACGCCTGACGAGCGGAACGACGTACCTGTGCGTGCGCGCCGGCGAGGACTGGTCGGCGCTGGGTGCGAGCGGCGTCGAAGTCGCGGCGTTCGACGGACCGCATCCGGCCGGGACGCCGGGCTTGCACATCCACAAGCTCCATCCGGTCGGTGCGAAACGCACGGCCTGGCACGTCGGCTACCAGGACGTCGCCGACATCGGACAGTTCTTCACGACCGGTCGCGTGCCGAGTGAACGCGTCGTCGCGATCGTCGGTCCCGCCGCCACCGCACCGCGCCTCGTGCGCACGCGCCGCGGTGCGTCGATGGCCGAGCTGCTCGCGAACGAGTCGTCCGCGCGCGACCTGCGCGCGATCAGTGGCTCGGTCTTCGAAGGACGTGAGACCGCTCCGGGCACGCCGTTCGGATTCCTGGGGCGCTTCGCGAACCAGGTCACGCTGCTCGAGAACGAAACGTCGCGGCGGTTGATCTCGTGGGCGCTGCCCCTCGACGGCCGCTACACGCATACGAACACGCTGTGGGACAAGTTCGTGCGTCGGCGCCTCGTGTTCGACACCGACACGAACGGCAGCCTGCGCGCGTTCGTGCCGATCGGTCAATACGAATCGGTCATGCCGTTCGACGTGCTGCCGACGCAACTCGTGAAGGCCCTCGCCACCGGAGACGTGGTCCTGGCCGAGAAGCTCGGCGTGCTCGAGTTCGCCGAGGAAGACATCGCCCTGTGCGAGTACGTGGACAACTCCAAGCAGCCGCTCACGGCCATGCTTCGCGAAATGCTCGACCGCATCGAGAAGGAGGGTTGAGAGAGTGAAAGAAGTCGACGCTGCGCGCAGAGCTCCGCTCTCTCTGGTGTTTCTGGCCCAACCGCTGGCGCGGTTGGAGCTCGTTCGTGAGCTCGCTCACTCACTGCAATGAAGGTGCTTCAGGACCAGATCCACAAGTTCGCCCACCACTTCGAGAAGGGCGGGAAGCTCGAGAAGCTCTACCCGTTCTACGAAGCGGCCGACACGTTCCTGCTCAGTCCGGGCTCGCGCACCAAGAGCGGCCCGCACGTGCGCGACGGCATCGACCTCAAGCGCACGATGATCACGGTCGTGCTCGCGCTGCTGCCGTGCACGCTGTTCGCGCTGTTCAACACGGGCTACCAGGAGATCCGCGCCACGACCGAGCCGCGCCTGTCGCCGCTCAACGTCAACATCGCGCACGCCCTGTACCTCGGGCTCCTGTCGTTCCTGCCGATCTACTTCGTGACGGTCGCGGTCGGCGGTCTGCTCGAAGCCGTCTTCGCGGTCGTGCGCAAGCACGAGATCAACGAGGGCTTCCTCGTCACCTCGCTGCTGTTCCCGCTGACGCTGCCGCCGGACATCCCGCTCTGGCAGGTCGCTCTCGGCATCGCGTTCGGTGTGGTCATCGGCAAGGAGGTCTTCGGCGGCACGGGGATGAACATCCTCAACCCCGCGCTGACCGGCCGCATCTTCCTGTACTTCGCCTATCCGGCGCAGATCTCGGGCGACAATGTCTGGATCGGCGACACCGCGAACTGGGTCGACGGGTTCTCGGGTGCGACGCCGCTGGCGACGATGTTCCAGTACGGCCACGACGTGTCGCACTACACCTACACCTGGTGGGAGTGCTTCCTCGGCTTCATGCCGGGCTCGCTCGGCGAGACGTCCGTGGTGGCGTGCCTGCTGGGCGCGTTCGTGCTGATCTTCACCAAGGTCGGCAGTTGGCGCGTCATGGCCGGTTGCGTGCTCGGCGGGCTCGTGATGACGCTCGTCTTCAACGCGCTCGCGAAGGACCCCACGAGCTATCTGGCCGTGCCCTTCCACTGGCACCTGGTCGTCGGTTCGTTCGCCTTCGGCACGGTCTTCATGGCGACCGACCCCGTGTCGGCCGCGCAGACGGACCTCGGTCGCTGGATCTACGGCTTCTTCATCGGCCTGCTCACGATCCTCGTGCGCGTGATCAACCCCGCGTACCCCGAGGGGATCATGCTGGCCATCGTCTTCATGAACGTGTTCGCGCCGCTCATCGACTGGTTCGTGGTGCGCGCCAACATCAAACGCCGCGAGGTGCGCCTTGGAGTTCAGTAAGGCCTACATCGTCATCTTCTCAGTGATCCTGTGCGTCATCTGCGCGCTCGCGGTGTCGAGCGTCGCCGTCGGGCTCAAAGAAAAGCAAGACGTGAACATGAAGCTCGACCGGCGCATCAACCTGCTCACGGTCGCGGGCGTCCTCGATGCCGATTCACCCCGCGACGCGGACTCGATCAACACCTGGTTCGAGGACGGTCGCGTCGAGTACGTCGTCTTCGATCGCGTCACAGGTGAAGTCGTGAGCGACGTGGCCGCGACGATCGGCGTGGCGTCGGCCGAGGAGTTCGAGCCGGTCAAGTGGGCGAAGGAGCACGCGGGCGACGCCGACCTGGTCGCTCCGGTGCCCGACGAGTTCAAGAACACGCAGGTACGCGCGCTGCCGCGCTATCTGCTGGCGATCGTGATCGACACGGAGACCGTCGACTGTCTCGTGTTGCCGATCCAGGGCTACGGACTGTGGTCGACGCTCAAGGGCTTCTTGGCCGTCGAGCGCGACCTGTCGTCCGTCATCGGCATCACGTACTACGAGCACGGCGAGACACCCGGCCTCGGCGGTGAGGTCGACAATCCGCGCTGGAAGGGGCAGTTCCCCGGCAAGTCGATCTACGGCGCCTCCGGCGAACTGCTCCTGACGGTCGTCAAGAACGGACAGGTGACGAACTCGAAGGTGCAGGTCGACGGCATCGCCGGCTCGACCATCACATCGAAGGGCGTCGATCTCATGTTGCGCTTCTGGCTGTCGAAGCACGGCTACGGCCCCTACCTCGAGCGGCAGAAGGCCGCCGCCTGAACCACCGCGGTACTTCTCGAGCCATGGACAAGGAAACGAAGCGGATCCTCATCGATCCCATCTACATCAAGAACCCGATCACCATTCAGGTGCTGGGTATCTGCTCGGCGTTGGCCGTCACGACACGCCTCGACAAGGCACTCGTGATGAGCATCGGAGTCACCGTCGTCACGATGGGCTCCAACTTCGCGATCAGCCTCGTGCGCAACAAGATCCCAGGCTCGGTCCGCATCATCACGCAGCTCGCGATCATCGCGTCGCTCGTGATCGTGGCCGACCAGATCCTGAAGGCCTATGCCTTCGCGCTGAGCAAGGAGCTGTCGGTGTTCACCGGCCTCATCATCACGAACTGCATCGTGATGGGGCGCGCCGAGGCGTACGCGATGGCGAACCCGCCGCTCAAGTCCGCGCTCGACGGCCTGTCGAACGGACTCGGCTACAGCGTGATCCTGATCTACGTCGGCATCGTGCGCGAGCTGTTCGGCTCGGGCACGCTGCTCGGGTTCCCGATCATGCAGGCCGTCAACGCGGGTGGTTGGTACGTACCGAACGGCCTCATGCTGCTGTCGCCGGGTGCGTTCTTCCTCGTGGCCATGTTCATCTGGGCTCAGCGAAGCCTCTCACCCAAACTGAACGAAGAGGCCTGATCCGATGCACTACGTCAACATCTTCGTGAAGGCGATGGGGCCGGAGAACATGGCCCTCGCGTTCTTCCTGGGCATGTGCTCGTTCCTGGCCGTCTCGAAGAAGGTCGAGACCGCGATCGGCCTCGGAGCGGCGGTCGTGTTCGTGTTGGCGGTCACCACGCCGCTGAACGCGCTCATGTTCCACTACTTCTTGAAGCCGGGCGCGCTCGTCTGGGCCAGCGCCGACTTCGCGCAAGTCGACCTCTCGTTCATCGGCTTCATCGCCTACATCGCGAGCATCGCGGCGGTCACTCAAGTCGTCGAGATGGCGATCGACCGCTTCTCGCCGGCGCTCTACGGAGCCCTCGGTGTGTTCCTGCCGCTCATCGCGGTGAACTGCGCCATCCTCGGAGCGTCGCTGTTCATGGTGCAGCGCGAGTACTCGGTCGGGGAGTCGCTGGCCTACGGGATGGGGTCGGGGGTCGGCTGGATGCTCGCGATCGTCGCACTCGCAGCCATCCGAGAGAAGATGAAGTACTCGAACGTGCCGCCGGGCTTGCGCGGTCTCGGCATCACTTTCATCACGTCGGGTCTCATGGCGATGGGCTTCATGATCTTCGGCGGCATTCAGCTCTGAACAGGACGGGAGATCAATCAACGTGGAAGTCACTACAGTCGTCCTCGGTGTGGCCATGTTCACGGGCGTCGTCGTGGCGCTCGTGGTGATCCTGCTCGTCGCACGCGGCAAGCTCGTGCAGTCGGGCAAGGTGCGCATCGTCGTCAACGGCAACGAGGACGCCGCGCTCGAAGTGGCGCAGGGCTCGAGCCTGCTCTCGACTCTCGCCAACCACAAGCTCTTCGTTCCGTCCGCGTGCGGCGGCGGCGGCACGTGCGCGCAGTGCAAGGTCGTGATCAAGGAGGGCAACACGGGCCTCCTGCCGACCGAAGAGGGCCACATCAACCGCGCGGACGCGAAGGAAGGCTGCCGCCTCGCATGTCAGGTGAAGGTCAAGCAGAACATGAAGATCGAGGTGCCGGCCTCGGTCTTCTCCGCGAAGAAGTGGGACTGCGAAGTCGTTTCGAACGACAACGTCGCGACCTTCATCAAGGAGTTCAAGGTGCGGCTGCCGAAGGGCGAGCGCATCAACTTCAGGAACGGCGACTACATCCAGATCGAGATCCCGAAATTCGAGGCCTTCGCGTACAAGCAGTTCGACGTCCAGCCCAAGTTCCACGAGGACTGGGACAAGTTCAAGATCTGGGAGTCGCGCGCGTGGAACGAGGAGACCATCGAGCGCGCCTACTCCATGGCCAACTACCCGGCCGAGGGCGACGACATCGTGATGCTCAACGTGCGCATCGCGACGCCGCCGCCGCGCTCGGGCCCCGACATCCCGGGCGGCAAGGCCTCCTCGTACATCTTCAAGTGCAAGCCCGGCGACAAGGTGCGCATCAGCGGCCCCTTCGGCGACTTCCACCTGAAGGAGACGGGCCGCGAATGTGTGTTCATCGGCGGCGGAGCGGGCATGGCGCCCCTGCGCTCGCACATCATGCACATGTTCAAGACGCAGAAGACCAAGCGCACGGTCTCGTTCTGGTACGGCGCGCGCAGCAAGAAGGAGATGTTCTACGTGAACGACTTCGACGAGCTGCAGGCACAGTTCCCGAACTTCAAGTGGCACGTGGCGCTGTCCGAGCCGAAGGCCGAAGACGGCTGGAGCGGCTACACGGGCTTCATTCACAACGTGGTGCTCAAGGAGTACCTCGCGAAGCACCCGGCACCGGAAGACATCGAGTACTACCTGTGCGGCCCGCCGATGATGAACTCGGCCGTGCTCAAGATGCTCGATGCTCTCGGCGTGGATCCGGAGATGATCGACCTCGACGACTTCGGTTCGTGAGCCGACGCTTCGTGGATCGCCGCGGCCCGTGTGTGCAGCAAGGTCTGCACGCGCGGGCCGCGGCGTTGGCGTTCCACGTAGTCGCGAGCGCGAGCACGCTCCTGCTCGCTGCGTGCGCGGGCGCGCACGACGAACAGAGTGTGCTGCGCGGCCTCACGATGGGCAGCACGTGGTCGGTGACCGTCGTGCGGTCCGGCGGCGTCGCGACGGGCGAGCTGGAACGTCTGCAGCGCGACGTCCAAGCGCAACTCGACGATGTCGACACGCGGCTCAGCACGTGGAGCGAGACGAGTGAACTGTCGCGCTTCAATGCCGCCGCCGCGGGCACGGGTGTCGAGTTGTCGCCGCTCGCGTGGGCCGTCCTCGATGCCGCGCGCGCCGCGCACGCCGAGACCAGCGGCGCCTTCGATCCGACCGTGGCGCCGCTCGTGCGCGCCTACGGCTTCGGCGGCGGCGAGATTGGCGAGCCGCCCACGGCAGAAGAGATCGAGGCGCTGCGTGCGTGTGTCGGAATCGGTCACCTGATCGAGCGGCGGCCAAAGCTCGACAAGGATGTCGATGGCGTGCAGCTCGACTTCTCCGGCATCGCGCCGGGTTTCGCGGTCGATCGGTTGTGCGAGTTGCTCGACGCGCGCAACTTCTCGTCCTACCTCGTCGATGTCGGCGGCGAGATCCGCGCGCGCGGCGAGCGCAGCGGCGGCGGCCCCTGGCGCCTGGCTGTCGAAGACCCCAACGCTGGCGATGAACGGCGCGCGTATCTCGTCGTCGCGCTTTCGGACGGCGCGCTCGCGACGTCGGGCGACTACCGCAACAACCGCCTCGTCGACGGCGTCGCGGTTCCGCACCTGTTCGATCCGCGCAGCCTCGCGCCGATCGCCTCGCGCGTCACCTCGAGTTCGGTGCTCGCACCGACGGCGGCGCGCGCCGATGCACTGGCGACGGCGCTGGCGGTGCTCGGTGGAGAGGCGGCGCTCGAGATCGCGCCGCGACTCGGCATCGAGGTCTTCGTACTCGAACGCGCGGAGGACGGCAGCCTGATCGAGTTCGCGTCGCCCGGGTTCACGCGCGCTCGCATCGAGTCACCGTGAGTGCGTACGCGCCGGTGTGTTCAGCCCGGATTGGTCGCCTCGGGCGCGGCACAACCGTTCGTCGGCACCTGTCCGCAGTGGCAGTCGCCGATCGGTTGACCGCGGCGATCCACGCCCCCGCACGAGCCCGAGAGACGACGGCCGCGCAGCAGCCCGATCGACATGCCGCCGACGGCCAACAGGAAGAACACGAGCGTTGCGACGAAGACCGCCATGCAGGGATTGTAGGTCCGGTCCGCAGTACGTCTCCAGCTCGCGCGACCCCGCGTCGAAACGCGGGCCCAGGAAGGAGCGCTCGGGCGCTCGTGCGCACTACACTCTCGCGCGTGAAGACCCTCGGGAAGGCCGCGCGACGTGCGGCGGTCGCGGCATCCATGGGGTGGCTGGCGGCCTGCAGCTCGCTCGAGTCGACGGCGTGGAACGTGCGCCAGTTGCACGAGGACGACGGCTCGCCGCGTCCCGTCGCCGCGGTGATGACCGGGATCGAGTACTCGTTGCGTTCGTCGATCGGCGGCCTGCCGGGCCTCGGCGACGCGGCCGCAGGCCCCGAGGACAAGCCCGTCGGACGAGTGAGTTCGCCGCGCCGGCGCGCACTCTCGGAGCTGCTCGAACTCGAGGAGCACTCGGTGCGCGACTTCGACGCGCGCTGCTTGCAGGCCGAACTCGCGAGTTGGCTCGCGACGTCGGCCGACCCGACCGTCGAGCGCCTCGTCGCCGTGCGCGTCGCGGGCAAGGTCGCGAGCGAGCTCGGTGACGTCGCTCCGGTCGCGAATCGAGAGACCGAGGTCGTGAAGCACAGTGGCGACGACTTGCTCGCGTTGGTCCGCGAACTGTCGACCTCCGCGCGCGCCAACGACGCCGCGCGCATCGCACAACTCGTCGGCCCGTTCGAACCGCGCACGCTCGAACTCGACGCCGCTCGTCGACTGCTGCGCGCCTGTGCGCTGCTCTCGCACGAGGCCGACGGCCGCGCGGCCGACGCATTGCGACGCGCGTCGGATGGCTACGCACGTCGCTGCGTGGAACTTGCACTTGGTGTCGCGCTCGCCGACCCGCAGCGCGACGTACGTGCCGAGGCGCACCGCCACGTCGCCCTCCTCGAACCTGACGCGGCTTTCGCACTCGCGGAGTCGGCGGCAGAGCGCTCCGACTTCGCGGCGCTCGAAGAAGTGTTGCGTGCACTTCTGATCGCCGGCTTGCCGAGCGCGGCCGCCGGGGACGACGCACAGGACGATTCGCTGGCCGGTTGGCTGGCGCTCTTCGTCGCACACGTGGACTCCGACCTGTCGCCGCAATTCGTGGGCGGCCTCCCAGCAGCTGCCGCGCGCTGCCTCGAGCGATTCTCGGGCAGCGGACGCAGCGGACTGCGACCCGAGGACTGGCGCGCCTGGTATGCGACGCGCTCCGGAGCAGCGGAACGAACGAACGACCCGTCTGTGGACGAGTCCGCGAACGCAACCGACGGAGCCGGCTCGTGACGACGTCGTCCACGCCCGCGTGGCGCCGCTGGCTGCAGCCGATCTTCGGCGTCGCCATCCTCGGAGCGGTGCTCTGGTTCCTGCCGTGGCGTGACACGCTCGGTGTCACGGAGGCCGGCGGGGCCCACTCGATCGACTTCGTCGGTACGGTCGAAGGCGACTGGAAGGGGGAGAGTTTCGTCTTCGTCCTCGACGAGGCGGCTCGACCGGCTCCGTGGCCCGCGTGGATCACGAGCCATGTGTCGCGCATCGAGCTCGCGAGCGACCAGAAGGGCGGTTGGAACGCCGCGAACTTCGAGCCCCAGGGCGCCAGCTTCGAGATTCGGCCGGGAATGCCGCGTGTGTTCGGCAGCGTCGAGAAGAGCGGTTTCGCGTGGGCGATGGCGGCCTTCTTCGTCGCGATGCTCTTCGCCATCACGCGTTGGTGGCGGTTGATGAACGTCGCCGGGTGTGTGGTCGCGTGGGGGAGCGCGTTCCGACTCAGTTATCTCGGGCTGTTCTTCAATCTCGTCATGCCCGGTCTCACGGGCGGCGACGTCGTGAAGGCCGTGCTGGCCGTGCGCCAACATCCCGAGCGTCGCTCGGACGCCCTCGTCTCGGTCCTCGTCGATCGCTTCCTCGGGATCTTCGCCCTCGCGTTCCTCGCGTCGGTCGTGATTCTGCTCGTCGACACGTTCGCCAAGCTGCGGCCCATCTTTCCGCCGCTCGTCCTCGCCATCCTCGTCGGCGCGGCCGTGTACACCAGCCGACGCGTGCGCAAACTCATGCGTTTCGATGCGCTCGTCGAGCGGCTGCCGATGTCGCGGCGCATCAAGAGCCTCGACACGGCGCTCGTCGCGTATCGGCGCCAGCCGCTCGAACTCCTGCTCGCGTTCCTGTTGTCGCTCGGCAACCACGCGTTCGCCGTCGTCGGCGTGATGTCGCTCGGCACGGCCTTCGGCATCTCGACGAGCGACGTTTCGTTCGCCGACTACCTGGCGATCGTGCCCGTCGCGAACATCGTCAGCTCCGTGCCGATCTCCCCCGGCGGTTGGGGTGTCGGTGAGGCTGCGTACGCGTACCTGTTCGGACTGGTCGGCGTCGCGGCCTCGCTCGGCGTCGCCGTCAGCGTCGGTTTCCGCGTCTGCCAGATGGTGCTCGGACTGTGCGGTGGGCTGTACCTGCTGAAACCGGGAGCACGTTCCGAAGCGCGCATCGAAGGCATCGAAGAGCAGTCGCCCGCCGGGTCCTGATCATCGGTCGCCGCGACAGCACGTCGGCGACCGCCCACTCCACACTCGCCTCACTCGAGACATCCATGAGTCTGCTCGTCATCGGCACACTGGCCTTCGATTCCGTCGAGACGCCTTACGACCGTCGCGACGACGCGCTCGGAGGATCGGCGACCTTCTTCGCGATGAGCGCGCGCTTCTTCAGCGCCGTGCGCCTCGTGGGCGTCGTCGGGCAGGACTTCCCGGACGCCGTGCTGTCCGACATGCGCCGACGCGGCATCGACACGGAAGGCGTCGAAGTCGCCCCCGGCAAGAGCTTCCGTTGGGCCGGGCGCTACGAGAAGGACTGGAACACGCGCCACACGCTCGCGACGCACCTCAACGTGCTCGAGCACTTCGACCCGAAGATCCCCGAGCGCTACCGCGACACGCGTTACGTGTTCCTCGCGAACACGGCACCGGCGATCCAGGCCAAGGCGCTCGATCAGTTGCCGAAGGCGGAGTTCGTCGTGCTCGACACGATGAACCTGTGGATCGACATCGCGCGGGCCGATCTGCTCGCGGTCTTGAAGCGCGTCAACGGGGTCGTGCTCAACGACGAGGAAGCGCGCCTCTTGACCGGCGAGAGTCATCTGCTCGCCGCCGCGAAGGCCGTGCTGAAGCTCGGACCGAAGTTCGTCGTCCTGAAGAAGGGCGAGCACGGCGCCTTCCTCATCGGCGAGAGCGCACGTTTCGCGCTGCCGGCCTACCCGGTCGACCGCGTGATCGATCCGACGGGCGCCGGCGACAGCTTCGCGGGCGGTTTCATGGGCTATCTCGCCGCCGTTCAGAACACGCACCCGGCCACCCTGCGACGCGCCATGGTCTACGGCACGGTGACGGCCTCCTACTGCGTCGAGTCGTTCTCGACCGACGCCCTCGCGGCGGTGGGGCGTTCGCAGCTCGAAGTGCGCTTCAACGAGCTGCACGACCTGATCCGCGTCTGAACAGCGCGACGCGCCCGCAGCCCTTCGAGAGGGGCCCTGATGCGCCTTCGCGCCGCGCGCTCCGCACCTGTGGGAGCGCCTTCTTCCCGCGCGCGGGCCGTTCGGCATTCGTTCGGGTTTCGGGCTTGCCAGCGCACAGGCCGGGCGCCTAACGTTCGCCTCCGACGCGGCGCGGAGATTTCGGCGCAGCCCCGACACCGCCGCGAGTTCGTGACATCCATGGACGGCGACGCGCCCACCGCGGGCGAGGACGCCGCGCGCTGGGAGCTGGAACCGAGGCCGGCCGCACCACACCGACGGCCTGCTGGGCCCGACCGAACACGAGATCCGCTGGACGACGACGAATCATGAGCACCACGAAGAACAAGAACGAAAGCACGGCGACTTCGAACAGCACGGCCGCGAACGGCGCGGTCGGCTCCGCATCGACGAGTGCGGCTGCACCGAATGCCGCGACTCCGAGCTCCGGAGCCGCGACCACTGCACCGGCGCCGGCGGCACACGGACCGGCCACACCCGCTGCGGCGACGGCAGCGACGAAAACAGGCGCACCCGCGAGCGCGGCTCCTGCGACGAAACGCGCGGATCCCAAGGCCGAGGCCGCGGAACAGGCGGCGCGCACCAAGTTCCTCGCCGAGCGCGAGAAGTCCCTCACGGCCGCCCTGGCGGAGATCACGAAGAGCTACGGCAGCGGCGCGATCATGCGCATGGGGGCCGGCTCGGTCGTGAAAGAGATCCGCGCGATCCGCTCGGGCTCGATCGCTCTCGACATGGCGCTGGGCGGCAAAGGCTTCCCGCGCGGGCGCATCGTCGAGATCTACGGCCCGGAAAGTTCGGGCAAGACCACGTTGACCTTGCACGTCATCGCCAGCGCACAGAAGACGGGCGGCATCTGCGCCTTCGTCGATGCGGAGCACGCCCTCGACCCGTCGTACGCACGCAAACTCGGCGTGAATCTCGACGACCTGCTCATCAGCCAGCCCGACACGGGCGAGCAAGCACTCGAGATCGTCGAACAGCTCGTGCGTTCGAACGCGATCGACGTGATCGTCATCGACTCGGTCGCGGCCCTCGTGCCGCGTGCCGAGATCGAAGGCGAAATGGGCGATGCCCACGTGGGTCTTCAGGCGCGCCTCATGAGCCAAGCGCTGCGCAAGTTGACCGCCGCCATCTCGCGCTCCGACTGCCTCGTGATCTTCATCAACCAGATCCGCGAGAAGGTGGGCGTGATGTTCGGCAGCCCTGAAACGACCTCGGGCGGCCGCGCGCTCAAGTTCTACGCGTCGGTGCGCTGCGACATCCGCCGCATCGGTCAGCTCAAGGAAGGTGAGGCGGTCGTGGGCAACCGCACCAAAGTCACGGTCGTGAAGAACAAGATCGCCCCGCCCTTCCGCAAGGTCGAGTTCGACATTCTCTACAACCGTGGCATCTCGTACGAGGGCGACCTGCTCGACCTCGGAACGCAGGCCGGCTGCATCGTGAAGTCGGGGACGTGGTTCTCCTTTGCCCATCCGACCGACGGCGAGATCCGCCTGGGTCAGGGCCGCGAGAAGGCGCGCCAGTTCCTCATCGACAACCCCGACTTGAGCGAGCGCATCGACGAGATCGTGCGGGCGAAGCTGCAGCCGAGCGACATCGAGTCTGGCGGCGCGAGCTGACGCTCGATCCGCACGAATCTGGCGCCACGAGCTGACGCTCGTGGCGCGCGAATTCGGCGGCGCCAGCTGAGTCTGGCGCCGCGTGCATCGGACGGCGCCAGTCGAGGCTCGTGCCGTGCCTGTTGGTGGGGGCACTCGGCAACCGAACGGGTGTCGCGCCCACGGCCCCACTGACACGGCCCCACTGACACGGCCCCACTGACACGGCCCCACTGACATGGCGCCGACGAGACGGCGCCGATGAGATGCCCGCATCGACACCTCCGGCAGCGACGCGGACACATCGAAACGGTCGCGACCGACGTGGCGGTGGTGGGGGCACGGACGCGCTCTGGATGGAGGTGGCTCGTGGATGCTTGCCCCGAGCTGGTCGGTCCGGTCTAGTGCTCGGCCGGTTTCGCGCAATCAGGCTGCCATGACGAATCGCCCGCTCACGTTCACGCCTTCCTCTGCCGAGGTCCGCCAGCAGTTCCTCGACTTCTTCGCCGAGCGCGGTCACCGCGTCGTGGCATCGAGCCCGGTCTTCCCGATGGACGACCCGACGCTCCTGTTCACGAACGCGGGGATGAACCAGTTCAAGGACGTCATCCTCGGCACGGGCCGACGCGACTACACCCGCGCCGTCGACACGCAGAAGTGCATCCGCGTCTCCGGCAAGCACAACGACCTCGAGGAGGTGGGCGTCGACACGTACCACCACACGTTCTTCGAGATGCTCGGGAACTGGTCGTTCGGCGACTACTTCAAGGAAGATGCGATCCGTTGGGCGTGGGAGCTGCTCACGGGCGTGTGGAAGCTGCCGAAGGAGAGGATCTGGGTCACGGTGTTCGGCGGTGACGCCGCCGACGGACTGCCGGCGGACGAAGAGACCGAACGTCTGTGGTGCACCGTCACGGACATCGCGCCCGAGCGCGTCCTGCGTTTCGGGCGCAAGGACAACTTCTGGGAGATGGGTGAGACGGGGCCGTGCGGGCCGTGCACCGAGATCCACTTCGATCGCGGCGAAGCGCACGAGAATCGCGCCGACGGTGCGAATCGCGCCATCGGCGTGAACGCGGGGAACGAGCGCTTCATGGAGCTGTGGAACAACGTGTTCATGCAGTTCAACCGGCTCGACGACGGTTCGCTGCGTCCGCTGCCGGCGACACACGTCGACACGGGCATGGGCTTCGAGCGCGTGCTCGGCGTGCTGCAAGGTGTGCGTTCGAACTACGACACCGACCTGTTCCAGCCGTTCTTCGGCGTGCTCGCGGCGCGCAGCGGGAAGCCGTACGGAGTCGATCGACGCGTCGACATCGCGATGCGTGTCGCGGCGGACCACATCCGCGCGGTGACGGTGGCGCTCTCCGACGGCGCGTTGCCGGGCAACACCGGTCGCGGCTACGTGCTGCGGCGTTTGTTGCGGCGTGCGGCGCGTTTCGGTCGGCAGGTCTTGGGTCTCGAACAGCCGTTCCTCTTCGATCTCGTGCCGACGGTGGCGAAGGTTCTCGGCGGAGCCTTCCCTGAACTCACCCGGCGCGTCGAACACGTGCAACGTGTGGTGCGCGCCGAGGAGGAGTCGTTCGCCGCGACGCTCGGACGCGGACTGGTGCGCTTCGACGAACTTGCCGAGCGTGTGCGCAGCAGCGGCACGAAAGTGCTCGGCGGCGAAGAGGTCTTCGATCTCTACGCGACGTACGGTTTCCCGCGCGATCTCGTGGAGCAGATGGCGCGCGAGCGCGGCCTCGAACTCGATGCGCAGGGTTGGTCGGCGGCGGAGGAGCGGCACCGCGGCGCCAGTCGCAGCGAAGGCAACTTCAAGCAGGTTCTCAGCGCCGAGCAGGTCGAGGGCCTTCCGGCCACGAAGAGCAGCTACCACGAGAAGGGGCCACGCTCCGTCGAACTGGAAGCCAAGGTCCTGCGCGTCCACACGGGGCGCGGAGTCACGGCGCTCGTTCTCGACGCGAGCCCCTTCTATCCGGAGTCGGGCGGCCAAGTCGGCGACACCGGAGTCATCGAAGCGCGCGACGGCTCGTTCCGGCTCGTGGTGACGGACACGCAACGCATGGGCGAGGTCGTCGTACACCTCGGTGAACTCGAGGGTGTCGCTGCCAGCGGCGCCCAGGTCACGGCGCGCGTCGACGCGGCCAAACGTGAGCGCACGCGCAAGAACCACACGGCCACGCACCTGCTCCACAAGGCGCTGCGGACGGTGCTCGGCGAACACGTCGCGCAACAGGGCTCGTACGTCGGCCCGGATCGGCTGCGTTTCGACCTGTCGCATCCCCAAGCCCTCGCGGCGGACGAACTCGAACGCATCGAGACGCTCGTGAACGAGCAGATCGGAGCGAATGCGCTCGTGGAGACACGCGAGGAATCGCTGGCCGCAGCGAAGGCCGCCGGAGCGATGGCGCTGTTCGGCGAGAAGTACGGCGAGCGTGTACGCGTGGTCGCCGTGGGGGATTGGTCGCGCGAGTTGTGCGGCGGCACCCACGTGCACGCGGCCGGTGACCTCGGCCCGTTCGTGCTCGTGAACGAGCGTGCGATTCAAGCCGGCGTGCGGCGCATCGAGGCGTTGACGGGCCCGGAAGCGGTGCTCGCGATCCAAGCCCAGAGGCGCTTGCTGCAGAGCGCCGCGCGTGCGCTCAAGTCGTCGCCGGAGGACGTACCGGAGCGCATCGAAGCGTTGCGGGCCCAGCTCAAGGAAGCGCAGAAGAAGGGGGCCGAAGCCGCACGCGGCGATGTCGGAACCCTCCTCGAAACCGTGAAGGAGGCCCTCCGCACCGTCGACGGCTCGTCGCGCGCGGTGGTGGACCTGCAGAGCGCGAGTCGCGAAGCGCTGCGCGAGTTGGGCACGCGGGTGAAGTCGCTCGGCGACGATCTCGCGGTCGTCCTGACCGGGCGCGACGGCGGCAAGGTTCCGTTTCTCGTCCTCGTCCAAGGGCGTGCGCGCTCGAGCGGACTGTCCGCCGGCGATCTCGCCAAAGTCCTCTCGGGCGTGCTGGGCGGTGGCGGCGGCGGACGCCCGGATTCGGCGCAAGGACAGGGCGAGGATCCCGCGCGCGTCGAAGAGGCGCTCGGTGCCGTCCGCCGTGCCATGGGTGTCTGAAACACGACGGACGTGAGCCGCACGCCGGCCCGAACGTGAGCGCATTCGAGCACGCTCGACACATGCACCGTTGACAGCCACCGAAGGGCGCCGCTACCGTTTTCCGCTCGCTCGATCACGAACGACTGCCATGCCGAACCCGAAACGACGCCACTCGAAGTCCCGCAAGGGCCTGCGCCGCTCCCACTTGGTCCTCAAGCGCCAGCAGCTCACGCGCGACCCGCGCACCGGCGTGGCCCGCTTGCCGCACAAACTGCTCGAAACCGACACGCACTACGGCTTCGAGAAGGGCGGCCAAGGCGGTTTCGAAGTCCGTCCGCCGACCGACTTCTGATCCGACGGCAGGTTCTGCACGCGTGAGCAGACGCTCGCTCTCGCGCAGGACGACAACTTCGGCACGCGGCCACGCTTCCGATCGGTGAGCGAAGCGCTCGAAGAATCCGCATCCATGCGACCGCCTCGGTCCGCCGGACCGAGGCGGTCGCATTCGTAGGCGGTCGCCATCGCGGGAAGATTCGCGCGGCGACGTAGGAACGCGGACGGTTTCGAACCCGTGCGCTCGCCGGAAACGGCACCGTCGTGCGTCAGCGGCGCACGCGTCGTAAGCTCCCGGCCGCTCCGCCAAGAACCGGGTGGACGCCCTCCTCGTCCGTCCACGAATGCGCGCGCCGACGCGCACGCACGACTGCCCTCAACCGCCGCGCGCCGCGCCTCGAGCTGCGCCCTCGCATGATCAACCGCATCGCCCTGGACGCCATGGGTGGCGACGACGCCCCGGGCGCCGTGATCGCCGGAGCCCTCGCCGCTTGTTCACCGAGCCGGTCCTCGCGCCACGCACCGCTCGATCCGCGCTCGATCGTGCTCGTCGGTGACGCCGCCGCCATCGCTCGTGAGCTGGCCGCGCGCGGCGGTGATCCGGGCTTCGAAGTCCTGGGCACGACGCAGGTGATCGGCATGGACGAGGCGCCTGCGCAGGCGCTGCGCGCCAAGCCCGACTCGTCCATCTCACGCAGCGTCGAACTCGTGCGCAAAGGCAAGGCCGGTGCGTTCGTGAGCATGGGCAACACCGGAGCCTGTGTCGGCGCCGCGACTCTCGGACTCGGCACGCTCGATGGTGTGCATCGGCCGGGGATCTTCGTGACGCTCGAGCTGACCGGCGCTCCGATGACGTTCGCCGACATGGGTGCCAACGTCGCGCCGAAGCCCGAACACCTCGTGCAGTACGGCCTGATGGGCACGGTGCTCGCGCAGGGATGCCTCGGTCAGGCCGATCCGCGTGTCGGTCTGCTCAACATCGGCGAAGAGGAAGGCAAAGGCACCGAACTCGCCAAGCGCGCGCACGAGCTGCTCGCCGCATCCGGTCAGCGTTTCCTCGGCAACGTCGAAGGCAATGCACTCTTCGACCATCCTGTCGATGTGGTCGTCACCGACGGATTCACAGGCAACGTCGCACTGAAGCTGATGGAGGGCCTCGCGTCGCACCTGCTGAAGACGTTCGGGAAGCTGCTCGAGGAGCAGAAGGCGCCATTCACGCGCGAGATCATCGGCAAGATCCGCGCACGTACGGACTACTCGGAGTACGGCGGAGCGCTTCTTCTCGGCGTCAAGGGCATCGTCGTGGTCGGGCACGGACGATCCGACGCCCACGCCGTCGCCAACGCGC
Source organism: Planctomycetota bacterium (assembly GCA_044358925.1). Taxonomy (GTDB): domain Bacteria; phylum Planctomycetota; class UBA1135; order UBA1135; genus Rohdeia. The sequence continues at coordinate 36,178 of JBIKNC010000002.1, read as the reverse complement.
TGCACGTGGCGTGGCGCGCCATGGAAGCGCGCATCAACGAGCGCATCGTCGAAGGCCTGGCCGCAGCGCCGCGCTCCTGACGATCTCGCATGCTCCAACTGCAGCGCCGCCGGCCGTCGGCGGCCGCGGCGCGAGCGAGTTGGAAGTGCTCCGTCGCGACGCTTCGCCACCTCGCGGTCGCCGCGGCGTTGCGGCCGCAGCCGCGGATCGGTCACACTCCTGCGCGGCTCGCCTCTCGCGCGCCGGCCACGCTCTCGCTCCCCTTCGCTCCATGACCACCCTGAAGGCCGCCGGAATCGCCGGCACCGGCATGTACGTCCCGCCGCGGGTGGTCGACAACCGCTGGTTCGAGACGATTCTCGACACGTCCGACGAGTGGATCGTGCAGCGCACCGGCATCCACGAACGGCGCTTCGCGGGCGAAGGCGAGACCACCTCGACGATGTCCGAGGCGGCCGGCCGTCAGGCTTGCGAGCGCGCGGGGGTCGATCCCAAAGACCTCGACGCGATCATCGTCGGCACGCTCACGCCGGACTACCCGCTTCCGTCGACGGCCTGCCTCCTTCAGGGGCGGCTCGGCGCGACGAGAGCCATGGCGATGGACGTGTCGGCCGCGTGCACGGGGTTCCTGTACGGCACCCACCTCGCCGAAGCGCTGATCGGATGCGGCAAGGCCGAGAAGGTGCTGGTGATCGGCGCCGAGACGCTGAGCCGCGTGATCGACTTCAAGGACCGCACGAGCTGCATCCTGTTCGGCGACGCGGCGGGCGCGGCGGTGCTCATGCCGCACGACATGTGCAAACAGGGCCGCATCGTGCGTTCGACGCTCGGTGCCGACGGGTTGGCCTACGACAACATCATCATCCGCGGCGGCGGTTCGCTGATGCCGCAGTCGGAGCGCGTGTTGGCCGAGTCGGCGCAGTTCATCAAGCTCAAGGGGCGCGACGTGTTCCGCTTCGCCGTCTCGGTCATGAGCGACCTGATCGCTCAGATGATCGAAGGCATCGACGTCGACAAGGTCGCACTCGTCGTCCCGCACCAGGTCAACAAGCGCATCATCGACGCCGCCGTCGAACGCATCGCGATCCCGCCCGAACGCGTCGTCGTCAACATCGAGCGCTACGCCAACACGTCGGCAGCGACCGTGCCCGTCGCGTTGCACGAAGCCGTTGCGGCGGGGCGCATCAAGAAGGGCGAGTACATGGTCATGGTGGCCTTCGGAGCCGGCATGACGTGGGGCGCGCAACTCGTCGAGTGGTGATGCGCGGCTCGAGTTCCTCCGACCTGTTCACACCGGACCACTCACAGAATCGCGGCGCGCTGGCGCCTGTTCTTCGACGATGAATCGAGCCCTGCTGTTGCCCGGACAAGGCGCCCAGTTCCCCGGCATGGGCAAGGCGTTCGCGGAAGCGTTCGACGTCGCGGCAGCGACGTTCGCGGAAGCCGACGCGGCGCTCGACTGGCCGCTGTCGAAGGCCTGCTGGGAGAGCGGTGACGAAGTGCACCGCACCGATGTCGCACAGCCGGGCATCCTCACGACGAGCGTCGCGATCGTGCGAGTGCTCGAGTCGCTGGGCCTCGACCGCGCGCGCGCGCCGCTGGCCGCCGGACTCAGCCTCGGCGAGTACACCGCGCTGTGGTGTGCCGGTTCGTTGTCGTTCGGTGACGCCGTGCGTCTCGTGCGTCTGCGCGGCCGCGCGATGCAGGAAGCGAGCGAAGCCGTGCCGTCGTCGATGACCAGCCTCGTCGGCGCCGAACTCGCACAAGCCGAAGCGCTCGCGGCCGTCGGTCGCGCGCACGGCATCTGCAGCGTCGCGAACCTCAACGCACCTGGTCAGATCGTGCTGTCGGGTGAGCTGGCGGCGCTCGATGCGGTCGAAGCCGCGGCGAAGGAACATGGCGTGCGGCGCGCGATCCGATTGACCGTCGCGGGCGGCTTCCACTCCGAGTGCATGCGCTCCGCGGCGAAGCGACTCGCCGAGGCGTTGAAGGACGTGCGCATCGAAGCACCGCGCATCCCGTTCGTCACGAACGTGACCGGCAAGCCGGTGAGCGCACCCAGCGAGATCCGCGCGCACCTCTCGGATCAGGTGTGCGCGCCGGTGCGTTGGGAGGACAGCATGCGCTGGGCGCTCGCGCAGGGCATCAAGAGCTTCGTCGAGCCGGGCCCGGGCAACGTGCTCGGCGGCATCATGCGCAAGATCGACAAGGACGCCGACGTGCGCTCGGTGCAGGAACCGGCCGACGTCCGCGCCTGACACCGGAACCGAACGCAGCGGGGCGCAACCACACCATGGATCGACACCTCTCCGACAAGGTCGCACTCGTCACCGGCGCCTCGCGCGGCATCGGTCGCGCGATCGCCGTTCAGCTCGCCCGTCGCGGCGCCAGAGTCGCTTGTGTGGCGACGAGCGCGGAACGTTGCGCGGACACGGTCGCCGCTGCCCGCGAATTCGGTGTCGAGGCGCGTGCCTACGGCGTCGACGTCGCGTCGACGGCCGACGTGGCGGCGCTCGTCGAGACGGTCGTGAAGGACTTCGGCGGACTCAACGTGCTCGTGAACAACGCGGGCATCACGCGCGACCAGTTGCTGCTGCGCATGAGCGAAGAGGACTTCGACCGCGTGATCGCGGTGAACCTCAAGGGCTGCTGGAACTTCGTGAAGGCGGCCTCGCGCACGCTGATGAAGTGCAAGGGCCGCATCGTGAACATCGCCTCGGTCGTCGGCATCACCGGTAATGCCGGGCAGGCGAACTACGCCGCCAGCAAGGCGGGGGTACTCGGCTTCACGCGTTCGGTCGCGAAGGAGCTCGCCGGTCGCGGTGTGTGTGTCAACGCGATTGCGCCCGGCTTCATCGGCACCGACATGACGGCCGCGATCGACGAGAAAGCCGCGGCCGGTCTGGTGGAGTCGATTCCGCTCGGACGCATCGGGGCCGCCGACGACATCGCGCGAGCGGTGGACTACCTCGTCGGACCGGGCGGCGACTACATCACCGGACAGACACTCGTCGTCGACGGCGGTCTGTCCCTGTGAGCGCAGACCTCGCGGCGTTCGAAGTCGCCCCCCCCGGCGCTTCGGTTCTCGCGCGAAGGACGAATCACCCCCGCGGTCGATCCGGCGGGGGCCGTTGCTAGCATGTGGACGCCGCGCGGCGGTGCCGGAGCCCTTGGTGCTCCAGGTGCCGACTCGCGGCGCGACCATCTCCAGGGTCGCCATCCCCCTGACCAGATCGCCGCGCCCCGCATCGGGGGCACGGTTCAACAACCCCAAGGAGTCGTTTCCGTGAGCACTACCGAATCCATCGAGGAGCGGGTGATTCGCATCGTCTGCAACCAGATGGGCACGACCCAGGACAAGGTCACTCGCGCGACGTCGTTCGTGAACGACCTCGGTGCCGACTCGCTCGACACCGTCGAACTCGTGATGGAACTCGAAGACGAGTTCGAGATCTCGATCCCCGACGAAGACGCCGAGAAGATCCAGACGGTCGGCAACGCGATCGACTACATCGGTTCGAAGGGCTGATCGAGCGAGGGAGGGAGAATCGACGCTCCGCGCCGAACACCACTCTCTCAGGTGTCTTGCGACCCAACCGCTGGTGCGGTTGGAGCCCGCTCGCGAGCACTTCTGCTCGCTCACTGAGAGCGTGAGAAAAGATCGACGCTTCGCGCCGGACACCACTCTCCCAGATGCCTGTAGCCCAGCCGCTGGCGCGGTTGGAGCCCGTTCGCGAGCACTTCTGCTCGCTCACTGAGTTGAAAAGTGACGCTGCGCGCCGGACAGGCTCTGTCAGGTGTTGCAGCGTTCCACGCGCGAACCACTCGGCGCCGGTGAAGCCCCGCACCGGCCGTCGTTCGAACGAGGGGCTCGAGATCCATGCGACGAGTTGCGATCACGGGTCTGGGCACCATCAACGCCCTCGGAGACGACGTTCGCAGCTCGTGGCCGCGGATGCTCGCCGGTGAGAACGGCGTTCGACCGATCGACTTCTTCGACCTCGAAGGCATGCCCGTCGCGATCGCAGGGCACTCGCCCTACGACGCGACGAAGCACTTCGAAGCGCCGGACTTCAGGAAGCTCGATCCGTTCACGATGCTCGCGCTCACGGCCTCCGAGGAGGCGGTGCGCGACGCCGGGATCGACTTCCGCGAGATGCCCGAGGCGGAACGCGAACGCTGCGGGACCATCATCGGCACGGGCATCGGCGGGCTGTTCGGCATCGAGGAGCAGCACTCGACGCTGCTCGAGCGCGGCCCGCGGCGCGTGAGTCCGCACTTCGTGCCGCGCATCATGTCGAACGCCGTGTCCGGCCAGGTGGCCATCCGGCACGGCCTGTTGGGAACGGCGTTCACGACATCCAGCGCGTGCGCTTCGTCCGGGCACGCGATCGGCATGGCTTGGCTGTCGATCAAGTCGGGCGAGTCCGACCTGGTCGTGACCGGCGGCTCCGAGTCGTGCATCACGCGGCTCACCGTCGCGGGCTTCGCTTCCGCGAAAGCGCTCTCGACGAACCCCGACCCGGCCGCCGCGTCGCGGCCGTTCGACAAGGAGCGCGACGGTTTCGTGATCGGCGACGGCGCCGGCATCCTCGTTTTCGAGGAACTCGAACACGCGCGTCGTCGCGGTGCGCGCATCTACGCGGAAGTCAAAGGCTTCGGCTCGACCGACGACGCCTTCCACATCACGGCGCCGAAGGAGGACGGTTCGGGGCCTGCGCGCGCGCTCGCGATCGCGCTTCGAACCGCCGGCCTCTCGATCGACGAGGTCGACTACATCAACGCCCACGGAACGAGCACCGCCTACAACGACGCGATCGAAACACGCGCGATCAAGCGTGTGTTCGGTGACCGCGCGAAGAAGCTCGCCATCTCGTCGACCAAGTCGATGATCGGCCACCTGCTCGGCGCGTCGTCGGCTGTCGAACTCGTCGCGACGGCGCTCTCGGTGCACGAGGGGCGCGTGCACCCCACGCGCAACCTCACCAACCCCGATCCCGATTGCGACCTCGACTACGTGCCGCGCGAAGCGCGTGAGATGGAGGTGCGCAACGCGCTCTCGAACTCACTCGGTTTCGGCGGCCACAACGTGTCGATCTGCATCGGCAAGCCGGGGCGCTGACGCGGGATTCGCGCGGCCTCGAGCCTCTGACTGGGCCCGAAGCCAGGGTCGGTGTTCGTTCGATTCCGGTACAATCGCATCAGGTCGACCGCATCCGCGTTCGACTCCACGATCCAGGCCCGAAATCCCCCCGTCCCCTTCGCCGAGCCTCCTTTTCAGGGGGCCCTCGTCGTGAACGGCCCCGCGCGTCGCGGGCCGACCTCACGTTCGGTGAACGACTCGCGCCGCACACGCGGCGCCCTGAACCACCGGAGCTTCCGTTGCAGCGCAAGTTCGAGAAGATCCTCCACGACTTCAAGCGCGAGGCCTACAAGATCGAGCACAGCAAGAGTGCGGCCGAGCAGATCACGAAGGAGTGCACCGAGATCGCCGACGAGGTGCTCCGGCAGAAGTACAACTACCACTTCCACCGGCTGCCCGACGCGAACCGCGCCGAGATCATCAACATGATCAACAACTACACACGTGAGGCGATCCTGCCGCCCGTGGTGGAGCGGATCGTGCAGCGCCAGTTGACGCTCGAGCGCAAGCAGAACGAGATCGTGCACCTGATCGAGCGCATGCTCGAGGTGCTCTCCGAGGACACGGTCAAGGCCAAGTGACGGCCCAGTTGACGGGCCAGTGACGGAATGAGCGGCGCCACCGGCGCCGCTCGACTCACGTGCGCGCACTCGTTCTCGAACACGGACGACTGCGCGTCGCCCTCGACCAGCCCGAGCCGCTCCCGGCTGCGGGCGAGGTGTCTGTCGCCGTGCACCTCGCCGGTGTGTGTGCGACGGACCTCGCACTGGTGCGCGGCTACATGGATTTCTGCGGAGTCCCGGGCCACGAGTTCGTCGGCACGGCGCTCGCGGGGCCGCTCGTCGGTCGACGCGTGGTGGGGGAGATCAACGCCGGCTGTGGCGTGTGCGCGCGTTGCCTCGGCGGTGATCCGCGCCATTGTGCGGAGCGCACCGTGCTCGGCATCGTCGGGCGCAGCGGTGCGTTCGCCGAGCGCCTCGTGTTGCCCGGCGCCAACCTCCTGGCGGTCCCCGACGGCGTTCCGGACGAGGCCGCCGTCCTCGTCGAACCGCTCGCGGCCGCTTACGGCATCGCGGAAGTGCTCGGGAACGAGTTGCCCGAGCGCGCGCTCGTGATCGGCGACGGGCGCCTCGGTCTCTTGTGTGTCCTCGCGCTCGCGGATCTGGGCCTGCACGTGGACCTCCTGGGGCGACACGTGGAGCGCTCTGCACTGCTCGGGCCCCGCGCCCGGCACTTGGGTCGCGCGCTGGGCGCCGACGAGGTGCCGCGCGAGCGCTACCCGCTGGTCGTCGAGGCGAGCGGCAAGTCCGACCTGCTCGCAGCGGCCGCGCGCTTCGTCGAGCCGCGCGGCACACTCGTGCTCAAGACGACGACCGAGAAGCCCGTGCTCGTCGACACGGCGCCGTGGGTGGTCGACGAGATCGTCGTGCGGGGCTCGCGCTGCGGCCGTTTCGCGCCCGCCCTGGCGGCACTCGAACGCGGCGTCGTCCCGTGGCGCGCATTCGTCACCGAGCGCCACGCGTTGCGGGACGGAGAACTCGCCTTCGCGCGCGCGGCGACGCCCGGCGTGCTCAAGGTCGTCGTCGACACAATGTCGCCATGAGTCGCACCGCCCTCACACACCGTCTCGAGGAGTTCGGACAGAGCCATCTCGTCCAGCACCTCGCGCGCCTCGACGCACCTCGGCGTCGCCGTCTCGAAGCGGAACTCGAACGACTCGACCTCGCGCTCGTGCGCGAGCTCGGTTCGCTCATCGGAAAGTCGGCCTTCGACGGCGGGCGCGAGCTCGCACCGACCGAGGTGTTCCCACTCCAACGCGATGCGGGGCAACTCGCGCGAGCGGCACAGGCACGTCGCGCCGGAGCCGATGCGCTGCGCGCCGGGCGCGTGGGCTTCGTTCTCGTCGCCGGCGGGCAGGCGTCGCGCCTCGGCTACGAGGGACCGAAGGGCTGTTATCCGATCGGGCCCGTCTCGCAGCGGTCCTTGTTCTCGTTCCACGCCGCGCGCATCGGCGCCGCCGCACGGCGCCACGGCTTCCAGCCGGCGTGGTACGTGATGACGTCGCCGGCGAACGATCGCACCACGCGCGACTTCTTCGCCCAGCACGCTCACTTCGGCCTCGCGCCGGACGATGTCTACTTCTTCGTGCAGGAGATGCTGCCCGCGCTCGACGAGTCGGGCCGCATCCTGCTCGCCGCGGACGACGCGTTGTTCCTCGCACCGAACGGACACGGTGGAACGCTCGACGGCCTGGCACGCAGCGGAGCGCTCGCACACGCACGCGCGCGCGGCATCGACCAGCTCTCGTACTTCCAGGTCGACAATCCGCTCGCGCCGCCCGCGGACGAGCTGTTCATCGGTTTGCACGTACTCGAACGCGCCCAGATGTCGTCGAAGGTCGTCGACAAACGTGATGCGAGCGAGAAGGTCGGCGTGCTCGGCCGCATCGACGGCAAAGTCGGCTGCATCGAATACTCGGACCTGCCCAAACACCTGCTCGAGGCGCGTGACGCATCAGGACGTCTCGCGTTCCGCGCGGGCAACATCGCGATGCACTGCATCGACGTCGACTTCGTCGCGCGTTTGACGGACGGTGGGCTCAAACTGCCGTGGCACCTCGCGCAGAAGAAGATGAAGGTCTTCGAACCCGGCCTGGGCGAGGTCGAACGCGCGGGTGTGAAGTTCGAGACATTCGTGTTCGACGCGCTGGGCGCCGCGGAACGCACCGTGACACTCGAGGTCGATCGCGCGCTCGAGTTCAGCCCCGTGAAGAATCGCGAGGGCGTCGATTCGCCCGACACCTGTCGCGCCGATTTGCGGCGGCTGCATGCTGGATGGCTGGTCGAACTGGGCAAGGTCGCGCCCTTCGCGGCGAACACGCCGCCGTTGGTCGAGGTCGATCCGCTCGTCGCGGAGAACCTCGACGAGTTGCGCGAGGCGCCGACGTCGCTCTTCCGTCCGTTCGGCGGTGGGGTGCTGGTGAGCGTGGACGGGAGCGTGTCGTGAGCCCGCTCGACGTGGTGGTGCTCGCCGGCGGACGATCGACGGAGCGCGACGTCTCGCTCGCGTCGGGTGCGGCGATCGTCGCGGCGCTCGAGTCGCTGGGAACGGCGCGTGTGCGCGTCACGAGCGCACACTGGCGCGTCGACGGCGACTTCGAGATCGGCGGCGACCGTCTCGCGACCGGCGCTGCGTTGACGCGCCTGGCGCGCTTCGATGCGTGCCTGCTGGCCGTGCACGGCGGCGAGGGCGAGAACGGCACGCTGCAAGGTCTGCTCGAGCTCGGTCGCGTGGCCTACTCGGGCTCCGGTGTCGCGGCGTCGGTGCTCGGCATGGACAAACATGCCACGCGCCTCGTCGCACAATCGCTGGGAGTGCGCGTCGCCCCCGGCGCGCTCGTCCGGCGCGCGCGCAGCGGACGCGCGAGCGAGACCTCGCTGCCCGAGTCGCTCTTCGCGAGTGGCGCCGCAGGATTCTTCGTGAAGGACCGCTTCGGCGGCAGTTCGCTCGGGACGCGCCATTGCGCGTCGCGCGCCGAAGTGCCGGCGACGATCGCTGCGGTGCTCGCGGATGCCCACGATGCCGTCGTGGAGGCGCGCATCCTTGGAACCGAAGTCACAGCGGCCGTGATCGAACATCCGGCCGAGGGCTCGCGCGCCTGGCCGATCGTCGAAGTGGCGCCGAAGGCCGGAGCCTTCTTCGACTACGAGCAGAAGTACTCCACCGACGGCGCGCGCGAATTCTGTCCGCCCCGCGATCTGTCGGATGCGTCGCAGCGGCGCGTGCAGGACGCGGCTCGTCGCATGTACGACGCCCTCGACTGTCGCGGCGTCGCGCGTGTCGACTTCATCGTGCCCGCGGCACCGGACGACGAACCGGTGCTGCTCGAAGTGAACACGTTGCCCGGCATGACGCCGCGCTCGCTGGTGCCGCTCGCAGCGCGAGCGCTCGGCCTCTCGTACGCCGAGTTGTGCCTGGAACTCGCGAAACTGGCCGCGGCGCGACGCTCGCGGGGTTGAAGGCGCCTCGCGCCGCGTGCACACTCTGTGCAGGAGCCGGGCTGGCGGAACGGTAGACGCGTCGGATTCAAAATCCGATGCCCGCAAGGGTGTGAGGGTTCGAGTCCCTCGCCCGGCACCATGTCGTGAGGAGCCGCGCGGCACGGCGAACGGCGCGGGCGTGCGCTCTCGTGACGGCACCGTTACGAAGTGCAGCGCGCCGCGCGCGCGAGCCTCGACGTCGGTGGTGTTCGCCTGGTTCGAACGAACGGCAGGCGGTCCGTCGGCCGTGCGCGCGGGCGCAGGGACCCGAACGCTTCACGATGCGCAGCTGGCGACCGGTGCGCGCGTGCGTCCACTGAACGCGTGGGGCGCGTGCCCAGCGCCGAGCGTCGGCTCCAGCGGTTTAGACTCGCGGGCCATGACGCTCCGACTTCTTCGACCGCGGTTGGCCGTCCCTCTGCTCGCAGCTCTGGCCGTGTTCGGCGTCGCGGCATCCGCGGCCATCACGCGCCAGGAAGAGAGCGCCGCACTCCCGCCCGTCGTCCCCGCCGAGTTCGCCGTGCCGGACTCCGACTTGCGCCTGTTGTTCACGGGCTCGATCGAAGGACACCTCGAGGCGTGTGGTTGCACGATCGGTCGCTTCGGAGGACTCGATCGACTGACGACCGCCCTGCTCGAACTCGGACTCGGAGGTCCGACCGCTTTGCACGTCGACTGCGGCGACCTCCTGGCGACGAACGCCGACGTGCCGCGTGTGCTCGCGCCGCAGATGCCGCAGAAGGCGGAGGCGCTGATCTCCGTACTGGCGCGCGCCGGCTGCGCGGCGCTGGCGGTGGGGGATGGAGACCTGGTCATGCCTGCGGCCGACCTGCGAGCGATCGGAGAGCGGCACGGTCTCCCGCTCCTGTGCGCGAATCTCGTCGACGCACAGAATCGTCCGGTGTTCCAGCGCGTCGAGATCGTCGAACACGCAGGGCTGCGCATCGCCATCTTCGGACTGCTCGCGCAGAACCTGATCCAACCGGACCTCGGTGACGATTCGACGATCAAGGTCGGAGAGCTCGTCGAGGCCCAGGGCTTGCGCCTCCTGCCGTGGCGCAACGCGGCTCGCGATCTCGTCGCGGGTCTCGAGGGCAAGGTCGACCTCATCGTGTGTGCGTCGCACCTCGGCCACGAAGCGAATCTCGAGCTCGCGGAACTCTGCCCACGCATCGACGTGATCTGCGGACCGCACTTCAAGGGCATCGAACAACCGCACACCGTCGTCGGCTCGACCATCGTCACGTTCGTCCACCGCAAGGCCGCGAACGTCACGTGCGTCGAACGTTGGTGGGCCGGCGCGCCGCCGACGCTCACACGTCGTCCCGCGGTCGGCGACGACGTGACGACACGCATCGACGGTCTGAGGCGGCGCGCGATCGCGATCGCGGGCCTGCGCAATCTGCTCGGACGCGAGACCATCTTCGGTCCGGTCGAGCACGACCGGCGCACGCGAGCATTCGAAGCGTCGCTCGCGGAAGTGGACACCTACTTGTCCCAGGCCGGGCCGTTCCCGCAGACCGTCGCCTTCGCCGTGACGTCTCCGAACGTGCATCGCAACCTCGAGCGGCGCGAAGAAGTTCTCGTGGCTCTCGACGACTACCACGGCGCTCTCAACGCGTTCTGGAACTCTCGCCCCGGTCGAGACAAGGCCGCCGATTCGCCGTTCGTCGATCCGGCGCGTTGTGCGCAGTGCCACCCCGACCAGTACGAGTTCTGGAAGTCGACCGATCACGCGCGCGCCTACTCGACGCTCGCGATCACGAACCAACACAACGATGCGGAGTGCTTCGGCTGCCACACCGTCGGCTTCGGCGAGAAGGGAGGCTTCACCCATCCGGGCGAGGCCGTCGGCTTCGAGAACGTCCAGTGCGCCGCCTGCCACGGCCCGGGTGCGGGGCACCTCGCCGGCGGCATCGACTATCTCGGTGGACGCCACCTCACGAAGGTCGGCAGCACGTGTGTGCAGTGTCACGACGAGAGCCACGACTCGGACTTCTTCTCGCTCGTGAAGCGTCTCCCGGACACGACGGCACTCGTGCAGGAGAAGGTCGTGAAGGTCGCGTGTCCGAAGATGCCGGGCCCCGGTCTCGGCAACGATGCGTTCAAGGCGGCGCTCGCCGAGGCGGGTGACGCCTTGCGTGCACAGGAACGCGTCGAGTGGGCCGAAGTCGTTCGGGTCTACCAACGCGCCGGTGAGCGCCCCGCCGCGATCGCGGCCGCCGAGCGCTTCGTCGAAGCTTCGGACGGCGCGCCTCTCGCGCTGCGGACCCACGGAATGTTGCTGTTCGACGACGGTCAGGCGGCCGCCGCGCGCGAGCTGTTGGAGCGCGCCCTGCCGCAACTGGGCGACGACGCCGAAGTGGAACTCGTTCTCGCTCGCGCGTGGCTCACCGACGATCCGACGCGTGCGCTGTTCCACGCGCGCGAAGCACACTCACTGATGCCGGCCGTGCCCGACACAGCGGCCGCCGTCGCCCTGGCACTGGCCGGGAGCGGCGACCGCGCCGGCGCGCGCACGTTCCTCGAACAACACGTCGCGAAGTTCGCCGAACACGCGCCCGTCCTCGCGAGCCTGATCGACGAGCTGCGCTGACGGAGACGCGGAATTCGACGTCTGGTTCCGGGGCCCTTGGCCCGTGCCCGGTCGTTCAGCGAACCGCGCCGCTCGGCGCAGCATTCGATCCGACGCTCGGCGTGTGGCGAGTCGCGGACGGGACGAGTCGTTGTTCGACGTCGGACGCTCGCTCGGAGTGGAAGAGGAACGGCCGTTCGACGCCGACGATGGCGACCAGCCGCTCGCTGAACGAGTGATGGAGGTGTTCCTTCAGGAACGCGTCCGAAGCGATCATGACGAGCGCCGCGAGGAGGGCCGCGTGCAACACGAGCCCGGTCGCGAGGCCCGCGACGGCTCCGCCGACACGATCGACGAGCCCGAGCTGCATCGCTTCGAGCATGCGCTTGCCGAGTTTGCCGAGCAGTGCGAACAGTGCCCCGGTCGCCAGGAACAGCACCAGCCAGACGATGCCGTGCAGGACGCGCGGGTCGAGCCCGGAGAGGCGCCCCTCGAGCAGTCCGCTGACACTCGGTTCGAGACTGCGCGCCGCGAGGACCGCGGCCCCCAGTCCGACGAGCCGGAGGAGTTGCCACCACAAGCCGCGCCACACACCGAGGAGTGCGAAGACTCCGATCAGTACGAGGCCGACGAGATCGACATGCATCAGGCCGGTCGATGCGGAAGTTGCTGCGCCGTCCATGGGGGTGGAGAGGCTACTCGCCGTGCGCGCCTCGCCGCCACCGCGACACACGGTCGACGTTCGCGTGGGCCCGGGTACGATACGGGGCTCCGATGGGCTCCATGAACGTCTCGGACACGGTCGAACACGCGCTCCTCGAGCTCGAACGTCGCGCCCTGGCACACACCGGGCTGCGCGCCGAGTTCGAGGCCTCGCGCGCGCACTTCGTGCGCGGCGGCGGGCCGTTCGACGACGATGCACGGCGGCGCCACCGCGAGTGGTTCCTGCTCGAGCGCACGAGCGGCGCGCTCGGCGACATCCCGTTGCACACATTCGCGGGGGCGCTCGTCGAGGCCGGCGGCGCGACCGCCGATGTCGTTCCCGCGCTGCTCGATTCGCGTATCGGCGTCTACGAGGTTCAAGACGTCGAGGCCGGCCGCGGACTGTGGCTGTTCGACGTGCTCGGGCTGGGTTCGCTGCCGATCCGCGAAGAAACGGCTTCGATCGAACTCGTACCGGGGGACCTCGTCGTCGGGCGCTTGTACAGCGGCATCGACGGCGCGTTCGTCATGTCGTCGGCGATGGGTGTGTTCCGCAGCAGCGGCCTCGTGGACGCCCTGCGAGCCGACGTCGAGCGCTTGCGCAACGGTCGGCGCGGGTCGCTGCGCATCGCGCAGGACGAACTGGAAGTCATGTTCTTCGGTGTCGCGGCACCGGTCGACGTCGACGCCAGCGCCGGACGTGCGCGCGAGCAGCTGGCTCTCGCAGGTTTCGACGACGAGGACTTCGCCGAACTCTCCTCCGACCTGCGCGCGGCGCTGGCCGGCGACAAGGAGCTTGCCTCCGCGGCGATCGAGGAGACGCTCGAGCGAGCCGCCTTCGAGAGCGAAGCCGACCTCGATGCACTCCGGCGCGCGCTGGCCGACTGGTGGGGGGCTCTGCTCGCACGTTCGGCGACGCCGCGCGGCTCGAGCACCGTCGAACGCGAGAGCGCGGCACGACGTGCAGCGGCCGCCCGGGACGCCCGCGAGGCCCTGGCAGCGTTCGATGCGGGGCGAGCGCAGGGCCGCGACCTCGAAGCCCTGTTCGGCCAACTCGAGGCCGACCTCGGTCTCGATCGTGAAGAGAGCGAGGACCCGGGTACGGCTCCCGATTTCCCCGGCGTCGTCGGCGCGATGGTCGCCGAGTTCGTCTGGGAACATGAAATCGAGTCGCCCGGTTCGACAGCGGCCATGCGGCCGCACCTCGACGCGTTGGCGGCGCGCTACGAAGCGTTCGGAGTCTTCGAGGAGCTGTCTGCGCGCCACGTCCTCGAGTTCGCGACGACGGCCGATCTCTCGAACGTTCCGCAGGGACGCCAGGCATGCACGGATCTGCTCGCCGCGCTGCGTGCCTTCGCACAGTGGGCCGAACGCGAACACGACCATCCGCTGTGGCGCGCTCTTGCCGGTCCGTTCGCCCAACTCGAACACGAACTCCCGCGCACACGGCACGTGAATGCGCGACTGCCGCGCGTGTCCGAGTTGGGTTGGTCGCCGAACACACGTGCGCGCTTCGACGCGTCCGGTTCACGAGCCGTCGTTCGCGACGACAACCTCCCGATCGAGATCGCCGGTGGCGTCGAGGGGCTCGTCGACGGCGATTGGCTCGTCGGTCGAACACGAGCGGGGCGCTTCGAAGTCGCACTCGTGCTGCCGAAGTGTGCGAGCGCGCTCGACGGCGGATCGAACTCGGGCCGTGTGGACGACACCGACGACGACGCCGAAGTGGATGGTGAGCGTGACCTCCGTGGTCACGGCGACACCGTCGACGACCGAATCGACGATGCCGTCGACGCGTGACCGCGCGAAGGTCACTCGATCAGAGCGACTGCCACGGCATCTGGATCTCGGTGACGAGCTCGTCGTACGAGACCACGCTCGTCGGATCGATCAGGTAGATCTCGCGGATCGGCCCGTCGAGCACCCAGTTGCGCGTGCGCATGACGTCGAACATCGCCGGATAGGCGGCCGACACGCCGTCGTACGGACCGGCGACGAGCGCGTACACGACGCGCGCGGCCGGAAGCACCGCGAATCCGAGCGGCGCACCGACCGCGACGCCGGACTCGACGGGCACACACAGGCGCGAACGACAGTTCTCCGGTGCGACGCGCATCGGATCGTCGTAGTACAACGCGAACGGCGGACCGCTCGCGCGCAGGCGCTGTGATTCGAGGTGTGAACGCAGCTCGCCGAGGAAGCGTCCGGTGTCGGCGTATGGACCGACCAGCTCGAGGAACACGTAGGGCTGGTCGAGGCGTTCCTTCCATTCGGTCGCGACCGCGTGGTACGGCGCGCGAGCGATGGCGACGTCGTCGCGGAAGGCGGACGTGTTGGGCGTGCCCGACGCACCGAGTGCGCCGCCCGAGTCGTTCGTCGTGCACGAGCCGACGACGAGAGCTGCGGCGAGGGCGAGGACGGACACGAGCGGACACGGCGGACGATTCATGTCGCAGAGCATCGTCTGCACGAGGTGCGGACAGGAACGTCGGTGCGGCAGCGGTGCACGAGCTGGGAGGGCTGCGGTGCCAGCGGCAGTGGGTGCGTCGCGTCTGGAGTGTCCGATAATGTACGTTATGTTGTGCGCGGACCACCGCACGACGGCTCGCGGCGGAGCGTTCCGGAGGCGCCCGCCTGCGCAACTCCTCCGGGTGCTCGCGCCGTTCGGCTGACCGCTCCGGTGGCTGGACGCGACGTTGCGCGGCTCGGCGCGACACTCGTCGCTTCGTCCGACCGTCGGCGCGCCGACGAACCGCACGCGCGACGAACACCCCGTCGCGTTCAAGGGCCTCGTCGCGCTCGTGCAGCGGCCGCGGCATTCTCCAAGCTGGCGGATGGTCGATGCTCGTGAGCGCGACTCGTGCCGATGGAACCACATCGGTCCGTCCCTCGATCCGAGTCGGACCTGGACATGTCGATCGATCGCGCGTGCGGCGATCTTCGCGACACGGGGCCCGACGGCGACTCGCTGCGCAGCGGCCGCACGACGAGTGCAGCGATCGGACGCGTCGGCCTCGCTCGGCCTGTGGTACCGTCGACGCCGACCCCACGACGATCGAGCGACAGCCCTGTCGCCCGCCGTAGGAAGTTGCATTCGGAGAGTTCCGTGACGTCCGAGCCCAAGAAGGCCTGCTTCTTCAACGCCGAGCGTCCGTGCGACCTGACGTGCAAGGCGGCATTCGAAGTCGACGATCCGGTCGACAACATCGACTGCTACTTCATCTGGCTCTCGTACCACGCAGGCGAGACCCTCTACGAGATCAAGCGCCTCGTCGAGGGCTTCCGCGGAGGTCCGCCGGACATGGGCGGATCGCCGAGCGGCGGCCCGTTCAGCGGCAAGGGACCGTTCCCCGGGTTCGGTCCGAAGGGGCCGAAACCCTCGAACAACTGATGGGGCGGCTGTTCCCGCGGCCCCGAGCCGTCGGGCACTCGCTGTCCGGCCCCAGACCGCCGGCTCTGTTCGCGTCGACCGATGCGGGCGGTCGACCTCGGCCTGGCCGGCGCGCCGACTTCAGGTGATGGAGCCGTCGAGATCGTGACCCAGCAACCGCACGGGCCGGCCGTCGCTCCAACGCACCGCCGCGATGCAACCCGTGCGCATGCGCAGCCGCGCCGCCGCCGCCAGCGGTAGGCCCAGTGCGTCGCACACGAGCACACGTGCGACCCAACCGTGTGCCGCGACGGCGACCGTGCGCACCGGCGCCGCGCCGATGAGCTCGCGAAGCGCTGCCAGGACGCGTGATTGCAGGTCGACGAGCGACTCACCTCTCGGCGGACGCACGCGATCGGGCGCTCTGTTCCAGGTGGCGAGCGCGCCGGGCGACTCGCGTTCGAGCTCGGCGAACGACTTGCCCGCCCAGTCTCCACGATCGAGTTCACGCAGGCCCGCGTGGGCGATCGCCGCGACTCGGCCCCGTTCCGCGAGCATCTCCGCCGTGAAGCGCGCGCGCGCGAGCGGAGACGTGAAGACGGCGTCGAACTCGACGGTGGCGAGAGCGGCCGCGCTCGCTCGCGCTTCGGCAGTCCCATGCTCGGACAGCGGAACGTCGAGGCAGCCGTAGACGCGCTCTCGCCATTGCGAGTCGACCTCACCGTGTCGGACGACATAGACGAGGGTGTCGGTCGGATGCGTCACGCACACATGGTAGGGGACACGAGTCCCCCACCGATGGCGCCCGGCTCGTGCCGCGGATCGCGTCCGTTGCGGCTCGCGACGCGAAAGGCCCCCGGAACGACAGAGGTCCCAGACGTTCGTTGTCGGGGCCCCCGCACCGTCATTACAGTTCGACGCTCGTTCGTCCCAGGGAGCGACGGTTCGCTCCCGGACGACCCCTCAACGCCGTCCGTTCGATCGCCCATGTTCAGTTGGATCGGCCGCTTCCTGTCGTCATCGATCGGCAAGAAGACCACCATGGCCGTCACCGGCCTGCTGCTCGTGGGCTTCCTCGTGATGCACCTCGCGGGGAACCTGCTCCTCTACGCAGGTGGCGGCGCGTTCGACGGCTACGCGCAGGGTCTGCACGACCTCGGTCCGCTCCTGTACGTGGCGGAAGCCGGGCTCGTCCTCCTGTTCGTGCTGCACATCAACTTCGCGGTGCGCACGTTGCTCGAGAACCGGCGTGCACGGAACTCCAAGTACGCCGTTCCGGCGGACCGCGGCGGCAAGACGCTGGCATCGTCGACGATGCCGCTGACGGGCGTCATCGTGCTGCTCTTCCTCTTCTGGCACATCGTCGACTTCCGACTCGACGGCGGCTTCAAGGGGCTGTTCACCGCTGAGAACCGCGGCACCGGAGCGGGGGACTTCGTCTGGGAGCGCTTGAGCGGAACGGCCCACGTGGCGGTCTACCTGCTCGGCGTGGCGGCTCTCACCCTCCACCTCACGCACGCGATCCGCAGCGCGTTCCAGACGCTCGGGCTGCGCCACCCCCGTTGGACCCCCATCGTCGACCGCGGCTCGCTCGTCGTCGCGTTCGCGCTCGGCCTCGGTTTCGCGTCCATCCCCTTCGCGGCCGCCATTCGCTGACCGCGAGGAGCCGGCGACGCTGCGAGCGGGATCCGCTCTTCCAGGTGCTTCTGGCCCCACTCTGAACTCCCCCACCGAACCATGAGTTCGACCACGACCGTCGCCGGCTCCCCCCGCCTGGACTCCAAGGTGCCGAGCGGCCCCATTGCGGAGCGCTGGGACAAACACCGCTTCGACTTGAAACTCGTCGCGCCGGCCAATCGCAAGCGCTTCAAGATCCTCGTCGTCGGCACCGGACTCGCCGGAGCCTCGGCGAGCGCAACGCTCGCCGAACTCGGCTACGACGTCGTTGCGTTGTGCATCCACGGTTCGCCGCGACGCGCGCACTCGATCGCAGCACAGGGCGGAATCAACGCCGCCAAGAACTACCAGAACGACGGCGACAGTGTGTATCGCCTGTTCTACGACACGGTGAAGGGCGGCGACTTCCGCGCACGCGAGTCGAACGTGTACCGACTCGCCCAGGTCTCGACGAGCATCATCGACCAGTGTGTCGCGCAGGGCGTGCCGTTCGCGCGCGACTACGGCGGTCTCCTTGCCAACCGCTCGTTCGGCGGCGCTCAGGTGAGTCGCACGTTCTACGCCCGAGGTCAGACGGGCCAGCAACTCCTGCTCGGCGCGTACAGCGCGATGATGCGCCAGGTGCAAGGCGGCCGACTCAAGGTGCTGACCGAGCGTGAGATGCTGGACGTCGTCGTCGTCGACGGCGTCGCTCGCGGACTCATCGCGCGGAACCTGCGCACGGGCGAAATCGAGCGTCACGCGGCGCACGCGGTGCTGTTGTGCACCGGCGGCTACGGCAACGTCTTCTATCTGTCGACGAACGCGAAGAAGTCGAACGTCACCGCGGCCTGGCGCGCGGCGAAACGCGGCGCGTTCTTCGCCAACCCGTGTTTCACGCAGATCCACCCGACGTGCATCCCGGTGTCGGGCGATCACCAGAGCAAGCTCACGCTCATGAGTGAGAGCCTGCGCAACGACGGTCGCGTGTGGGTGCCGAAGCAACAGAAGGACACACGTTCGCCGGATCGCATCCCCGAAGAGGAGCGCGACTACCTCCTCGAGCGCCGTTACCCGAGTTACGGCAACTTGGCGCCGCGAGACGTGTCCTCGCGTGCCGCGAAGGAGCGCTGCGACGCCGGATACGGAGTGGGCGCGACCGGAATGTCGGTCTACCTCGACTTCCGCGATGCGCTGCAGCGCCAAGGCGCCGGGGCCATCCGCGCGAAGTACGGGAACCTGTTCCAGATGTACGAGCGCATCACGGGCGAGGACCCCTACCGCGCTCCGATGCGGATCTACCCCGCCGTGCACTACACGATGGGTGGGCTGTGGGTCGACTACAACCTCGAGACGACGGTCCCAGGCCTCTTCGCGCTCGGCGAAGCGAACTTCTCCGACCACGGTGCGAACCGACTCGGCGCGAGCGCGCTGATGCAAGGTCTGGCCGACGGCTACTTCGTGATTCCCGCGACGATTGCCGGGCACCTCGCCGCACGCACGTTGCCGCCGGTCTCGACCGATCACGCGGCGTTCGGGGCCGCCGAGAACGACGTCCGCGCGCGCATCGATCGCTTGATGGGTGTGCGTGGCAACAAACCCACCGACGAGTTCCACCGCGCCCTCGGTCTCATCATGTGGAACGCCGTCGGGATGGCGCGCAGTGCGACCGGACTGCAGCGTGCGATCGCCGACATCCGCGCGTTGCGCGAGTCGTTCTGGTCGCAGGTGCGGGTGACGGGCGATGGCGCCGACGTCAACACGGAGCTCGAGAAGGCCGGGCGAGTCGCGGACTTCCTCGAGTTCGGCGAATTGATGGCGCACGATGCTCTCGTGCGCGAAGAGTCGTGCGGCGGACACTTCCGCGAAGAACACCAGACGGGCGATGGCGAAGCGCGTCGTGACGACGACAACTTCTGCCACGCCGCCGCCTGGGAATGGCGCGGTGAAGGTCGCCCCTTCGAGCGGCACATCGAACCGCTCTCGTTCGAGTACGTGCACCTGACGCAGCGGAGCTACAAATGAGCAGCGCTCACCAAGAAAAGGGACTCTCGCTGACACTCAAGGTCTGGAGGCAGCGCAGCGCCGGAGCTCCCGGCGCCTTCGAGACGCACCAACTCGAAGACGTCTCGCCGCACTGCTCGTTCCTCGAGATGCTCGATGTGCTCAACGGTCGACTCGTTGCGCAAGGACGCGAGCCGGTCGTGTTCGACCACGACTGCCGCGAGGGCATCTGCGGCAGCTGCGGCGTCGTGATCAACGGCAAAGCGCACGGCGCGGAGCCGGAGACGGCGACGTGCCAGTTGCACATGCGCAAGTTCTCGAGCGGCGAGACGATCCACGTCGAACCGTGGCGCGCGCACGCGTTCCCGGTCGTGCGCGACCTCATGGTCGATCGTTCTGCCTTCGACCGCGTGATGTCCGCCGGCGGCTTCGTGTCCGTGAACACGGGCTCGCCCAAGGACGCGAACGCACTGCCGGTCGACAAGGCGCATGCGGACTCGGCCTTCGACGCGGCGGCCTGCATCGGTTGCGGAGCCTGCGTGGCGGCGTGCCCCAATTCGGCCGCGATGCTGTTCGTCGGAGCGAAGGTCAGCCACCTCGGCCAACTTCCACAGGGGCAGCCGGAACGCTCCCAGCGCGTACTCGCGATGGTTGCCGCGATGGACGCCGAGGGCTTCGGCAACTGCACGAACCACGAAGAGTGCTCGCGCGCCTGCCCGAAGGGCATCTCGATCGACGTCATCGCTCGTCTCAACCGCGACTATCTCAAGGCCGTGCTCGCTGGTCGCGACGAAGCCACCGAGTCGGGAGGCGGCGTCGGCTGACCGCGTCGCCCAAGGCCGCGTCACGAGAAGGTGACGCACCTGCGCATTCTGCTTCCACCCAGGTTTCCACCGCCGGCGACACCGAAGGCATGGTCCGGCACGGCGCTTGCCGGGGCCTGGGAGTCCCGGTTCCAATCCGTGACGCCTGGCGGGCCCCATCGCGCGTGACGCCCACGTCGCGCGCCGCACAACCCATGAAGAAACTCCTGTTCGGTGCTCTCACGATCACGTCCGCGGCCTGGTTCGCGGGCGATGCCGCCGCTCACGGCGGAACCTACCGAGGTCCCGGTGACACGGTGCCGCCCGGCGCTGGTGGAGGCGGTGGCGGCGCGCCCCCGACGACCGGCGGTCCGCAGGGTCCGGCGCCCGAAGGCCCGAAAGGGCCGAACACGCCGCCCGGAGGCGGTGCCCCCCCGCTCCCCGGCGTTCCGCCCACCGGCGGCGGGCCCACGACGGGTGCTCCCGCCGACATCAGCACCGACCTCGAAGCCTGGTCGTTCTGGTGGGAGTTCAACAAGGATCCGTTCCTCAACCTGAAGGCCAAGATCCATTCGACGAGCACGACCACGGGCTCGTCCGACTTCTTCCTGGGCGACGGCTCGCAGGCGGAATCGAAGGACACCTACAAGCCTTCCGAAGACGACATCCGTACGAAGATCGTTCCTGCGCTCATCCGGGCGCTCGAGAAGGAAACGAACAACGACATCGTGACGGGCTGTTTGATCGCCCTCGCGAAGATCGGTGACAAGCCGACCGAAGGTGGCGAGGCCGATTCCGAGTTCAGCGAGATCATCGCGCGCTTCCTGAAGGACTCGAACCAGGAGATCAGCGAGACCGCAGCTCTCGCACTCGGCATCCTGGGCAACTCGTCGAAGAACAACGTCGATCGACTCGTCGACCTGATGACCGACACGCCGAAGGGCCGTGAGGATCGCGGTTCGGCGGGCGATGGCGTTCCGACGCGCACGCGCACGTTCGCTGCCTACGGTCTGGGGCTGGTGGGCTACCGCACGACGGCGGTCGACGTCCGTACACGGATCGTGCAGACCTTCGCCGACTCACTCGCGGCGGCCGAGCGCGCCGGTGTCCAAGATCTGGCCGCCGGCATCGTCATCTCGATGGGCCTCGTTCCGCTGGACCCGTCGGGAGAGATCTTCAAAGGGGAGATCGATCTCGCGGCACCGGGTGCGGTCGACACGCTGGAGAAGCAGATCGCGCTCCTGCTCGCCGTCTACGGCACCGATCGGCTCGATCGTTACATGCGTGCGCACGTGCCGACGGCGCTCGTGCGACTCGTCGCCACACTCGACGGACGCGGAATGGACGAGCACCGACGCGAACTGAAGAAGTTGGTGGCGGAGACGCTGCTGGTAGCGCTCGATCCGCGGAAGGGCCGCGGTTACGAAGAGGAGATCCAGCAGAGCGTCTGCCTCGCACTCGGCCTGCTGGGCGACTGCGACGACGACGAGATCGATCAGGAGATCCGCAAGGTTCTGCTCGAGGCGCACAAGGATCAACAGCGCCAAGCGAAGAACTTCTCGCTGATCGCGCTCGGAAAGATCGGTGCCCGGGACGGTGAGGAGTTCCAGCCTGCAGGTGACGATCCGGCTGCCGCTCCGGTGCCCAGTGAGAATCCCGGCGCGGCTCGCGACGAGATCGCGAAACACCTCCTTTCCCGACTGAGCAGCGGCAAGTCCGGTGAAGAGCACTGGGCGGGCCTCGGCATCGGAGTGCTCGCGTGGAACCTGCGCGAACAGAAGCTCTCGGTCGACAAGGGCACGCTTCTCCCGCTGCTCGCGGCCCTCGACAAGTCGAAGGCCGTCGAGGACATCGGCGCGTTCTCGATCTCGAACGGCATCGCCGGCAACCCGGAGTCTCGGCCGCGACTGCGCGAACTGTTGGCCAAGACTTCGGACCCCATCGGTCGCGGCTATGTTGCGTTGGCTCTCGGCCTCCTCGACGCTCAGGACGCTTTGGAGGAGATCAAGGCCATCGTCGAGCAGTCGGAGTACAAGCCCGACCTGCTCAAACAAGCGGCGATCGCACTGGGTCTCCTCGGCGACAAGAACACGGTGATGCAACTGGTCGGCATGCTCGGTGAAGCGAAGTCTCTGGCGACGCAAGCGTCGCTGGCATCGGCGCTCGGCTTCATCGGTGACAAGCGCTCGGTCGTTCCGCTCGTCGAGATGCTCGAGGACTCGACGATGACGCCCACGGCGCGCGGCTTCGCCGCTGTCGCACTCGGCATCGTCGCCGACAAGGAACCGCTGCCGTGGAACAGCAAGATCGCCGTCGACCTCAACTACCGCGCGTCGCTTCCGACGCTCAACACGCAGGACGGCAAGGGTGTGTTGAACATCCTCTGATCCGACTCGGGACTTCGAGTTGAACGGCGGCCGCGCCGGTCGGAAACGCCGGATGCGCGAGGTCGGCATCGATTCGCGCTCGAGCGCATCCTGCTCCATCGTCGTCGTTGCGATTCGGACACGACCGCTTCGGCGCGTCGACGAACCGGAACATGTGCGAAGCCTCCGCAAGGAGCCGAATGCCTACCGGTCGAGCCGAAACGCAGGCGAAGGCGTGAGTGGGTTGGGTTCGATGGCCCAAGTCCAGTGAACCGCCCTGCCCATCCAGGGCGAAGTTCGTTCCCCCAACGTCGCGTGACACGCAAGGTGGCTCGCAGTCCAGCGCTGTGGACCGACTGGCACAGCTGTTGATCGACCGAGCACGCGGTCGTGCATCACGGCACCGAGCATCGCAGCGCGCGTTCCGACTTGCCGAACGGTTCGTGTTCGTGATGGGCGAACACGATCGTCACCGGAGCCATGTTCTGCCCGGGGCGCGTGTTGCACGACTCGCACGAGTTCGGAGTTCCGGCGGCCGTGGGCCGCGGGAACCCGTTCCCACATGGGATCCGCCGGGAACGGGTGTTCGGGCGCTGCGCTCGTCGCGCAGCGCCCACTTCGGACTCGTCGCCAGGTGAGCCGAAGCGCTCGCGCGCCCAATGGTCGACCTGTCAGCGACGATCGCTGCGCCAGGTCGAGAAGAGCACGCTCGCAGCCGTCGACAGCAGGATCGCAGCGACCGTCCAGTGGCTCGCATCGAGAGCGCGGCGCTCGTCGGCTGCACTACTCGCCAATCCAGCGGCGAGCGCAGCGTAGTCGTCCGCCACGGACTCCCAGGCCGGATCCCCGACGCTCACGTCGGTCAGGCGAGCCGTCCAGATCTCTGCTCCACGAGCATCCTGGAGCCACAGCGAGGCCTTCGCGCCCCACCAGGCCAGTTCGCGGTGCTGAGATGTCGGAGCCGTCGCGAGTGCCGCCGCTGCGATCCGTGTGCACTCGACGAAGTCCCCCACCTCGAAGCGCATACGCGCTTCGAGCAGCGGTCGTGCTCCGCCCTCAACGTCGTTCATGACGGCGTCGGCCCGACGGTAGTCGCGTGCATCGAGCGCCGCTCGAACGACGTCGGCAGCGTCACCCTGCACGGACAGAGCGGTTCGCGCCACACAGCTCAGCAGCAGCGTGCTGAAGATCACGGTAGGTGCGCCCGAGCGCGTTGCGACGCGAGCGAGAGTGCGTGGTCGTGCAAGGGCCCCAGGCGGCTGTGGTCGTCCGTGAGCGGCTTCGACGCCATACCGATCACGCGCCAGTTCACGTCCAGCACGCGCGGTGCGGCGAGGCGCGCGATGTGCGGCTCGATCGGCACGAACGCGGTATCCTCGGGCAGGATCAGCGGCGCTCCGATGCGTGCGAAGAGCGTCGTGTTCCGGGCCGTCGGAACTCGAAGCGCGAGGACCGGCGCACCGAGCGCCGCAGCGAGCGTGCCGCCCACGGCTTCGACGACGGGATCGTCGTGGCCGAAGCCGCTCACGTTCGAGGCGATCCAGCCGCCAGGCGCGACGTGGTGCGCGAGTTCGCTGAAGAACTCGAACGAAGCGAGGTGCTCGGGGATCTGGAACTGATTCGTGTACGCGTCGACGATCACGAGGTCGAACGCGCCTTCGATGTGTCGCAAGGCGACGCGCGCGTCGGCTCCGGCGACGACATCGAGGTCCTCGTGTTCGAGGCCGAGATGCCGACGAGCCAGCTCGACGACCCCGGCGTCGATCTCGATGCCGACCGCGCGAATCCGCGTTCCGGCGGGAGAGGCGCCACGCAGCACCTCGAACGCCGTGCCGCCGCCCAGCCCGACGATCAGGACGCGCACGTCGCGTCCGGCGAGCGTGGGATCCCACCACAACGGCAGGACGAAGTCATTGTAATAGAAGCCGTCGGGCAGGAGGCCAGGCTCCGCCTGCCACACGGATTGGAACGAGTCGCTCGCCTCGCCGACTTCGAGGAACCACAGCGCGTCTCCCGCGCCGCTCGAGCGCGACACACGCACCTGCTGGTACGGCGATTCGAGCCATTCGACGAGTTCGCGGTCGGCGCCGACGCGCGGCTCTCGTGTCGGCAACAGTGCCAGCGCTGCGAGCACGACGGCCGGCCCCAAACCGAGCCACACACTGCCGCGCACGAACAACGCGGCGGCGATCAAGGCGCCGGCCGCCACGAGGAACGTCGCTCGCAGGCCGAACTCGGGGACGAGCAGGTGCGTGGTCGCGAAGGTGCCGACCAGACTTCCCAGCGTCGATGCACCGAGCACGCGTCCGCCCGCCGCTCCTGCGCGAGCGACGCCGCCGCGCTGGACGAGTTCGACGACGAGCGGCCCGGCCGCTCCGAGCACCGCGATGGGCGGTGCGAAGGCGACCATGGCGGTGGCCAGACTGCCCCACTGAACGAGCGCCAACGCGTCGTGGAGTTCGAGACGCTCAGGCAGGAACAGCTCGGACAGGAACGGTGTCGCGAACGGCAGAAGTGCGATCCAGACGGCCGCCGACACGAGCACGATCCACAGCCGTCGAGATGCGTCGGCGAGCGCGCTCCAGCGTGCACCCAATGCGTATCCGAGTGCCAGCGCCAGGAGGACGACGCCGATGACGTTCGTCCAGACGCTCGTACTCGAACCGAAATGCGGCGCGAGCAAACGGACGGCGGCGAGTTCCACCGTCATGACACCGCCGCCGGCGAGACCGGCGGCGGCGAGCAGAGCGAGGCGCGCCGCGCGCGACGCGGGCGAGGTCACTGCGGGAAGTCGTAGGGTCGCTGTGCCAGGTAGGCTCGACCCGGGTCACCCGAACTGCGAGCGCGCTGCAGCATGAACTCGAGGTCGCGCTCGAAACGGTGTTCGTGGGTCACGCCGCCGACGACGACCTTCACCGGTCGGTCGAGATCGACGAGTCGATCGGTGAAGAACAGGACGACCTGCGAGACGCCGCTGCCTTCGATGGTGACGGTGTTCGATTCGCGGTCGATCGTGCCCTTGACCCACGGATTCTTCGCGACGTCGAAGCCTTCCACGCGCAGCCAGTACGCGTTCTTGCCGACCTCTTCGAGCGGCTCCAACTCGACGACCTTGGGATGCGCCGAGCGCGACTTCGTGCGCATCCAGTTGACGATGTCGACGGTCTCCGCACTCGGTTCCGTCTCGAGGTGCTTCCAACCGAGCTTCTCGGCGGCCGTCGCCATGGCCGACGCATTGGTCGACCCCGCAGCGAGCAGGAGCGGTAGGTTCGAGAAGTTGCGGATCGCAGCCGACTTCGGGTCACCCGAGCGGCCGACCACGCCGGCGAAGCGGTCCGGGAACAGGGCCGCCGCTCGCACGACCGCAGCCACACCGTCTTCCATGCCGACGAGGAAGACACGCTCGAGGTCGACGTTCCATTCGCGGCTGGCGTGTTTGTAGACCTGCAGGATGCGGTCGACGCCGCCCGGCTTGCCCTTCTCACCGGTACTCGTCCAGCTGTCGAGGCTCGAAGGCATCTTCGTGCAGACGAGGATCATCTCGTCCTCGACACCGGTGCCCTTCTCGATCCAGTCGCGCTGGATGATCTCCTCGATCTTCTGGTCCTTGTCCGGAACGATGATGACGAGCGGTACGGGCTCGCTGTTCTTGTAGCCCTTCGGTCCGTGTACGGCGTATTGGATGTCGTCGCCCCAGACGCCCTTGAAGTCCTGTACTCGGATCCGTCCTTTGCCTTGCGGATTCGCCGGGAAGCTCTTGGCCAGAGCGAGGACGCGCTCCCAATCCGCCGCCAGACCGAGGAGCGTGTCGAGCTTCTCGCGCTTCGCGATGGCGGCCATCTTCTTGTCGAGCGCCTCGGTCGCTGCGAGGATCCCCTTCGACTCAGCGACCGCCGTGTAGTAGTCGGCCACGAGCTTGCCGAGTTCGTCGTGGTCGCGCGGTTTGAGCCGCCAACCGACCTCCTCGTCAACCGCCGCCGCAGGCTCCGCCGGCGGAGTCTCATCGGCCGCGGGCGGTGCTCCGTCCTGGGCGAACGCGATCGCCGAGAGGGCGACGATCAGTCCGGCGCCCAGGGTGCGGCGCCAAGGTGCGAAACGACTCGGAGTGGCGTGTGCGTGCATGTTCGATGGTGTCCGTTACCGGTCGGCCTACCCAGCGAAGGCGGACGGTGACGCAGGCACGATCCGTGCCGCGTCCGCGGACGCGCGTGGTCGTCGGGTGGGACGCGTCGGAACGTCGGCGGGGACTTCAGGGTAGCAGGCAAAGAGCCCAGCCCCTCAGCGCCCAGTCGTGAGCCGGTGCATCGTCGACTCCCGGGCGGAACCCGATCCGGGCGCCCGCTGCGTCGCCGACTTCGAGGTCCATGCGCGCCAGGGACAGACCCGCGTGACGGGAACCCGCCACCAAGGCGCGGCCGAAGTGCCGACGAGCCGTCGTGTCGTCACCGCGACCGCGCGCCAGCAGCCCGCGGTGGTTCGCGATCTCGCCGACGGACGAAGCACGTGCCTCGTGCTCGGCGAGCAGCGCATCGGCTTCCGGTCCCCGACCGAGTCTCCCCAGCGTGAGCGCGGCGTCGATCGCACTCCAGTCCGCGTGCACGTTCGTGTGCAGTGCGGTCTGGAGTTCGGCAGCGCGCGCGAGTTCGCCCCTCTCGGCGAGCCCCGCTCCGATCTCGAAACACAACTGCTGCAGCTCGAGCGGGAGCACGTCGTTGGTTGCACCGAGCGCCTGCACGGCAGCCGTGGCTGCCGCGCAGGGATCGTTCGCAGACAACTCGCGCACACGGCTCCACTCGTCGATCCGTGGCGCGAACAGCGCCACGGCGGCGAGCACGGCTCCCGCCCAGCGCATCACCGCGAGAAACGCACGACGCCCGTGCCCGCCACGAGTTCGCCGACCTGGTAGACGGTCTCACCCGCGTCGCGCAGATGCTCGATGACGGCCTTCTCGCGCGCCGGCTCGACGGCGAGGATCGCACCGACGCCCATGTTGAAGGCGCGCCAGGCTTCCGACTCCTCGACGATGCCGTCCCGCGTCAGCAGGCGGAACAAGCCCGGCCGCTTCCACGCAGTTCGATCGACGACGGCGTCCTGCGCGCCGAGGATGCGATTGAGGTTGCCAGGTACACCGCCGCCCGTGATGTGGGCCCACGCGGCGACGTCGCCACGTTCGATGAGGGGCAGGAGTGGCTTCAAGTAGCAGCGGTGCGGCGCGAGCAACGCGTCCTGCAAGCGCTGACCGCCGAGTTCTTCGGGTCGCGATTCGAGGTCGAGACCGAGGGCCTCGAAACACACCTTGCGCGCGAGGCTGTAGCCGTTCGTGTGCAACCCGTCCGACGCGAGTGCGACGAGCTTCTGCCCGACACGAACGCGACTGCCGTCGATCAGGTGCTCGCGTTTCACGGCACCGACGATGAAGCCGACGAGGTCGAAGTCGCCGGGCGCGTACAGACCCGGCATCTCGGCCGTCTCGCCACCCAGCAGCGCGAGACCGTGGTCCTTGCAGGCGTTCGCGCAGCCCGTGATCAACGCGGCGACGACGTCGGGCTCGAGCACACCCGTGCCGACGTAGTCGAGGAAGAACAGCGGTCGCGCACCTTGCGCGAGGATGTCGTTGATGCAGTGCTGGACGAGGTCGCGACCGACGGTGTCGTAGATCTTCGCGCGTTTCGCGATCTCGAGCTTCGTGCCGACACCGTCCGCACTCGCGACCAGCACGGCATCGCCCATGCCCATGCGCGCCGGATCGAACAGGCCGCCGAACAGGCCGACCTTGCCGAGGACGCCTGGCGTCGAGGACGCGACGATCGCGCGCTTCGCTTTCGCGAGCGCTTCGTCCTGTGCATCGATGTCGACACCTGCTTGGGCGTAGCTGATCGGCTGGCGTTGTTCCTTCACGTCTCTCTCGTCCCTCGAGTGGGTCGTCGCGCGGGCGCGCGGGTGCGTGGTGCTTCGACGCTTCAGGTGGCGTCGTGTCGGCCGAGTGCGGCGATGGCGCGCTCCCAGCTCGCCCACCATCCTCGCGCTTCGTGCGAGGGTGCCGCCAGTCTTTCCAGCACGGAGCGCGTGCTCGCGAACGCGAGGTCCGCCGGCACGCTCTCGATCGGGAACCAGGCCGCCTCGAGCGCGTCGTCGCGCCCCTGCGGTTCGCCGGCCACGGGAACCGCCAAGTACAAGGCCACGTTGGCCGCCTTGCGCGGGTCGTCGGGCACGAAGACCAAGTCGAGCAGCGCGATCGTGCGCACGCTCACGCCGGTCTCCTCCTCCGTCTCCCGTTCCGCGGTACCGGCCGGGGACTCGTCGATCTCCTGGTAGCCGGCCGGCAGCGCCCAGCGCCCGGCGAAAGGTTCGATCGCACGCTTGACGAGCAGGAGGCGCCGTTCTCGATCGATCACGACGGCGGCCGCCGCACCGACCGGATTCGCGAACAAGACGAACGTGCACGCGCCGCACACGAGGCGCTCGCGGCCGAACGCTTCACTCGGCGCGAGAGGCGCCGAACAGCAGGGACAGAATCGGGCGTGCTTCCACACGGGCACTCGTGGGACGGCGACGGCGCCCACGCGAGTAAGCTAGCGGCGCGGAGCCGAGTTTCACGCCCGTGTCGTTGCCACCATGCGATCCATCGTCCTGCTCGGCAGCACCGGTTCGATCGGTCGACAGTGTCTCGACCTCGTCCGCGAGCAGAGCGGTGCGTTCCGAGTCGAGGGCCTCTCCGCAGGCCGGGGCGGGCCGGCCCTGGCCGAGCAGGTGCGCGAGTTCCGCCCGCGGCTCGTGGCGGTACGCGACGACGCCGGAGCCGAGGCGGTGCGCGCGGTCCTCCCGAGCGGCGCGACGCTCTTCGTCGGCCCGGATGCGAACCTCGAGCTGATCGCCGCCGCGCATTTCGACCTCGCGGTGCACGGCATGGTCGGTGCGGCGGGTGTGCTCCCGACGCGAGCCGTGCTGGAGCGCGGCAAGACACTGGCCCTCGCGAACAAGGAGTCCATGGTCGTCGCGGGCGAGCTGCTCGTCGACCTCGCGCGCCGCCGCGGCGCGGCGATCGTGCCGGTCGACTCGGAACACAGCGCCCTGTTCCAGTGCCTGGGCGACGCGACCGTGGACTCCGTGCGCCGGCTCGTGCTCACGGCCTCGGGCGGTCCGCTCTGGGAGCGCCCCGCCGACCGCATGGCGCACGTCACGCGCGCCGAAGCGCTCGCCCATCCCAACTGGGACATGGGGCCGCGCATCACGATCGGGTCGGCGACGCTGCTCAACAAGGCGCTCGAAGTCATCGAGGCGCACCACCTGTTCGGCGTGCCCAAGGAGCGCATCGCCGTCGTCGTCCACCGCCAGTCGATCGTGCACTCGCTGGTCGAGTTCGTCGACGGCTCGGTGCTCGCGCAGATGGGGCCGCCCGACATGCGCGGGCCCTTGCACTTCGCGCTCCACTGGCCCAGACGAGCGCCCTCGACGCTGACCGGCTTCGACCTCGCGCGTTTCGCGCGCCTCACCTTCGAGGAGCCCGACACCACGCGCTTCCCGGCGCTCGCGCTCGGTTGGCGCGCACTCGAACTCGGCGGCGACGCACCCTGCGCTCTCAACGCCGCGGACGAAATCGCGGTCGAGGCCTTCCTCGACGAGCGCATCCCATTCACGCGCATCGCCGAACTCGACGGAGAAGTCGTGTCGGCCTTCGGTCGCAGCGCGAACGACGTCGAGACGCTGCTCGAGCGCGACGCGGAAGCTCGCGAACTGGCGCGCTGCATGCTCGCCGGAGCAACGGCTCATCTGAAGACCGCGCAGCGGCAGCACGAACACTGATGACGAACGGTTTCGCGATCCTCCAAGTCGTCTTCGGCCTCGGCCTGGTCGTGTTCGTGCACGAGCTCGGCCACTTCATCGCCGCGCGCCTGTGCAAGGTCGACGTGCGTGTCTTCAGCCTGGGCTTCGGACCGCCGCTGCTCTCGTTCGTGCGCGGCGGCACGCGCTACCAGATCGCACTCGTGCCGATCGGCGGCTTCGTCGCGATGTCGGGTGAACATCCCGGCGAGCGCAAGGGACCGGCGCAGCCGGGCGACGTTCTCGCCAAGTCCGTCGGGCAACGCTTCTTCATCTACTCCGCCGGAGTACTGATGAACCTGTTGTTCGCGGTCGTGTTGCTGCCGATCCTGTTCTGGGTCGGCGTGCCGTTCACGCGGCCGATGTTCGGCGAGCCGACGCCCGGTGGGCCCGCCTGGAAGGCCGGCTTGGTTGCGGGCACGACCGTGCTGGAGGTCGGCGGCACACGTGTGTTCGACTTCGGGCAGATCACGAGTGAGGTCGCGCTGGCCGACGCGGGCGAGATCGAGTTGCTCGTGCAGGAACCCGGTGCATCCGCGCCGCGGCGCGTCGCAGTGTTGGCCGAACAGGGCCCCGAGGGCTTCCGCGAGCTCGACGTCTCCGCGCCGTTCGACCCCGAACATCGACTGTTCGTGGCGGAGGGCGGCATCGCCGCTCGCGCGGGACTCTCGAACGAAGATCGTCTGCGCGCCGTCGTCGGCCAGCCCGCCGGACTCACCGTCGTGCGCCAACTCGCACGCGCCGTGGCGCCCGACCGCGACCTCGAGCTCGTCGTGGTGAATGCGAGTGGAGAGGAGCGCCGCGTCGCACTCGCTCTCGAATGGGCGCCGGGGCTCGGAGCGCCGCTGATCGGCGTCGCGCCGCTCGGCAATCGCGTCGTCGCGGTGCGCGGCGGCGGACCGTTCGCCGACCTCGTGGACGGGCTCGTCGGCGACCACACGCGCAGCGCAGAGAGCCTGCGACTCGCGACCGTGCGCGGTCGCGTGGTGGGCGACGCGGACGATCTGCTCGACGCGCTCCTGTCCCAGTCCGCGGGCGCGACCACGGTGGTGCGCGGTGAGGGCGAGGCGATCGACGCGACCGCGGCCTTCGAAGCACACGTGGCCGCGCGCGGCGACCTGGTGCGCGCGGCGAGCGACATCGCGCTCGTGCCCGACCTCGCGACGTCGTTCGTTCGCCCGCGCGAAGGCGATGCCGCACAGGAAGCCGGAATCGCGACCGGCGATCGCATCGTCGAGATCGGCGGTGAGTCGGTCGCGAACTGGGACGACCTCATTGCGGCCGTGCGCTCCGGCGTCGATGCTGGCGGGTCGGTCGAACTCGTGTGCGAACGCCGCACCGCTGACGGAGTCGTCGAGACGCGTCACGCCGTCACGCCGCGACCGTCCGCGTGGGCCGACATCGGCTTCGAACTCGGCAGCGCGCGCTACGTGCATCGCACGACCAGTCCGGGTGAAGCGCTGAATGCGGGCCTCGCGTCCGCGCGCAAGAACTTCGAGGACGTGTGGCTCGCGTTGCGCCGCATCGCGACGGCCGAGATCAGCAGCCGCAACATCGGCGGCGTGATCTCGATGAGCGTCATCAGCTACCACACTGCGAAGGAAGGCCCGAGCAAGCTGCTGTTCTTCCTCTGCATCCTCTCGATCAACCTGGCCGTCATCAACGTGCTGCCGGTGCCGGTGCTCGACGGCGGACACTTGTTGTTCTTGATCGTCGAGAAGTTGAAAGGCGCGCCCGTGTCCGAACGTGTGCTCGGCTACAGCCAGATGGTCGGCTTCGTGATGATCGTCAGTCTGGTCGTCTACGTGACGTGGAACGACCTGCAGCGTTGGGTGCTCGGATGAGCGCGCGCGCGTCGCGCGTCGAAGCTCTGTTGCAACTCGTGCGTGTGTCGCTCGCGCCCACGGCGATCGCCGATGCGCTGTGCGGGCTCGTGCTCGGCGGCGTGGTCCTGGGTGCGAGCTTCGACGTACGAATCGCACTCGTGGCGCCGCTCGCCAGTCTGTGCCTGTTGCACGGCGGCCTCGCGCTCAACGACTTCGCCGACCGAGCGGTCGACCGTCTCACTAGGGCCTCGCGACCGCTCGTGTCGGGCGCGCTGTCGCCGCGTGTCGCTTTCGCCGTGGGAGCGCTGTTGATCGCGATCGGTCTGGGTGCAGCGGTGTTCGTGGGCGAACAAGCGTCGCTCTTCGCCGCCGCGCTCGTCGTCGCCATCGTCGGCTACGACTTCGCCGGGCGCGGACCGCTCATCGGACCGTTGCTGCTGGCCTCGTGTCGCGCACTCGATCTCTTGCTGGCCGCGGCGATCGGAGCGGCGGCGGCGGGCGTCGCACTCCCGCGTTCCGTCGCTCTGCCGGCGCTCGTGTACGGCCTCTACGTGTTCGTCGTCGCGCGGCTCGGGCGCCTCGAAGACGACCTCGATCGAGCGCCCGGTGCGCGACCGCGCACGTTCCTCGTCGCGGCGAGCATCGTTCTCGTCGCGGCGCCCGCGGCGACCTTCGCGCTCACGCCGCCGAGTCTGCTCCACGTCGCCGCGTTCGCGCTCGTCGCACTCGCCGCGTTCGCGCCGCTCCGAGTCGCCGCCGTGCAGCCGTCGTTCTCGCACGGCGACGTCGCGCGAGCGATGGGACTGCTGTTGCGCCGACTCGCGGTGCTCATGGCCGCGTTCGCGTGTGCGCTCGGCGAGCCGCTCGTCGCCGCCGCGATCGTGGCGCTCCTGCCCTTCGCCGTGGTGTTGCGTCGGCGCTTCCCGCCCTCCTGATCACGAGGACGGCGTGAGCGCCGCGCGTACGAGCCGCTCCTCGTCCGCACGCGAGCGCACACGACCCTCGATGCGCGCGTCGACGATCGCGCGCAGCAGCTCGCCGAGGCGCGGGCCGCGCGGAACGCCGAGTGCGACGAGTTCGTCCGCGGAGTGTTCACACGACGGCAACGCGCGTGCGTCCGGCCACTCGCACAGCACCCGTTCGAGCCGCTCGACGTCACCGACACGCGGCGCGCTCGCCGCACCGCTCTGCGACCAGACGCGCGCGAGTCGGAGCCAAGCGCTCGGCTCGGCCCGCTCGCGCAGCCGCACGAGTTCACTCACGTGTGCCGCCGGGTCGGCGCAGCGCGCGAGTGCGTCGACGAGACCGAGCACGTCGCGCTCGAGTTCGCGCGACGGTCGCAGCCGCAGGAGCACCTCGCGCACCGTGCCGCGCTCACGCCCGACGAACAACAGTGCGAGACCGATAGCCGCACTGGCAGCCTCATTGGCCGCGCGCCCGAGCAACCGCGCCGCCGCGAGGCGCGTGTCGTCGATCTCGACGCCGGCGCCGAAGACGGGCTCCACGAGCGCGAGGTCGCGCAACAGACGAAAGCCGACACCGACGTCGCCGCGCGCGCACAGATCGCACAGCTCGGCGAGCACACGCTCGCGCGCCACACGCGCCACCAGAGCCGACGCCGCTCGCGCGGCTGCGAGCGTCGCCGCTTCCGGCGCGAGGTCGTGGGTCGCTGCGAAGCGCACGAGCCGCAGGATGCGCAGCGAGTCCTCGGCGAAGCGCGCCGCCGGGTCCCCCACCGTCCGCAGGACACGCGCTTCGAGATCGGCGAGCCCGCCGGTCGGGTCGCGCAGTTCGCCGGAGCGAGCGCCGAGGTACAGCGCGTTGCACGTGAAGTCGCGCCGCGCCGCGTCCTCCTCGACCGTGCGCGAGTACTCGACGCGCTCGGGCCGCCGCCCGTCGCGGTACTCGCCGTCGGCGCGGAAGGTGGTGACCTCGACCGGCGCGCCGAAGTCGGCCACGACCACGGTGCCGAACGCGCGCCCGACGCCGATGGTGTGCTCGAACAATCCCTCGACCGCTTCCGGCCGCGCGTCGGTCGCGATGTCGATGTCGCCGGCCGCTCGCCCGAGCGCGAGGTCGCGCACGCTTCCGCCGACGATCCAGGCCTGATGTCCGGCGCCTTCGAGCCGCGCACCGATGGCCGTCGCGACCCCGCGCTGGGAATCGTCGAGCCGTTCGAGCGTGGGCCGCTGCAGCATCCTTGCAGCGTACCCGCGCGCTTCCATGCAATCGTGCTCGGCTTCGACGAGTGCTCGGCTCCCATCCGTCGCGCACTCGGGGTCGTCGAGGCCGCCCTCCCGCGATGCGACTTCCGTTCTCGTTCGCGCGGCGCACTCGCCGCGGTCTCGCTCGTCCACAGGCCGTGCTCATCGGCGCCGTTGCCGCCGTGGTGCTGGTGCTGACCGTCAGCCGACTGCAGCTGTTCGCGGTGTACGAGAACGAGCGCGACGCGGTCGCCCTCGTCGAGTACATCGGCGCGCAACTGCGCACACCGGCCGCGGCGCCGGTCGGCGGTCGGTACCACCTGCGCAGCGAAGTCGCGCGCGCGACGGTGCACGTCGGCAATCCCGCGGACTCGCAGTGGCTCGACGAGGGGCGCGTGCTGCGCCGACGCGGCTACCTCTACGACCTCGTCGCCGACGAGAGCGGTGCCCTCGTGCTCCGCGCCTGGCCGTGGCGCGCCGGCACGACCGGCGTCGCCGCGTACGCATACCGCCAGGGCGACGGGCTGCTCGGGCACACGAACACGGTCGACGTCCACGTTCCGTGGTCGGGCCCCGACTCCGCACCGAACGGGCCGTTCTTCGCGAGCGGCAACTGGCTGCGCCTGGAAGACGCGCGCCGCCTCGGGCTCGCGTCGCTCGTGCAGTGAGCCTGCGCCGTCAGTACCAGCGCCCTCAGAGAGCGAGCAGACATGCTCGCGAACGAGCTCCAACCGCGCCAGCGGTTGGGCCAGAGGCATCTGAGAGAGCAGATCCGGCGCGCAGCGTCGACTTCTTCTCGCTCTCTCAGTGAGCGAGCAGCAATGCTCGCGAACGAGCTCCAACCGCGCCAGCGGTTGGGCCAGAGGCACCTGAGAGAGCATGTCCGGCGCGCAGCGTCGATTTCTTCTCGCTCTCTCAGCGAGCGAGCAGAACTGCTCGCGAACGAGCTCCAACCGCGCCAGCGGTTGGGCCAGAGGCATCTGAGAGAGCAGATCCGGCGCGCAGCGTCGACTTCTTCTCGCTCTCTCAGTACCAGCGATGGAGCAGACACTCCGCCGCGCGCCGCGGTGCGCCCGAGAGCCGGCGTGCGGCGGCCTTCGCGATCGGAGCGATCTCTTCCGTCGGTCCGATCTTGCACAACAGCTCGAGCGCGAAGACGCGCTCCCACGGCTCGGCGGCGTCGTTCTCGACGAGTTCGGTGAGGACGCTGCGCGCCAGGTCGTCGCGCTGTGAGCCGATCGCCCACAACAGATCGAGGCGGCGCGCGTGGTCGCTTTCGAGCAGCAAGCGCTCGGCCAGCGCGGATCGTCCCTCGACACCCGTGTTCGCGGCCTGGATCGCGAGGTAGCGGTGCGCACGGATGCCCTCGAGCAGCAGCCTTTCCGGCGCACTCTGCGCGTGGTCGATCAGCGCCTCGGCCGACTCGCGTCCGGCGCACAGTCCGAGTGCCTGAAGGAGATGGAGATCGCGCGCCGCATCGCGTGACTCCGCGCTCGCCAGTTCCGTCTCGATGACGCCGCGCACGCGATCGGCGAGCTCGACGTCGACCGACATGCTCGTGTGCAGCGGGAGCAACACCTGCTCCATGTCGCGACGTGTGCCGCGCACGAGGTCGAGCGCGCGATCGAGCGCCTCGGGCTCGCGAACTTCGATCAACGCTCGCAACGC
>JBIKNC010000216.1:0-7366 GCA_044358925.1 Planctomycetota bacterium | reverse complement strand
TGTTTGGCGAGCGCGGCGCGCAGTTCGGGCGTGCCGGCGGCGCCCGAGTAGCGCACGTCGCCCGAGAGCACCTTGGCCGACGCGGCGGCTTGCACGACGCGTGGTGCGGGGAAGTCGGGCTCGCCGACGCTCATGTCGACGACGTCGCGGCCGCTGCGGATCAGCTCTTTTGCGCGCGCCGACAGGACCAGGGTGATCGACGACGACGCGCGCGCGGCGCGGGCGGAGACTCGCATCGCGAAGAGGATAGTGGGCGGCGCGGTCCGACTCGGCCTGAGAACTCGGCGCGAGCTCGAAGCCCCGCTCCGGTGTGGAAGAAGAGCACCCGCGGGCCGTCGCCGCGCGAGGAGCGCGGCGGGGGTGGTCGCGGCCTTCGCCGCCCGCGTATCGTCCCGCGCTCGTTCCCTGCTCGCCGCCCTCCTCGCGCCCTCCTCGCGCCCTCTTTCGCCACGCCGCCCTCCATGAAACGCGCCCTGCGCATCGCGCTGATCGTCCTCGGCGTGCTCGGCTTCACCGCCTACTTCTCCTTCGCGACGTTCCTCTTCAATCCGCTCGAGGGCGGCTACGAGCCGGGCGTCGCGACGCTCGTCCCGCGCGACGTCGACGTCTTCGTCGCGCGCGCCGACCTGATCGACGACTTCGACGACGAACTGGTCCTGCGGCGCGCCGACGAACTGGCGGCCGGGCCCTGGGGCAACTTCGCGAACGAACCCGCGTTCGCCGAACTCCGCACCCAGTACGACTCGGTGCGGGAGCAGGTGAAGGAGCAGCTCGCGCAACTGCCGCTGTCGGCGCACCCGCTCTCGATCTTCGGCGGAGCTGAGTTCGCGCTCGCGGCGTGGTTCGACAAACCGGCGCCGGGCGATGTCGAGTGGGCCGTGTACGGGCGCGGCAACTGGCTGGCGAAGCTCGCGTTCGCGGCGCTCGAACATCCGTCGTGGTTCGGTCTCGAAGCGCAAGGCTTCACGGCGTCGAGCGACGGCGAAGTGATCGCCCTCGAAGGCGGCACGCTCGAGTTCCCGCTCTACTTCTCGCGCGTGCGCGACGTGCTCGTCGTCAGCAACGGTCGCGCGTTGCCGAGCGGCGCGCGCGAGTTCGAACGCAACCGCGCCGAGAACAGCTTCGGCATGAGCGCGCGCTACAACGACGAGGTGCGCGGATCCGGACGCGACGGTGACGCGGAGGTCTTCGTACGCAGCGATCGCCTGCCCAAGTTGCTCGGCATCGACGGGCCGCTGCCCGATCCCGCGAGCCCCGAGTTCGTCGAGGCGTTGCTCGGTCGTGTGGTGCAACTCGCATCGGTCGCCGAACTCGCCGGCGCGGTCGGCCTCGAGGAGGAGTTCGTCTCGATCGCGCTCGAAGGCGAGTGGAACACGGCCGTGCTCACCGACGATCAGAAGCGCATCTACCGCCGCAAGCCGGCCGATCAGCGCGACGTCGCGAAACGCGTGGGCCAACTGGCGCCGGCCGACAGCGGTGCGGTGCTGTACTTCGAGATGGACATCGGCGACTTGCTGCGCCTGTGTGTGCAGTCCGCCGAACGCGCGCTGGTCGAGAACCTCGAGAGCGGCGTCGTGCAACCGATCTTCGGCTACGCGACGCTCGACCCGTTGATCGCGGAGATCGAAGCCGCGTTCAAGGATCGCGTCGCGATCGTCGTGCGCCCGAACACCTACACCTACAAGGGCGGCATCGACCCGACGAACGACGGGCGCGCGACGGTGGCGTGGGCGATCGCGCTGTGGATCGACGACCCGCTGCAACTCGTCCACCCCGAAGCGTCGAAGGCGGGCATTCTCGAGCGCCTCCAGGATCCGCGCCACGCCGCGCGGCTCGGCCTGCAGGGCGCGAATCCCGGCGAGGCCGGCATCTACACGAACGAAGTCGCCGGCTTCAAGGTCACCGAGTACTGGTCACCGCTCGTGACCGGCACCGGCCACATCGCGACCGGTCTGGCGACCGACGTGTTCGTCGTCTCGAACCACGCGCGCATGATCGCGGAGATCGGTTTGACGCAGGCCACGCAGGTCGCGTCGCTCGCCACGCGCCCCGAGTTCAACGCGATGATGGACAGCGGACTCCCTTCGATCTCCGCGCTGCTGTGGCTCGACCCGGCCAAGATCGAAGAGACCATGATCGAACTCACGCGCCAATCCGCGCGCGACGACGTGTTCGAGCAGATGGACGACGTGCGCGAGCGCGGCCGCCTCGAACGCGAGATCCTCACGCGCGAGTTCCCCGGCGAGAAACACGGCCAACTCTCGTCGCCCGAGGTCGAGGCGCGCCTCGAAGAGCTCGTCCTCGAACAACTCCAGGTCTTCCGAGCCAACTTCTCCGCCGAACACCTGCCCGCGCTCATCCGCGAACGCGAGACGCGCATCACTCAACTGTCCTCGATCTCGCGCGCGCTGCTCCAACTGCAGTTCGACAACGAGGACTTCTCACTCAACACGCGTGTCGTGTTGCGTTCCGCGCCATGAACAGACGTCTCTTCTGTCGCACCGTCCTCGCGGCCACGGTGGCGGCCACGACCGCTGCCACGACAGCGGCCAGTTCGACTGCGCCCACGGCGTCGCGCCGAAGTTCGAATTCCATGATCGACGCAAGCCTGAACAACGCAGCGACGAACCTCTTCTCGCCCCTCGTGTTGCGCGGCGTGACGCTGCGCAACCGCATCGCGATGTCGCCGATGTGCCAGTACTCGAGCGACGACGGCTTCGCGAACGCGTGGCACGTCGCGCACCACGCGGCGCGCGCGGTCGGCGGCGTCGGGCTCTCGATCGCGGAGGCCACGGCCGTGGAACCGGCGGGGCGCATCACGCCCAACTGCCTCGGCATCTGGAAGGACGAGCACGTTCCCGCGCTGCGCGAGTTGACCTCCTTCGTCACGGCGCACGGCGCAGTGCCCGGCATCCAACTCGCGCACGCCGGCGTGAAGGCCTCGCGCCATCGTCCGTTCCATGCGACGCCGAATGCGTACGTGCCGCTCGAAGAGGGCGGTTGGGCGCCCGTCGGTCCGAGCGCGAAACGCTTCGCGAACGACGGCCCTGTTCCGCACGAACTGACGACCGACGAGATCCGCGCCGTCACCGCATCGTTCGCAGCCGCCGCGAGCCGTTCGATCGCCGCAGGCTTCCGCGTGATCGAACTGCACTCCGCGCACGGCTACCTCGCTCACAGCTTCCTCTCGCCGCTGATGAACGAGCGCACCGACGAATACGGCGGCTCGTTCGACAACCGCACGCGCTTCCTGCTCGAAACCGTGCGCGCCGTTCGCGCCGTCCTGCCCGAGGACGTCCCGCTCTTCGTGCGCCTGTCGTGCACCGACTGGACCGAGGGCGGATGGACCATCGAGGACTCCATCACACTCTCGCGCCGCCTCGCCGCCGAAGGCGTCGACCTCGTCGACTGCTCGAGCGGCGGCGCCACCCGCAAGGCCGACATCCCCGTCGCCCCCGGCTACCAGGTCCCGCTCGCCGCCCGCATCCGCCGCGAAGCAGAACTTCCCACGGCCGCCGTCGGCCTGATCACCGACCCCGCCCAAGCCGCGTCGATCATCACGGACGGCCACGCCGACCTCGTCCTCTTGGGCCGCGAACTCCTGCGCGACCCTCACTGGCCGCACCGCGCCTGGATGACGCTCAACGCGTCGACACCCTCACCAATCGCTCGCGAGTACGCCTGGGCCCTCCCCGAAACGCGCCGCTGATCGCCACGCCTCACGGTGTCGTGCCGACAACAGCCGCGCGCTGAAACGCGCTGCTCCTGCAACGTGCGACGAGAGCGCCGCTCTCAATCGCCCTTGCCGCCACCAACCCCCCACGCGCTTTCCTCACGCCACACGGCCGCCATCGGGCGGGGCGGGGGTCGGGTGGGGAATGCCACCAAACGCACGCGGCCGTGGGGGGCAGCGCCCTTGGCGCTGCCCGACACGGCCGCATGCGTTTGGTGCCCGGGACTGGACTCGAACCAGCAACCCGATTAAGGGACCAGATCCTTAGTCTGGCGTGTCTACCAATTTCACCACCCGGGCGCGGTCCGGAGCGTGAACTCCGGTCGGTGAGCGCGAGACTGTAGCGAGCGTCGAATCGGGATCAAGCGCCGAGTGTGCGCCGCTCCGCGGGCCGCTCCACGAGCCGCTCCAAGAATGGTGCGGCCGGCTCTGATCCCGACGGCGCGTTCCACCATGACCTCCCCCCAGGGCAATCTCCTCGTCGGCCAGTCCGGCGGTCCGACCGCCGTCATCAACCAGAGCCTCGTCGGTGTGATCGAGGCGGCGCGCGCGCGCGGCGAGGTGCGCCGCGTGATCGGGGCGAGGCGCGGGATCGCGGGGCTGCTCGACGGCGACCTCGTCGACCTGTCGCGCGAGGACCCGCGCGAACTGGAACGGGTCGCGATCACGCCGTGTGCGGCGCTGCGCTCCGTGCGCAAGAAACCGACGGCTCAGGAGTGCGAGCGGGCTCTCGCGCGCCTCGCGGAACTCGACGTGCACTGGTTCTGCTACATCGGCGGCAACGACACGGCGGAAACGGCGCACATCCTGGGCGAGGCGGCGCGGCACGCGGGCTACCCGCTGGCGCTGATCCACGTGCCGAAGACGATCGACAACGATCTCGAGGTCACGGACCACTGCCCGGGTTTCGGCTCCGCGGCGCGTTTCGTCGCGCTGGCGGTGATGGGCGACAACCTCGACAACCGCTCGCTCGGCGGCGTGAAGATCGACGTGATCATGGGCCGGCACGCGGGCTGGCTGACGGCGGCCAGTGTGCTGGCGAAGCGCTTCCCCGACGACGGACCGCACCTCGTCTATCCGCCCGAGGTCGAGGTCGCGCCGGAGCAGTTCGAGGAGCAGGTCGCGGCCGCCCACAAGGAGTTCGGGCGCGTCGTGATCGCCGTGTCGGAGGGCATCCACGCGCCGGCCGGGCGCACCTGGTACGAGTCCGGCGAGATCGACGCCCACGGCAACCAGGTGCTGTCGGGCTCGGGTGCGCTGGGGGACGTGCTCGCGGCGCACGTGAAGAAGGTCGTGGGCCCGAAGGCGCGCGTGCGCGCCGACACGTTCGGCTACCTGCAGCGCGCGTTCGTCGGTGTGACGTCGCCGAGCGACGCACTCGAGGCGCGCGAGGTGGGGCGGCGCGCTGTCGGTTTCGCACTCGACGGCGGCGGGCGCGGCTCGATCGGGCCGTCGGGCACGGTGGTGATCGAGCGGCTCTCGAACCGGCCGTACACGGTGGCGTACCGGCTGGCGCCGCTCGAACAGGTCGCGCAGCGCACGAAGCTGCTGCCCGCGGAGTACCTGGACGGAGTGGGGCGGATCGCGCCGAGCTTCGTCGACTACGTGGCCCCGCTCGTTGGTGAGCTGCCCGACGTGGCGCGGCTCGCGGAGCACCGCTTCGATCCGACGCAGGCTCGCGGGTCGATGAAGCCCTGACCGGTACTGTCCTCACTCGCTGGTGTTCGGGCCCTGGCGCGTCCGCGCGGGGTCCATGCAGGGCCTGTCAGGGTCGCACCACCAGCGGATGGGGCCACCTCACCCGTTCGCACCAGGGTTGGTTGGGCTCGCGCGAAGGGACGGGCGTCCGAGAAGACAACGCGCCCTCGCGCGCCAACGCCCCACGAACGACCGTCGTAGTCGAACTGTTCACGCGGGGCCCGGCGCTTCGATGCCCGGGCCCCGCGTCACCCTCCCCCGCACGAGCGGGGCTCACGCGGAAGGCCCACCATGATCACGATTCTCGCAGCCGCCTGTCTGGCGGTCCCTCAAGACGCCAGCCTCGATCGCATCCCGTTCCAACCGTCGAGCACCGGCCCCGCCGCGCTCGGCGGTCTCGTTTCGGTGGCGCCGCAGGCCCAGCAGGACGGCGCGTTCCTCGGCGTCGGCCTCGGCAGCGAGGGCGAAGCTCGCATCGCGACCGTCTCCCCGCGTTCCGCTGCGGCGGCCGCCGGACTCGAAGTGGGCGACGTCATCGTCTCGATCGACGGCAACGCGATCGGAGCCGGCGCGGACGTCAGCGCCGCGCTCGCGC
This sequence comes from Planctomycetota bacterium, assembly GCA_044358925.1. GTDB lineage: Bacteria > Planctomycetota > UBA1135 > UBA1135 > Rohdeia. Next base: position 1,340 of record JBIKNC010000216.1, on the reverse strand, counting down.
AGCTCGCTCCGGGCGACAGCGTGTCGATCGTCGCGCGCCGCGGTGACGAGGAGTTCTCGCGCGACGTGATCCTCGGGCGCCGTCCGCAGTCGGCTGCCGGCGGCGCACTCGCCCCGCGGCCGATGTTCGAACGCAACCCCAGCGGGGCGGCGCCGGCCGCACCGAGTGCGCCGCTGCGCCTCGCTCCGCGCGAGACACAGGAGCGCGCGCCCGGATTCCTCGGGATCATGGCCACACCGAGTGAAGAGGGCGTGGCGATCGAAAGCGTCAACCCCGGCGGTCCGGCCGAGGGCGCGGGCCTGCTGGAGGGCGACGTCCTCCTCGCGATCGACGGCCGTTCGATCGGTTCGGTCGACGAACTCGTCGCGACGCTCGGCGAACTCGGTGCGGGGCGGAGTGTCGAGGCGCTGATCGTCCGCGACGGCGAGGAGCTCGTCGTGCCGATCGTCCTCGGAGGACGTCCGGGCCGCGCCGAGAGCGTCGAACTCGACGAGCTCGCACCGGGCGGCGGCTTCCTGTTCGGCGGTGACGGTGCCGACCTCGACCTGTTCGGCGGCGACTTCCTCATCGTCGAAGAAGACGGTGATGGAGGCCCTGGTTCCGGCGTCGGCGGCCGCGCCGCGACCGACGAACAGCGCGAGATGCTGCGCGAGTTCCGCACCCGCATGCAGGAGCTGCGCGAACGCCACCTGGCGGAGATGCAGGAACTGCGCGCCGAGATGGAGGAGATGTTCGAAGCGCATGGCATCGCGCCGCGCATCCAGCGCCTGCGCGAGCGACGCGCTCCGGCGGCCGGCGACCTGTTCGGCGGCGACGGCAGCCAGCGCTTCCGCTTCTTCGACGACGGTCAGCTGTTCGACCTCGACGTGCCGCCGCAGGGCGGCGCTGCGCCGCGCATGCAGTTCCGGCGCGCTCCACAGGGCCTGCAGCCCGTTCCGGCGGCGCCCGCACAGCCGGCTCAGCCCGGTCAACCGCGCATCCAGTTCCACGGCGGCCTTCCCGGCTCGCAGGGTCAGCAACAGATCATCGAAGTCGAGGTTCTGCCCGACGGCAAGCGCATCGAACGACGCCGCCGCGCCGAGCTGCACGACGGCGAGTGGATGTGGGTCGAAGAATCGGTCGACGAACATCCCGCCGGCGCTCCGGGCATGGGCGGCATGAACCACGACGCCGAACTCCAGCGCACGCTCCAGGAGCTGCGCGCCCAGATCGACCAGCTCGAGAGGCGCGCCGCCGAACTGCGCGCGCAACACGGCGGTCGCTGATCAGGCGTCTGGCCAACGAAAAGGGGGGGCGCCTCGACCGCGGTCGAGGCGCCCCCTTTTCTTGAACCGCGGCGC
>JBIKNC010000215.1:0-7378 GCA_044358925.1 Planctomycetota bacterium | reverse complement strand
TTCTGGATCCTCCGCTCGCGGCGACGCGGCGCCGATCCGAGTGGTGAGCCACGCCTCGCTGACCTCGTAGAAGCGCCGCACCTCGTCCTGAACTTCGCGCGGCAGCACCGTGAGTTCCGCCGAGAGCATTCCGCACAGACACGCGCGTTTGCTCTTCTCGAGAGTCTTCTCGAACAGCGCTGCAAAGGCCCGCAGTTCATCCGCAGCGGATCGCCCGGCCGCGGCGATGTCCGCGAGCGCTCCTTCGAAGCGGGCCGTGTAACCGGCCATCGCAGCGACGGCGAGGTCGCTCTTCGTCGCGAAGTGGTGGTGCACGGCCACGTGGCTGACGCCCACCGCCTTCGCGACGTCGAGGAAGCTGAAGCCCTGGAAGCCGCGCTCCTGCATGAACTCGGTCGCGACGTCGAGGATGTGCTGTTTCGTGCTGCGCACGTCTTTCGCTGCCTTCCGTCGCACCATGCGCCACCTCCTACCACAACTCGTTCACGGTCCGCGGCGGCGTCACGACTTGTTGCGACCCGCCATCACGCCGCCGTCCACGTCCCAGATCGCGCCGGTGACCCACGAACTCTCGTCGGAGAGCAGTTGAGCGACGACGGCCGCGACGTCGTCAGGCTGCCCGATGCGGCCGATCGGATGGAACGCGTTGAAGCCCTGGAGTGCCGTGTGGACCTGCTCCTTCGGAATGAAGCCCTCGTAGACGGGCGTCTCGACGACGGCGGGTGAAACGGCGTTCACGCGAATGCGCGCACTCGCCAGTTCCATGGCGAGGTGCTGCGTGAGAGAGTGCAGGCCCGCCTTCGCCATCGAGTACGCCGACGACGGCGTGGCGCCGATCGCCTGGCGCGCCCACATCGAACCGATGTTCACGATCGCGCCGCCCGTACCGCGCCGCACCATGCCCTTCGCGACGTGCTGCGTGGCGAAGAACAGGCTGCGATTGAGTTCGAGGTAGCGGTCGTAGTCGGCGGCGGTGTGCTCGAGGAAGGACTTCGGCGCGAAGACGCCGGCGGCGTTGACGAGCAGGTCGACGCGCGGCGCCGCTGCGTCGATGCGCTCGAGCAACGCGGCCAGGGCGCCACGGTCGTCGAGCGGATGTGCGAAGGCGCGAACGGAGCCGAGCGACGAGAGCGCGGACTGCGCGGCACGCGCTGTCTCTTCGCGGCGCCCGACGAGGGTCGCGGAGCCGCCGCCCTGGAGAACGCGCTTCGCCGTCGCGAGGCCGATGCCGTTGGTGCCGCCGAGAACGAGAAGGTGACGATCGTGGAAGTCGTGGGTGTGGTTCATGGTGTTACTTACTTGCATGTAAGCAACAGCGGGACGTGAACACGAGCGACAAACCGCGCGGATGCGGAACTACACTCGGGAGGCCCCGGAGCTCACATGAAGTTCCACTCCGCCAGCGCAGCCTTCACCGCATTCGCACTCGGCGCAGGTTCGTCCACGGACGGCCGGCACGCCGCAGCTCGCGCTCGGTGGGCGCGACCCGATGGCGCTGTGTGAAGGTCGTGAGGTCGACGGCACGCAGGACGGCTGGTCGAACTTCGAGGATCTCATCGTCGCGTTCGACGGTTCGCTGCACACGCGCAGTCGGCGGATCGGGTCGGCGGAGGGCCACGGCTTCGGCGGACTGTGGGTGCTCGCGGCCGACACGTTCGTGGTCGAGGACGGCGAGCACTTCGACGTGCTCTCGCCCGAGCAGCGCGCGGACCTCGCCCGTCTGGCGCAGCGTCAGCCGCTCGTGCTGCTGGCGGCCGCGAGCCGCAGCGAGGTGCGCGCGGCGGAGGTCGGACGCAGCACACACGGAGAGCGCGAACGCGTGCGGGTGGCCGTCGAGTGTGCGGGCCTCGCGAAGACGCTGCCGCTCGAGTCCGAGACGGCACGCATCGCCGGCCTGTCGTGGCGCGGTCGCCTCGCCGACGGACGGACGCGCGACGTCGACGCGCTGTTCGACACCTACGTCGACGCGAGCGGCTCGGTCGTCCCCGACGCGCGGCGTGACGGTCGGGGGCAAGGAGTCGCGCGGTGGCGCCGAATCACTCGGCGCGCAAGAGCACACGCAGCGCCGCGTACGAAGCGCGCAACGGATCGTCGACGACGACGTCCTGCGCTCCGACGAAAGTGAGTGACTCGAGCGCGTGCGCCGTCGCGCGGTGCGCGCCGGTCGGGATCTCGAACTCGGTCACGTGCATGTGCTGCGTGTCGAAACGCAGCGCGCGACGGTGCGGGCTGCGCCAGGAGAGCCGCTGCGGATCGGAGCGCGGGCCCTCGATCAGCACGAGCGCGCCGGGCGTGAGCACCTGCCGCACCGCCGCGAGGAGCGCCGCGGGTTGCAGCGTCGTCCACAGGGCGTCGTGCAGATGCACGACGTCGTAGGCAGGCCAGCGGCGGCGCTCGAGTGCGGCCAGTGCGTCCGCGGCGTCCACGGGGAACGGTCGCGGGAGGCCGCGCTCGCGGAAGATGGCCGCGCTCTGTTCGGCATCTGCGTCGAACGCGAGCAACGACGCACGCGCCGTCGCGACCAGCCACGCGAACGACGGCAGCACGCCGGCCTCGAGTTCGAGGACGCGCAGCGCCGTCCGACGCTGCGCCTCGAGTTCCACGAGCACCGCGTCGGCCCACCAGGCGTGTTGCGACGCGAGCAGCTCGGGCGCCCAGCCGCTCGCGATGCGTTCGGCCAGCGAACCCTCCGGCGAGATCCACGCAGCGATGCGCGCACGGCGCCAGTCGGCGCAGAGTTCGGCTTGCACACGGGCGACGTGCGCCGCGTCGTCCGCTCGCACGAGCGTCACTCGAATCGGCGTCGCGACGCTGTCGAGACCCGTGACGCGCGGCGTCTCGTCGGGTGACAGGGCGACGACGACGAGCGCGTGCCGCTCGAGGTCGAGCGCCTCGCTTCCCGCGCGGTCGGTGCAGTGCAGCTCACCATCCCGGACGTGGAAGTCGAAACGGTGCAGGCCGGCGTAGTCCTCGCGGCTCCCCTCCCAAGCCGTCACTTCGAACACGAACATCCCGCCGGGTCGGAGCGCACGTGCGACCTCGTCGAAGACACGCTGCACGTCCTGAACGTGGTCGAGCGAGTTGCGCGCGTAGACGAGGTCGATCGCTCCGTCGCCGACGATGCGTGCGAGCTCTTCGCCGCCGCCCGCGACGAGGGCGATCGGGTGTTCGACGCCGTGGCGTGTACGCAGCTCGGCGTACGCGTCGGCGAGCGGATCGACGCCGATCACGTCGAGCCGACCGTCTTCGTGCGCCGTCGCGAGCGTGCCGAGCGGACCGCAGCCGAGGTCCACCGCACGCGCCCGCGGCCGACCTTCGCGCCGGGCCGCGTGACGCACGCTCTCGATCAGCGTGTCGATCCAGGCCGGGTGCTCGAGGCGCCGCCCCTCGCGCGTGAGGCGGCGGCGCGTCAGCTCCGCGAACGGCCCGGTGCCCGCGAACTCGCGCGCCCAGAAGTCGATCTCGTCCTGGAAGCCGGTGGTGTCCATCGTTGCGAGCGAACGCCGACCGCAGGTGTCAATCGGCCGACGCGTCCGCTCGACCCGCGAGGTCGAGCAGGAACGCGTACGCGAAAGCCGCCTCTTCGTTGCGGCGCAGGCGGCCCGACGCGCCGCCGTGTCCGGCCGCCATGTTGGTGCGCAGCAGCAGGAGGTTGTCGTCCGTCTTCATGGCGCGCAGCTTCGCGACCCATTTGGCCGGCTCGAAGTACTGCACTTGGCTGTCGTGCAAGCCGGTCGTGACGAGCAGGTGCGGATACGCCGTGGCGCGCACCTGGTCGTACGGCGAGTACGACAGCATGTAGTCGTAGTACGCCTTGTCGTTCGGATTGCCCCACTCGTCGTACTCGAACGTGGTGAGCGGAATCGTGTCGTCGAGCATCGTCGTGACGACGTCGACGAACGGCACGTCGGCGATGACGCCGTGGAACAGATCGGGGCGCAGGTTGATCACGGCGCCCATCAGGAGCCCGCCGGCGCTGCCGCCCTGGGCGTACATGCGATCCTTCGACGAGTAGCCCTTCTTGAGCAGGAACTCCGCGCAGTCGATGAAGTCCGTGAAGGTGTTCTTCTTGCGCAGCAGCTTGCCGTCCTCGTACCAGCGCTCGCCGAGCTCCTTGCCGCCGCGCACGTGTGCGATCGCGAAGACGAAGCCGCGGTCGAGCAGCGACAGGCGCGCCGAACTGAACGTCGCGTCGAGGCTGTTGCCGTACGAACCGTAGCCGTAGAGCAGGAGCGGCGCCGAACCGTCGCGCGGCGTGTCGCGGCGCTGGACGAGCGAGATCGGCACACGCACTCCGTCGCGCGCGACGGCCCACAGGCGCTCGCTCACGTACTGCGTGGCGTCGTAGCCGCCGATGACCTTGGTCTGTTTGCGCAGCGTGCGTTCGCGCGTCGCGAGGTCGTAGTCGTAGACCGACGACGGCGTCGTGAGCGACGTGTAGACGAAGCGCAGATTGTTCGTGTCGAACGTGCGGTTGTCGGAGAGGCTCAGCGCGTAGGCGGGCTCGTCGAACGCGATCGTGTGTTCGGCGGAACCGTCCCAAGGCTTCACGCGCAGGCGCGCGAGGCCGTCGACGCGCTCGCGCACGACGAGGTGGCGCGCGAGGATCTCGATGCTCTCGATGAGCGCATCGTCGCGGTGCGCCACGACCTCTTCCCACGCACTCTTCGCCGTGTTCGCGATCGGCGAACGCACGAGCCTGAAGTTCTTCGCGCGGTCGTTCGTGACGATGTAGAAGTGCTCGCCGAAGTGCTCGACCGAGTAGTCGTGCCCGCGTTCGCGCGGCAGGACGACTTGGAACTTGCCGTCGGGCTTCGACGCTTCGAGGTAGTGGAACTCGGTCGTCAGCGTCTGCGAGCAACCGATCACCAGGAAGCGCTTGCTCTTCGTGCGACCGATGAAACACTGGAACTCGTCGTCGTCCTCTTGGAAGACGAGCGTGTCGCTCGCCGGATCCGTGCCGACCGTGTGCCGCCAGACCTGGTACGCGCGCAGCGTCGCCGGATCCTGGCGCGAGTAGAAGAGCGTGCGCCCGTCCGCGGCCCAGGCCATGTTGCCGGTGACCTGCGCGAGCGTTTCGGGCGCGTGTTCGCCGCTCGCGATGTTCTTGAAGCGCACGTCGTACTTGCGGCGGCCGACGGTGTCGACGCCGTACGCGAGTGTCGCGTTGTCGTCGCTGACCGCGAACCCGCCGATGGCGAAGTACTCCTGCCCCGCGCCGAGGGCGTTGCCGTCGAGCAGCACCTCCTCGGGCCCGTCGATCGCGCCTTTGCGGCGCACGTAGAGCGGGTAGTCGCCGCCCTCGACGTAGCGCGTCGAGTACCAGTAGCCGTCGAGTTCGTACGGCACCGACGCGTCGGTCGGGTCGATGCGCGCGACGATCTCGTCGAACAGTTTCTCGCGCAGCTCCGCGGTGTGTTCGGTCGCCGCCGCCGTGTAGGCGTTCTCGGCTTCGAGGTACGCGATGACGTCCGGGTCCTCGCGCTGGTTGAGCCAGTAGTAGTCGTCGACGCGCGTGTGGCCGTGCGTCGCGATCTCGTGCGGCCGCACGTCGGCGACCGGCGCCGACGGCAGAGTCGTCGACGCGAGTTGCTCCCGCGCGCCGAGCGCCGCCGAGTTCGTGCTCGAGCAGGCGGTGAGAACGGAGAGGGCGAAGCCGAGCGCGAGCACGGCCGACGGAACGAAGCTCTTCTTCATGACAGCGGGCGGCCTCGTTCGTGAGGTCGCCCGCGGATGGTAGCGCAGCGTTTCGACGCGCCTCGCTTCGCCGCGCGCTGTCAGGCGGCGCTGCGCGACTCGCGTACCTGCCGAGCTTCCAGGCGCGCGCGTTCGATCGCGTCCTGGGGCGTGCGTCGCAGGTCCTTCGTCAGACCGATCCACGACATCGCGCGGATGGTCCACTTCGTCGGATCGAAGTGGTACCAGCGGATGCCGTTCCGGTAGTCGGCTTGGAAGCGGTGGTGGAAGTTGTGGTAGCCCTCACCGAACGACACGAGCGCCGTGACCCAACTGTCGCGCGCCGTCGAGCGCGGGTCGTAGGGCCGCGCGCCGATCATGTGCGCGAGTGAGTTGATCGAGAAGGTCGCGTGCCACTGCACCACGAGGCGCAGGAAGCCGACGACGAGCAGCGCTCCGAGGGGATCGCCCCACGCGAAACCGATCGCGGCGGGCACGACCACGGCCATCAGGATCGCGAGCGGGATGTAGAAGCGGTCCTGGAAGCGCACGAGCGGGTCGCGCTCCAGGTCCTTCACGTTGACGTCGTGGTGGTTCGTGTCGCGGTGCAGGACCCAACCGATGTGCGCCCACCAGAAGCCGCGCTTGACGCTGTACGGATCCTCTTCGGTGTCCGTCTCCGCGTGGTGGCGGCGGTGGTCGGCCGACCACTTGAGCGCGGAGTTCTGAACCGACGCGGCGCCGAAGAGCAGGTGGAACAGCCGCACCGACCAGTGGGCCGTGTGCGACTTGTGCGAGAAGAGCCGGTGGTAGCCGCCGGTGATCGAGAAGCCGCAGAGCAGGTACCAGACGACACCAAGGGCGACCGACCACCACGACACGTGGAAGACCGCGATGTGGACGATGGTGTAGAGGGCGACGACGTGGGCGCTCGCGATGAAGAGCGTGTTCACCCAACTGAGCGGGAGGTCGCGCTTGCTGTGCGGCCCGTCGGTGCGTGCGGAGGCGGAGGGCGGAGGCGTGGCCAGAGCGGTCGTCATCGGCGCGGCGCAGTCGTTGGAAGTTCGGGGCCACCGTCCGGGCCACTGATCGGCGACCCACGGACGCTGACGACCCGGCGTCCCAAATGGGATCGGCCCAGGTCGAATCGGATCCACAGCACCCCTCGAGCGGTCTTCCCCGACCGCGGACGGCAGCCGCACACCCGTCGGCTCGCGATCATAGGTCATCCGCGGCCGGAGCGAGGTGACCGTCCTGTGAACCCCAGGACGTCCGGCGGTCGACCGTGGCCCGGGGCAGGGACGATGGGCGGCAGATGGTGGCCGGGCCGCTACGGGTGATCCGGTACCGGCGGGAGCGAGGAACGCTCACGCGCCGCGCAGCGCGATGGCCGGCTCGACGCGCGCGGCGCGATTCGACGCCGGCAGGCCGGCGAGCGTCGCCACCACGACGAGGAGCGGCAGCGCGAGCACGAGCAGCAGCGGGTCGGCCGCCGGCACGAGGCGCGTCTCGCGTGTGAAGGCCAGGGGGCCGAAGAACTCGGTCGCCGCGAAGCCGAGCGCGAGACCCGCGACCCCGCCGGCGAGCGCCAGCAGCAGCACCTCCGTCAGCACCTCGGCGCGGATGCGCGCGGCCGTGGCGCCGAGTGCGCGGCGCAAAGCGAGTTCGCTGGTGCGTTCGGCGACGGCGATACCGACGACGT
>JBIKNC010000214.1:0-7381 GCA_044358925.1 Planctomycetota bacterium | reverse complement strand
CTCCTCGCACACGACCTCGTCGGTCATGCGATCGGCGGCGTCAGCGTCGGCGAACACGAACAGGCCATCGAGCTGGCGGTCGACGCCGCGGCGCCGCGACTTCCCGAGGAGAAGCCGCGCTATCTCATGGGCGTCGGCACGCCGCGCGACTTCTTCCGCGCCGTGCGCGCCGGCGTCGACATGTTCGACTGCGTGACGCCGACACGTCACGGCCGCAACCACCAGGTCTGGACGTCGACGGGCCGCATGAACCTGCGCAACAGTGCCTGGGCACGCGACGAACGTCCGCTCGACGCGGCCTGCACGTGTGCGACGTGCACGCAGTTCAGCCGCGCCTACCTGCGGCACCTGTGCAACTGCGGCGAGATGCTCGCCGGAGTGCTCTTGAGCCTGCACAACGTGCACTTCTTCCAGACACTGATGGCGCGCATGCGCGCGGCGATCGCGGGCGGAACGTTCGCGGCGCTCGAAGACGAGTGCGTCGTCACCTTGCAGGCCAAGACCGCCGGCGGCTCACCGGGCGGCACGTCCAGCGAGCCGAACGAAGCGCCATGAGCCGTGCGCGCAGCCCACACGACGCTTGGGCTGGGAGCTGGAACGCGCGCGAATCGCCAACGGTCCGTTCGGACTTCCGCGGTGTTCAGCGCAGCACTTCGAGTGCAGCCGTGTCGATCGACGGCAGACTCGCGACGAAGGCGGCGGCTTCACCGGCGGGATGCGCACCGAGAGCGGCGTCGGGCTCCGCCACGACGACGAAGCCGCCGTCGAGGCCGAGTTCGCGCCCGACGAAGAGGTCGAGGTCGTAGCGACCGCTCGCACAGGTCACGACGCACTGCGGCGCGCCGCCGCGCACGATGCGGTAGGTACGTGCGCCCTGGCTGTCCTGGAAGCTCTCGAGCACACCGCGCACCGCGAAACGACCGTAGAAGGGATCGCGCTCGCGCAACTGCTCCCACTGCTCGCGTTGCACGCGCTCGTGTTCGCGCCGACGCGCGGCGCGCTCCTCCTCGAGCAGCGCACGTGTGCGCACGATCTCGGCCAAGGCGTCGATCGAAGCCAGCTTCTGTTCGACGAGCGCGTCGAACGCACCGCCGGTGTCCGGCACGAGTGCTTCGCGATACGCGTCGCGCAGCGCTTCGAAGTCCGGTGAAGCGCGTTCGCGCTCGACGGCGAAGAGGTCGTCGGCGGCAGCGATCGCGGCTTGCGCGATCTCGATGCGCGACGCGAGCGGCCCCGGAGCCGAGGCTTCACGCGGTTCGTTGCGCGCTGCCGTGGCGCGTCCCTTCGGAGTCTCGCCGCTGGCCAGCGCCAACTCGTCGTTGAGCCAGAGCGCTCGGCCGTCCTCGCCGTCGGCGACGGGCAGCGTGCGCTCGGCCTGCACCCAGCCGCACGCAGCCGGCGGCGCCCAGATGCGCACCCAGCTCTCCGCGAGCGGTTTGGTCGGATCCTCGCGCTCGATCTCCGCGACCTGGTCGCCTGCGACGAGGCGCGTTCCGAGCGGGAAGTTGTTCACGTCACTGCCGGCACGCGGCCGCATGTTGACGTTGTTGTTCGTCACTTCGAGCACACCCGGCGTGCCTTCGACTTCGCGCAGATAGCGGCCGAAGACCCACACGGGCAGTCCGCCCGGAACGTCGACTTCGAGCCAGCCGGCCGTCTCGCCGTACACGGCGAGCAGCGCACCTTCGGGTGCATCGACGAGCGCGAGACCGTGCACGTCGGCGAGGTTGCGGATCGTCACGCCGCCGGTGCGCGCGCGGACGTAACGCAACGGTTCGCGCACGACGCTCTGTGCGGAGGCCGTGGCTGCGGCGCGCGTCGATCGACCGTCGGCGGGAACGCTCTCGTCGTTCGCGATCGGTTGTCGCGCCGACGGCGGCGTCTCCTGCAGAGCGACGGCGCGCGTGCTACCGAGACCGAGTGCCAGGAGCGCGGAAAGAACGGCGGTGCGGGCGAGCGACGGGCTCACGGACGGCATGTCGAAGTCGGGGGTAGGGACGGCGAGCTCGAGCGGCTACGCGAGCCGCGCGTGGGTCGTGGGCGCCGAGCGCAGGCGATCTCGTGAGCGGCGCGCGCTCGCACAGGTCGGGTTCGTCGAACGGACGCGCCGCCCCACGGACCGCCGTCAGGGTAGCGCGCGCGACACGCTGCCCGAGCCGCTCGCTCGCGCAGGAGCGACGCATCGTCCCGCCGGCGGCGAGGATCGGACGACGGACGTGCGGCCGAGACCCGTGACGCGTGGCCGGCCGAGGCCCCGCCGCGCGGCCACGGGCTACCAGAGGGTCGGATCGAGTCCTAGATTCTCGCGGACGTCAACCCGGCGGAGTTCCTCCAGCGGTCGACAGAGCCGTCACCGCCTGGACGTGCTCCTGCCTACGAGCTTCGTGGCAACCACGCGCCGAGATACCGTCCGCCCGACCATGCGCCACTTCCTGCACTCGAAGATCCACAAGGCCACCGTCACCGAGGCGAACCTCGACTACGTCGGTTCGGTGACGATCGACGAAGCCCTGATGGAGCTGGCGGACATCCACGAGTTCGAGCAGGTCCACGTCGTCGACAACACGAACGGCGCCCGGCTCGTGACCTACGCCATCCGCGGCGAGCGCGGCTCGGGCGTCATCTGCATGAACGGCGCGGCCGCGCATCTCGTCAAACAGGGCGACGAGATCATCCTGATGACCTACGCGATGGTCGAGGAGCCGGTCGATCCGATCTGCGTCCTCGTCGACGAGCAGAACCAGTTCGTGCGCTACCTGCGCGAGACGCCGCGCACGGTCCCGAGCTTCTGAGGTCCGCCGCGGCTCGTCGCGAGCCGAACGAGCGGGCACGCGGCCCGTGCGCGACCCACCGAGCGAACGGCGCGCGAGCGAGCCGAGCCCAGCGACGGAGCCCACCTGGGCTCCGTCGTGCATTTCCAAGGCTGCGTTCACGAGCGCCCCACCATCGCGAGGTGCACTCGCTTCGCTCCTGCGTCGACGAGTGCGCGCGCTGCGGATCGCGCCGTTCCGCCGGACGCGAGCACGTCGTCGACCAGCAGCACGACGCTCCCCTCGACGTGCGCGGCGTGGCGCGCTGCGACCTCGAACGCGCCGCGCACGTTCGCACGCCGCAGCGCCGCGGACAGACCACCTTGCGGCCGCGTCGCTCGACGACGAACGAGTGCGCGCCGCGCCGGGAGGTCGAGACACTCGGCGAGCGCTCGTGCGAGCAACCAGGCCTGGTCGTAGCCGCGTTCGAGCCGCCGCAGCGAGTGCAGTGGGATGGGCACCACACAGGCGCGTGCAGCGGCCGACGGCGGATGCGACGGCGCGCGCGACGACACGTCCACGTCGCGGAAGAAGTGCTCGTGCTCGACGACAGCACGTGCCAGCCGCTGCCCCAGTTCCTCGGCGAGATCCGGCCGACCGCCGTGTTTGAAGCGCAGCACCCAGTCGCGACGACCCTCGGTGCGGTAGTCGAACAGCGCTGCGGTGCTCGCGAACGGCGGCGGATCCTCGCGACACGTACGACACGCTCGGCCCCCGAGCGGCGCCGGCACACGCGACGCACAGATCGAGCAACGCCCGACGGCCTCTCCGCCCACCGTCGCACGAAGCCCGCTGAAGCGCTCGCAGTCACACACACCGCGCTGCGCGCGACACAGCGGACAGACCTGCGGCGCGAGCGCGTCGATGCTGTCGACGAAGCCTGCCTCCACGCGGCGCGCGATGCGCTGCCCGAGAGCCGCCGCCCCGCGCGCTGCCGCCGCACACTCTTCCATCCAGGTCGTTCCCACGCCGACATGGATGACACGGGGGCGCCTGACGTTTCAGGTGTTCCCGCGAAAACTGCGCGGATTCACTCGAGCTCGCGCGCGAACTCTTCTTCTTCCTTGGGGCTCGGCTGCGACGCTCGCCGCGGCGCCGGGCCGCGCGCCGGCAACGGGAGCCGCACACGTGTGCGCACTCGTGCGGCGTAGCTCTGCACCGTGTCCTCGTCGAGCAGGTCGACGCCGAACAGCTCGCCCACTTCGCGCGTCAACTTGCTGTCGGACTCGAGATCGACTTCGCCTTCGATGAGCAACTGCCGCACGTAGCGCTGGAACAGGCGGCGCGACGCCCACCAGCCGGCGACTTGCAGCAGCGCGACGGCGCCCACCGTCAGTCCGACCCACAACGTCGGGAACTCGCGCGACACGTCGGGCCCCTGTGAGCTGCGGCCGAAGAGCTCGAGGCCGAAGCCGGCCAGCATGAGCACGAAGCCGAGCGAGACCTGGACGCGGTGGAAGATGTAGGTCCGGATCGAGCCGAGTCGCCGCCGCGAGAGTCCGAGCGCGTCGCGCAGGAGGTCGCGCGGATCGCGGAACAGGATCGCGTTCGCGAGCAGGAAACAGCCGGCGATGGCGAACACCAATCCGACGACGACCCAGTCCGGTTGACTCAGGACGTCGGCCGGCGGCAGACCCGTGACCTTCGCGATGGGCGGCGCCCCGGCGTGCATCCGGTGCACGCTACGGGAGGCCCGCGTCGCGGCGCAAGCCTCTCGAACCGCTCGAGCGGACGGGTGGACGGCCGGACGCGCCGCTGCGGATGCGCACGCGGGCTCCCGCTCGGCCACGGCTATCATCCCGCGCCCATGTCGGCGAGTGCAGCAGACGGCCCTCTTCCCCACGGCGCCGAGGCGAACGAGCGCACGGCGGCGCTGCGGCGCGTCGAGCGCCTGGCCCGGCTCGCGCTGGACCCGGAGCGCGAAGAACGCCTGGCCAGCGACCTCGAACGTGTGCTGGCCGCCTTCGAGAGCCTCACCGCGGTCGACGTCGCGGGCCTCGCGCCGCTGCACCAGCCCAACGACGGGCGCGGCTGCGAGCGCGACACGCGCCTGGCGCCGCCCGGTGCGCCGCTCGAGCGCGAGGCACTGCTGGAGCGCGCGCCGCGCGCCCGCGAAGGCTTCTTCAGCGTCCCCAAGACCATCGCGGAATGAACGCCCACGCTCCCGCGCCGCTCGCGGACGCGACGGCCGTCGCGCGCGCGATCGCGAGCGGCGCGACGACCGCCGTCGCGACCATCGAACGCGCACTCGCCGCTGCTGCGAGCGACCGCTGCAACGCCTTCGCCGAGGTGCGCGCCGAGGCCGCGCTCGTCCGCGCGCGTGCACTCGACGACGCCCGCGCGAGCGGTGCTCCGCTCGGCGTCCTGCACGGCGTGCCCGTGGCCGTGAAGACCAACATCTGCGCCGTCGGCTTCGAGACGAATGCGGGCTCGCGCATCCTCGCCGGGCACCGACCGCTCTACGACGCGACGGCGGTCGAACGACTGCTCGCCGCCGGTGCGGTCGTGATCGGCACGACGCACATGGACGAGTTCGGCATGGGCTCGACCGGCGAGAACTCGGCCTTCGGCGTGCCGCTCAATCCGCATTCGCAGCGCGGTGAACGCCTCACGGCCGGCGGTTCCTCGAGCGGATCCGCAGCCGCGGTCGCGAGCGGCGCGGTGGCGCTCGCCCTCGGCTCCGACACGGGCGGTTCGGTGCGGCAACCCGCCGCGTTCTGCGGTGTGTTCGGTGCGAAGCCGACCTGGGGTCGAGTGTCGCGCCACGGACTCGTCGCGTTCGCGTCGTCGCTCGACACGATCGGCGTGCTCGCGCGCAGCGCACGCGACCTCGAATCGGCGCTGCGCGTTGTGAGCGGTCCCGATGGACGCGACGCCACCGCACTGGCCGAAGCGTTCGAACCCCGGACGTCGGACGGCTTGGCCGGCAAACGCGTCGGTGTGCTCGCTGCTCACGCACTCGCGGGCCTCGCGCCGGACGTCGCACGTGTGTACGAACACGCATGCGACGAGTTGCGGGAGCGCGGCGCGACGCTCGTCGAGGTCGAACTCCCCCACTCGCTCCACGCGGTCGCCTGCTACTACGTCGTCGCGACCGCCGAGGCTTCGAGCAACCTCGCGCGCTACGACGGTGTGCGCTACGGCGTGCGTGTGGACGGCGACGGCAGCCTGGCCGGAATGATGGCTGCGACGCGCAGTGCCTGTTTCGGCGACGAAGTGTTGCGCCGCATCGCGATGGGCACGCACGTGCTCTCGAGCGGCTTCTACGAGGCCTGGTTCGACCGCGCCGCGCGCGTGCGCCGCGCCATCGCGAACGACTTCACACGCGCGTTCGAACACGTCGATCTGGTCGCGACGCCGACGGCGCCGACGACGGCCTTCGCGCTCGGGAGCGTGCTCGATCCGCTCGTGCTCTACCGCGGTGACGCGTTGACGCTTCCGGCGAGCCTCGCCGGCCTGCCCGCGGTCAGTGCACCCTGCCGCGTGCCTGCGGGACACTTGCCGGTCGGCCTGCAGTTCTGCGCGCCCTTCGGCGCCGACGCCGTCGCACTGGCCGCCGCGCGTGCGTTCGCGCCGCAGATCGTCGCGCACGTCGAGCCGTTCGAGGTGCTGCGATGAGCGAGTTCGCGCGTGAACGCGGCTGGGAAGTCGTCATCGGTCTCGAAGTGCACGCGCAGCTCGCCACGGGCGCGAAGCTGTTCGCGCCCGAGAGTTACGTGTTCGGCGCGGAACCGAACGCGGGCGTGTCGATCGTGTCGAGCGCGCAACCCGGCAGCCTGCCGATCCTCGACGCTGCGGCGATCGACCTCGCGCTGGCAGTCGCGCTCGCGCTCGAATGCGACATCGCGCCGACCTGCCGTTTCGACCGCAAACACTACTTCTACTGCGACCTGCCGAAGGGCTACCAGATCACGCAGTTCTTCGCGCCGTACTGCACCGGCGGAGCGGTGGAACTCGCCGACGGGCGCCGTGTGCCGCTCGTGCGCATCCACGTCGAGGAAGACGCGGGCAAAGCGGTGCACGATCGCGGCACCGACACACTCGTCGACCTCGATCGCGCAGGTGTACCGCTGATCGAGTTGGTCACGGCACCGGCTCTGGCGAGCGGCGCGGACGCCGTTGCGTTCCTCGAGGCGTACAAGGCCGTGCTCGAGTTCACGGGCGCGTCCGACGCCGACATGGAGAAGGGCAACCTGCGCTGCGACGTCAACGTCTCGGTGCGGCGGCCCGGCGAAGCGTTGCGTACGAAGGTCGAGCTCAAGAACCTCAACTCGCTGCGCAACGTCGCTGCCGCGGTCGAGTTCGAGGTCGTGCGGCAGATCTCCGCGTACGAGGCGGGCCGCGCGCACGAGGTCGTGCAGGAGACTCGCGCCTTCGATGCGGACAAGGGCACGACGCGCACGCTGCGGTCGAAGGAAGACGCACACGACTACCGCTACATGCCTGATCCGGACCTGCCGGCGGTGCACGTCTCGATGGAGCGGCTCGCGCGCGTGCGTGCGACGTTGCCCCGCTTGCCGAATGCTCGCCGTCGACACTACGTCGACGTGCTGGGGCTCTCGGCCTACGAC
>JBIKNC010000036.1:0-24880 GCA_044358925.1 Planctomycetota bacterium | reverse complement strand
GGGGCGGCCCTTGGGGTGGGGGGGGGGGGGCTTGGGGGGGTAGGGGGCGACCGGGTGCCTGGCACCGTACGCGCCAACGTCTCGTCGCACCGGGCTCCGGTCTCCAGGCCAACCCATTGGCAGCCGGCGGCCCCGCTCCGCGCCACATCCGGAGCCATGACTCCCGCTCACACCTGCGCGACGCGCTCGACCGTCGCGCCACGCTCGCGCGCGCTACTCGACCGGCGCAGCCCGAACGGCCGCGCTACCATCGCCCCGGCGCCCGCCCAACGCCGCCTCGCCATGGAGCGCGCCGACGAAGTGACCGCCATCCTGCGCTCGGGCGCGGATCCACAGCGCCTGCTGCCGCTCGTGTACGACGAGCTGCGCCAGATCGCCGCGAAGCGCATGGCGGGTGAGCGCAAGGACCACACCCTCCAGGCCACCGCCCTCGTCCACGAGGCCTACGTCCGGCTCGCTCGCGACCAGGACATGGACTGGCAGAGCCGCCGCCACTTCTACGGCGCGGCCGCCGAGGCGATGCGGCGCGTGCTCGTCGACCACGCGCGCAAGGTCAACGCCGAAAAGCGCGGCGGCGACCTGCAGCGCGTGACCCTCGGCGGCGCCGAAGTCGCGGCCGACTTCGATCAGGAGCAGATCCTCGCGCTCTCCGACGCGCTCGAGACTCTGGCCGCCGAGGACGCGCAGGCCGCCGAAGTCGTGCGCCTGCGTTTCCTCGCCGGTCTGTCGGCCCTCGAAACCGCCGAAGCGTTGGGCGTCAGCGAACGCACCGTCCACCGCGAGTGGACCTTCGCGCGCGCCCGGCTGTTCGAGCTGCTCGGCGATTGAGCGCGATGGACACCCGCCGCCGCGCCAAGTCGATCTTCCTCGACGCGCTCGACGCGCCCGCTCACGAACGCGACGCGCTCGTCGCGAGTGCGTGCGGCGCCGACGCGGAGTTGCGCGCGCGCGTCGACGCCCTACTGGCCGCCCACGTGCGCGCCGAATCGGCCGGACTCACGCTCGCGCCCGTGCCTGCCGCGCCCCACGACCCCGAAGGCGTCGCCGGCGCGCGCATCGGCCCCTACGAACTGCAACGCGAACTCGGCGTCGGCGGCTTCGGCGCCGTGTGGCTCGCGCGCCAACTCGAACCGATCGAACGGCCGGTCGCGCTCAAACTCCTCAAGGCCGGCATGGACACGCGCGAAGTCATCGCGCGCTTCGGCCTCGAGCGCCGCGCCCTCGCGCGCATGGACCACCCCGGCATCGCGCGCATCCTCGACGCGGGCGCGACGCCGCTCGGGCGGCCGTGGTTCGCGATGGAGCACGTCGACGGCCCGCCCATCACCGTGCACGCCGACCGCGCGGGCCTGTCGACGCGCGAACGCGTCGAGCTCTTCATTCCGCTCTGCCGCGCCGTCCACCACGCCCACCAGAAGGGCGTCGTCCACCGCGACATCAAACCGACCAACGTCCTCGTCGCCGACGTCGAGGGCCGCGCGCAGCCCAAGGTCATCGACTTCGGCATCGCCAAGGCCGTCACCGGCGACCTCGCCGAACACCACACGCGCGCCGATCAAATCGTCGGCACGCCCGCCTCCATGGCGCCCGAGCAGTTGGCGGGCGACGGCGACGTCGACACGCGCGCCGATGTGTATGGACTCGGCGCGCTCCTGTACGAGCTGCTCGCCGGTGTGCCGCCGCACGAGTTGGAGACGAGCACACCGAACGGCCGGCCGCGCTCGGCCGCGGCGCTCCGCGAACTCGTGCTGTCGTCGCACCCGCGGCGGCCGAGTGTGCGGCTCGCCGAGCGCGAGGAGCGCGAGCGCGCACCCGCCGCCGTGCGCGGCGCAGCGAACCGCGCAGCGAGCGGCGCGTCTTCGGACGCACGACGCGCGTCGAGCGAGACGCTTGCGATCGAATCCGCGTCGATCGGAGAGTCGGCGACGAGCGCGGCACTTCCTCGCACGGCACCGGCCCGCGCGGCGCCCACTCGCACGATGTCCTCTCGCGCGGCACCGGACAGCGCGGTGCCTGCTCGCACGGTGCCTGCTCGCGCGGAGCCCTCTCGCGCGGCGCCCGCCCGCAGCACGCCGCCACGTTCCGGCCCCCGCGCGCGCGACGTGCGCGGCGAACTCGATTGGATCGTCATGCGCTGCCTCGAGCGCGACCGCGAGCGCCGCTACGACTCCGTCGCCTCGCTCGCTGCCGACCTCGAACGCTACCTCTCGGGCCAGACCGTCCTCGCCGGCCCGCCCAGCCTCGCCTACCGCGCGTCGCGCTTCGTACGCCGCCACGCGCGCCCGCTCGCCGCGCTGCTCGCCCTCTTCGTCGCGCTCGTCGCCGCGCTCGTGCTCATCGAGAACGAGGCCGATCGCGCGCGCGCTGCCGAGTTGCTCGCGAAACACGAGACCGACCGCGCCCTCGCCGCCGAGCGCTCCGCCTCTCTCGAAGCCGAACGCGCGCGCCTCGCGGAACTCGACGCGAAGTCCGAGGCCGAGCGCGCCCTCCGCGCCGAGTCCCTCGCGACCAGCGAGGCCGAGCGCGCGCTCCTCGCCGAACAGGCCGCGAAGGACGAACTCGCGCTCTCCTTGGCGGTCGCGCGCTTCCTCGAAGATCTCCTGCTGAGCGTCGACCCCGCCATCGCGCAGGGCCGCGACACGAGCCTGCTGGTCGAGATGCTCGCGCGCTCCGCGGACCACATCGACGCGCAGGGTGCGGCGCTGCGCCCCGACGTCGAAGCCTCACTGCGCCGCATCATCGGCGGCGCCTACTACAAGCTCGCGCGCTTCCCCGATTCCGAACCGCACCTCGCGCGCGCCCTCGCACTGCGCCGCGATCACCTCGGCCCCGAGCACGCGGACACGCTCCGATCCGAGTCCGAGTTCGCCGCATTACTGCTGGAGGTCGGCCGCCCCGACGAGAGCTGCGCACTCCTCGCGGACACGCTCGCACGCCACCACGCCGTCTTCGGCGCGCACGACGAACGCACCCTCGACGTGCAGGCCAACCTCGGCACGCTCCTCCAACAGATCGGCCGCCTGCGCGACGCCGAACCGATCCTGCGCGAGATCGAAGCCACGCGCCTCGCCCTCCACGGCCGCGACGACGAGCGCACCGTCCTCGCCGAGAACAACCTCGCCGTCCTCCTCAACGACCTCGGCGACCACGCGGGTGCGCTCGAGCGCTACCGCCACGCCTACGCCTTCAACCTCGACACCGAAGGACCGACGCACCCGCGCACGCTCACCGCCGCGAACAACCTCGCGAACGCGCTCGAGAATGCCGACCTGCGCGCCGAGGCTGCCGCGCTCCACGAGGAGACGCTCGCCATCAAGCGCGAGGTCCTGCCGCCCGGCCATCCGTCCATCATCGCCTCGCTCAACAACCTCGCCGCCCTGCGCGACAACCTCGACGAGCCCGACGTCGCCGAGGCCCTGCGCCTCGAAGCCATCGCCCTCGCCGAAGAGCACCTCGGCCCCACCCACCGCAGCACCCTCATCGTCCGCTACACCCACGCGCTGCAACTCAACGGTCGCAACCTCCACGACCGCGCGCTCCCGCACCTCGAGTTCATCGCCGCCGCCGCCCCCACCGCACTCGGCGCCGACCACGAAGTGACCCAGTCCTCCGCGAGCCTCCACGGCTGGACGCTCCACGAACTCGGCCGCACCGCCGAGGCCGAGCCGCACGTGACGCGCGCTGCACTCCACGCACTCGAACACGCACCGGCCGGCTCACGCATGCGCGCCACACTCGTCGCGCGCGCCGTGCTCGTGCGCGCCGCACTGCCAACGGAGTCGCTGACGCCGATCGAGTCCCTGAGCGTCGCGGCCGCGCGCGCCGAGTGCGAGGCCGCGGGCCTCGCATCGTGGATCGAGCGCCTCGACGCGCTGGCGCCGCGCGACTGACAGGCGGCGACCTGGTCGCGAACACGGCCGCTCCGTCGAGCCTTCGTGCCAGTTCGGCTGCAGAACCTGACGCTCCACGTCAGGTTCCACGAACGGAATGGCGCGGTCGTCGACGGCGCTCACGGAAGCAGCTCCCCGAAGCTGTCGAACGACATCCGAAACCGCAGCGCTTCAAGTCGCTGCTTGATCCTGTCCGCCTCGTCGACCGTCAACTGACCGGCGCGGATGGAAGCGAGCAGGATGCCGGGCGTCGTCAGGAGGCGCTGCTCGCCGAGGCGCTCGACGACCACACGGCGCGTGCGACGCAATTCGTCCGTCGCGATGCACCAACCGCGCGCGTGTGCGACGGCGATCGCAACGGCTTCACCGCGCCCGAGGGTGAGGCGTAGCTGCGCGGCCGCCGTGATCTCGGCGAGGTCGCTCGAGACGACGAGTTCGAGACCGCCGCGCGCCACCGCCGCGTCGATCGACGCCCGTTGCAGCGGGTGTGCGACCTCGTCGAGCACTTGCTCCGGCACGACAAATCGAAACCGCGCGTGCCGCTCCAGCAGTTCGACACGCTCGACGCGCACGAAGTTGACGAGCACACACGTGTCGCACACCACCGGCGTGCGTGAGTCCCGAGCATCGCCCACGACACGTCACTCCGGCACCTTCGCGTCGACCGTCTCGCCCTCGAGCCCAGCATCGACGAGCACCTCGTCCACCACACTCGCGTCGATGCCCGCCTCGGCAGCCAGTTCCACGAACTTGCGCCGCGACACGATCTCGCGCCGGTACGCCTCCAATCCGACCGACAGCACCTGCGACGACAACCGCCAGTGCACGTCCTCGTTCATCGCCACGCCGCGCAACGTCCGCGCGAGGTTGCGCGCGTTGTGTTCTTGGCCGCGCAACCCCTCGAAGCGGTCCTGCGTGAGCACTTTCAGGTTGAGCAATTGGAACAACGCCGCGCTGTAACTGACGCCGAAGTAGTGCGCGAGCTGCACGACGTCGTGCACACACACCTCCTGACTCGCCGTCGGTCGGCGCTTCGGCACCTCGACGGGCGCGACGCTCTCGTCCACACCGCCGACGAGTTGCATCTGCCGCCCCGTGTCGCCCTTGCCCAGTGACGCCAGATACCCCGCCACACCTTCCGCCGGCATCAGGAAGTGCGCCGCGAACACGTTCGCTCGCACCTCGATCAACTCGTCACCGTCCGCCGCCCGACTGACCGTCGCGCCGCGCGCCCGATCGAGCAGCGCATGCGCGTACTCGTGCGCATACGAGAACAGCCGCCGCACGCGGTGCTCCGCTTCGTTCACGACGACGAGCGCCCCGACCCCTCGCGCGAACAACAGCGCCCCCGACACTCCGTCCGGCAGCACCTCCTCCGTCACACGCACACCCTGCGCCAACAGGATCTCCGGCAGCTCCCACACGGGCGAGCTGCCGAGATCCAATCGACGCCGCTCCGACTCCGCGAGTTTGCGCCCCTGCGCGATCGCCTCGTACTTCCCGCGCGGCGCCGCCACCTCGTACGCGAACACTTCCGCCTCGCGCGACGGCATCTCCAGCTCACGTTCGAGCCTCCGCACCTCCTCACACAGCCGCCACGCGCGCCGCAGCCGTTCCTCGAGGCCCCGCTCCCGCGCGACGCCTTCCGCCGTGCGCAGCAACACCCCCACCGGATCGACCACCTCCTTTTCGGCGAGCAGTTCACCCACCGACCGGCCATACATCCGCGCCATCCGATCGAGCTCGAGCCCCGACACCCGCCGCCGCCCGCCTTCGATCTCCGCCACCGCCGAGCGCGCGATCCCGAGCCCGCCGGCCACCGCCTCCTGCGTGAGCCCAAGTGCATCGCGCACCCCTTGCAGGCGCCGGCCGAGATCGAGGTTGGAGAGGGTCATGGCTGTTGGAACGAGATTCAGGCGCAGAGTTCGGTGACCGAGAGCGTCAGACAAGCGATACATGCATTATGTATCCAATGTCGGCAGCACGTTCTGGAAGCCGTAGCCAGAGCGAGTGCGCCCAACCAAATACAGTGTTTACCCTCATCTATCGGCCTGGGACCGCCGCCGTGTGCCCATCGTGCCCGGGCCATCCGTCCAAGGCGCCGCCGCCCGGCTGCCCCGGCGCCAGCGCCGCGACCGACGAGCACCGCGGCCAGCCCTCGACCACGGAAGAGACCGCTCCAACCCCCGCGCGGTTGCAGGTCGCGCGCGATTTTCTGCGTCAGCGCACGACCACCGTCGCCACACCCGCACCCGTCGCCGCCGTCCCCATCTCGTACCCGCCGACGCCGACGACATACGTCCCCGCCGGCACCCCATCGAGCGCGATGCGGCCCGCGAGATCCGTCACCGCCGCCGACCCCACGCGCCCCGCCGCGAGCCACTCGCTGTGGAACTCGTCGAGCGCTTCGTGCAGCAGCTCGACGCTCGTGTTGGCGAGTGGGGCGCCGCTCGCGTCGACCACCTTCACTTCGAGGCGCGCGAGTTCGGGCAGCAGAACATCGATCTGCGTCGCTCCACCTGAAGCGACGTCGATCGGCAGCTTGCGCGACCAGTGGCCGGGACGCGTGACTTCGAGGACGTACCTCGCCGCGTCGATTGCGCTGCGCTGCACACGACCCGCGTCGTCGCTCGTCCAGCGGGCGAAGTAGAGGCGCTCGTCGCTCGTGTGCAGCGTCACGATCGCACCGGCGACGGCGCTCGAATCGGCGTCTGCTGCACCGCCGCGCGAGCGCACGACGACGTCGATCGCACCCGACGGCGCGAACACGATCTCCTCCACGGCTCCCGCTCTCCAACCCGTCGTGTCGACGTCGGGCACGACTTCACCGTTCGGACCGAGCAGCGCGAGTCCAAGCGCGCCACCTTCGAGAAGCGGCACGAACGCCTCGCCGTTCGCATCGGTGCGGAAGTTGCCGACGGAACTCGCGTGGTTCGCCGCCGGCGCGCGCCGGTCGAAGCCGCGCACGTACACGTTCGGCACCGGCGCGCCGTCCGCGTCGAGGAGGCGCAACGTCGCGACGTCGCGCCCGAGATCGATGACGAGTTCCTGATCGCCGCTCGCTGCGAGGTCGACGCGCCCCCAGCAGCGCAGTCGACCGTCGCCGTCCGACACGCGATACGACACGTTCGCCGCCGGCACGCGCCGTGTCGGCAGCGCGCCGAACGCACACGTGAAGGCCACCGTCCGCTCGTACCAGCCGGCGCCGTCGAACCAGGAGATGACGAGCTGGTGTTCATTACGGTACTGCTCGTAGCTCTCGTCGACGCCGACGACCGACAGCAACAGCCGCCCCGTCGGCGCGTGCCACACGAACGGCTGGGGCAGATCGGCGAGCCGCGAAACCGCGCGGAACAACTCGACACGGCCCGCCGGGTCGATGAGCTGCACGTACTGCGCCTCCGCCTGGACCGGCACACGCGCGCGACCGGCCTCGTCGAATGCGGCGGTGCGCGGCGGCTCGAGCCACTCCGCGAGCGTGAAGTGCTGCGGCCGTCGCGGTCCGCCGGCGAGTTCGACCTCGAACACACGTTCCGGTTGAAGCGCGAAGTCACCGAAGTCATACGTCACGCCGTCGAACTCGGCCTCCGTGGCGAGCGCCGCCGTCATCCCCGGCGCGCGCACCCGCAGCCACGCACCGTTGCCCGGGAAACGCTCGAACCGCACCTCGCCGCGGTCGTCGGAGCGCACCGGCTCACCGACGGCGACGCTCTCGTACGTGCCGTCCTCCATGCGCACGTCGACTTCGGCGTCAACGAGCGGCCCACCCGTCACACCGTCGATCACCCGCACGCGCGCCGACGCATGCGGCACGAGTTCGACTGTTCCGATGTCGACGAGCCCCGTGCCCTGCGCGATCACGATCGGCCCACACGAGCCGCGTTCGTTGTAGAGGAACAGACTCGCGCTCTCGCCTCCGAGCCCGTCGAACTCGAAAGCGCCGCCCTCGACCTCAACGTCGAAACGCTGCCCGCGGGTGGCCACCGGCAGCACCCGCTCGAGTTCCGCGTGCATGACTTCGAGTCCCGCCGCCGCCGGCGCAATGCGCCCCTCCACGCGGCACTTCGGAAACACGGGTATGACGATCGCGCGCGGATCGGTGATCGCCTCCGTCGGGAAGATGCCTGTCGGTTCCTTCGCGTACCCATCGGCCTCGACGTCGATGAACAGGCGAGTCCCGATCGGCAAGTGCGCGAACATCGCTTCGCCAGTCTCGAGTGTGCGCTCACTCCACGGCGGATCCACGCGACCGTCCCAGTCGATGGTGACGAGCGCGCCGACGATGATCTCGTTCGTGATCCCGTCGACGACGCGTACTTCGTAGCGCACGCTGTTCGACGCATCGAACTCGACATAGCTGCGCGCCCGCGGACTCGGCTCGAAGTTCGCCGTCGCCGTGAAGTAGTCGACGGCTTCGGCACGCGCCTGCCACCGCGAAGCACCATCGAGCCACGCGACCTCCATCGGCCCGAACGTGCCGTCCGTCTGCATGGCTCCGACACCGCGCTCGCTCCAGCGCTGCGTCGACTCGTCGAAGGCGAGCACGCGAACGAGCGCTTCGACCATCGGCTGATCGAGGTCGATCGTGCGCCCTTCGACGGTGAACGAAGGCCCCACGGCCAAGTCGATGTCACCGGCGAGCGATCCGACGTACGGTGCGCTGACGTCCAGTCCCGCGCGCGCCGCCACGAGGTTGCGATCGCGAACAGGGAACAGCGCCACTGCGCCTCCGCCCGAGTCCACATGTGTGTATCGCAGCATCGGCCGCGACACCCACTCGTCCGTGTAGAACTCACTCTCGCGGAAGTTGCCGTACAGAGCGGCCTGCGTGACTTCGACGCGCTCGCCGGGCGCCGCGCCGCGCACGATCGCTCGAACGGGCGCCGCAGCTTCGAGTGCGAACTCGACGCGCTCGGTCCCCGGCAAGTCGACAGTCTGGATCGCGCGCAGCTCGCCGTACGCGCGCTCGTGCATCACGGCGATGACGATCGATCGCTCACTCGTCGCGAGCTGGTCCTGCCGCACGGTGCAGGAGCCACGTGCATCCGTCCGCAAAGTCGCCAGCGCGGAAAACACCGTGAACGCGCCACGCACTTCCTCGCGCTCCCACGAATGTGGTTCGGCCGTCATGTCCCAAGGCGGGTCGTGGAGCACTGGAGCGAAGACGACCACGGCACCTTCGAGCGGCCGGCTGTCGCTCGTCACGACGATCTCGAGTTCCTGCGCCGCGACCGGAGCCGGCTGACGCTGCGTCTCATCCGTCGTCGTCGCGACGAGCGTCGAGGCGCTGCCCGCTTCACTCGCGACCTGATCGCTCGCAACCACTGAGGGAGGCTCTTCCGCGCCGACTGCGTCACTCTGCGTGGCGCTCTCGTCTTGCGCACCGTTCGCCTCGCTCGCTGTCGAACTCGGCGCGTCGTTGCCTCGCCATGGACGCACGACGACGACCACGAGCAGCACGGCGAGCAGCGCTGCCCCGACGAGCACCCCACGCTTCATCACGGCGGCGGGCGGCCCCCGGACCCGCCGCCTCCACCCTGCCCACCCGTGGGCGGCGTGGGCGGCGGCGGAACTCGAGTGAAGGCGCTCGCCGCCTGGACCTGGCGCGGCGTCTGGTTGCTGATGTGGGCTTTGCGGCGCATGGGGGGGGCACCCGATCCGCCTTGCCCGGCGGCGAAATCGCACTCCACAAGCAATAGCACGACACTGATCGCGCAAAGGAGTGTTCGCTTCATCGTCCGAGCTCCTCGACCAGTCGATCGCCGAAGTGAGCCCGCACCGAGCTTCGACTCCCCTTGAGTTGGCGCACGAGCTCGGAGCGACCAGCCTGATTCATCGGAGAACAAACTGCAGCGCGGAGCCATGCGGCGCATGCCTTGTGCTGCTGGTCGTCGATTCGCGCCCAGGCTGAAGCAACGTCTGCGGCAACGGGCGAGGTCGCCATCCACGCGTTGAGGATGCTACATGCTGCGTCTTCGATGTTCCCGGACATCCGCCATGCCTGAGCATAGGAGTCCGCTGCGGCAGACGTGTGACCGCCATTGAACAACGCGAGGCCTTGAACCCTTGCACCATCGACGTGTGGATTTCGCAGAGCGAGTGTCAGTCTCTGAAGAGCCTGCGCCGTTTGCTCACTTTCCCCACTCATCACATATCCGAGTGTGACGTTGATGATGGTTGGCACTCGAGTACGAAGCGCCATCGCTTGGCGAGCAAGGACTCGCCAGCTAACATTCGATTTGCGCTCAGCAACTTCAAAGAGCGTCCGGCTGATCGCCTCCGCTTGAAAGAGAGAACCTGTTGTTCCGGCGTCGCGCTTGAAGTAGCGAAGGCACTCGTCAATTCCATCGAATTCTCCGGTCACCGCACGAGGCGTGATCGCATTCGATCGAGCTTGCGACGTGACAACGGCGTAGAGCGCAGACTCCGTGGCGAAGGCGAGTTCTTCACGCCCGTACGCGAGTAGGTGACGCTCAGCCTTCGAGAGGCCGGCTGCCGAAGGGCGAATCGGAACTGCACGACCAGAAATGAAGTCGTGGATCGGCACCCCCTGCGCCCTCAAGAGGAACGAGTCCTCCTGCTTGGCGACGTCGCGCACGACTTCCAGCACGTCGGGCGAGAGGTGGGAGAGGGTGGTCACAGGAGGGGCTCGCCGTGTTCGTCGACGAGGCGGGGTTCGATGGGGTGCTCGTGTGTGCGGGCGATCACGGCCAGCGCGGCGCGCAGTTCGGATTCGACGTGTTCGCGCGTCCCGAGGCCGTCTTCGACGCAGCGGTCGATGGACCAGCCTTCGACGACGGCGCGGAAGACGATGCGGCGGCGCGCGAACTCGAGATCGTTGAAGCGGACGGCTGCGAGGCGCGCGCGGTTCTGCGGAATGCCCAGCAGTTCCGTCAGCATCGCATAGTCGTGCTGCGTGTGTTCGTCGAGCGGAACGAGCTGCTGCTCCTCCTGCCGATCCTCACCGAGGAGGTCGCGCACCGAGTCCGCGACCATCAGCTCCAGCCACGCCGCGTCCGGCCGCTTGACCCCCGCCACCGTGCCCCGATAGGCCGCGCGCGCCACGGTGCGCATCCAGAGC
Source organism: Planctomycetota bacterium (assembly GCA_044358925.1). Lineage (GTDB taxonomy): Bacteria > Planctomycetota > UBA1135 > UBA1135 > Rohdeia. The sequence goes on along the minus strand of JBIKNC010000036.1, from coordinate 13,909 downwards.
CGCTCCGGCGCAAAGAGGTGGCACTTCTCGCGCAGCACGCGCCGCGTCCGCACCCGCAGGCCGAGTACATCCGTTTCGGCCAACTCGTTCACGACATCTTCCGTCGTGAAGCCCGTCCGCAGACACTCCTCGACCGACCTGAATCGATACGCGCCCACCGTCGGCGCGCGGGGCGCTTCGAGCAGCTCCCTCAACTGCACCGCGCCGTGGTTGTCGGCGTCGGCTGCGGCTGGTGTCGATGGCTCTCGACGATCGGTCACGTGGCGGCGTCGGGCAGGCGGCCGTGCTGCCGGTGCAGCGCGTGGACGAGAAGGTTCGGCGAAGGGCGGGTGAATCCTCGCGCCGGAGCCGCGGGGGCGGCACGCGGGCGATGCTAGCAGCGGCGCGCGGGGCGTGGGATCCCCCGGCGAGGCGGCACATTTTTCTTCCAGCCGAGAGAGAGGGGCGCGGGAGGGTGAGAGCCGTGTCGGGGCGCGCGGGCGTTAGAGCCCGATTGCACCGGTGGACGGCGCGGAGAGGTGTCCGACGTGCGGCCGTCATGGGCCGTCGAACGGCTCACCTCGGGGCGCCGGCGATCTTGGCGATCGGCGCCGCATCTCGCCGGCGTGGTGGCGTTCGCGGGCGCGCGCGTGTCGATCGACGTCTGACGTCGGGCTTGGGATCGGTGGTCGCGTGCGCGCCGGACAGCCGCGTCGGCGCGACCGAGTCTTCAGCCTGCCGGACCTGGACTTTCAGTTTGCCGAGGCACGGGCTTTTCAACTGACGCAGCAAAGGCGGTTCGCGACGGCGCGGCGCGGGGTCGAGCTGCCGTGAGGAAATCGCGCGCGACCCGACACCGCACGCGATCTCGCGCATCTCTCTCGTGTGAACAGCGGGGAGATTCTCGATGGAGCGCGGCGGAGCTGTGCCCGCACGCAGCGGCGCGGTGAGCGGGATGAGCGCGACGCCCGTGCACGGCGACGGGCGCTAACGCGCGGGTCGTTGCGGTGGGTCGTGGCTCGAATCGTGGCGGCGGCCGTCTTGTGGCTCGTCGCGGTCGGTGCGTCAGCGCAACTGGATGGTCGCGGCGATCGCACGCACTTGGGCGTCGTTGGCGGTGTGCGCGGCGGTCGTGGCGTAGAAGGCGAGGAACTGGAGGGTGTGAGGCGGGGCGGTGAAGCGGTGGCGCGAGAGGGCGAGGTCGGTGGCGCCGGAGACGGTGGTGAAGAGCTCGCCGGGGCGGTCGAGGCCGAGGATGGGGAGCGTGGTGGGAGTGCCGCCGGTCGGGTCGGCGCCGAAGAGGAAGGTGAGGTCGAGGGAATGGAGCGCGCGCTGCTCGTCGGTGTCGGGGCCGATGGCGAGGGAGATGGTCGTGTCGGCGTCGAGGGTGACGTCGATCTGCTCGGCGGTGGCGTCGTAGATGTCGATGAAGGGCGCGGCGTGCCAAGGGACGACGAGGGCGACGAGGTTGCCTTGGATGAGGCGGCCGGGCGCGGTCGGTTGGGTGGTGAGGCGCAGGCTGGAGGCGATGAGCTCGGCGTCGGCGCGCGCGGCGGGGTCGCGGGCGTCGATGGTGAAGTCGATGGCGACGTCGGTGTCGAAGCAGCGCAGGACGTGGACGTGGCGCTCTTCGGTGCGGCCGTCGGCGTGGCGCACGTGGAGGATGCGGCCGAAGGAGGTGCGGCCGACGAGGGGGCGCAGCTCGCGCGTGATCTCGAGGGTGGCGTCGTCGGTGCGCGATATGTCGGTGAAGTCGATCAGCGTGTCGTAGAGGTCGAGGCCGCCGGTCTTGTCGGGCCACGCGCGCACGCGCACGTAGGTGGGCGTGGTGGGCGCGGCGGGATCGGTGGACGGCGGCGCGGTCCACTGCACGCCGTTCGCGATGTCGGTGACGGAGCCGTGCGACGGGAAGCGCGCGGTGAGGAGGGCGTTGGCCCAGGTGATGGCGCTCTGGGTGTCGGTGGTGGCGAGCGAAGCGATGGTGGGCGCGAACTCGCTGCTCGAGAGTTCATTCGCAGCGGGCCGCGAGGTCCAGGCGCCGTTCGTGTGCGCGAGTACCAGCTCGGCGCCGGACGGCGACGTGAGGAGGAGTTCGACGGCACCGGAGCCGGCGCTCGCGTGCGGCGTGACGGTCGTGCCGACGGCGTGGCTGAAGCTCGCGTCGGGGCCGCCGAAGCGCTCGGTCAGCGGCGCGGCGGTGATGCGCGCGACGAGGTCCTGGTAGCAGAGCTCGGTCTCGGCCAACTGCTCCGGCGTTCCGGCGATCGTGAAGCCGATCGTCACCGGTCCGAAGGAGCGCGCGCTCGCGACGATGTGCGTGGCGGGTTCGGTGTCGGTGGCGGCGATGACGAAGCGCACGGCGGGGACGCGTGTGCCGCCGACGTCGAGTTCGAAGTCGACCGTCTCGAAGGTGAGGGCCTCGTCTTCGAGCACGGCGGTCAGGTTCTCGCGCTGGAATGCGAACTCGTTCGCCTCGGCGTCGGGCAGCGTGTCGACGAACTGGCGCGCGCTGAGCGTCGCGGAGTCGGCCGCGGTGCTGACGATGTTCAGGAACGCGAAGCCGTTCGAGTAGGTCTCGTCGATCGTGAAGCCCTCGGGGACGATCCAGTTGGTGCCGAAGGACGCGAAGTCGGCCGGAGACTCGCTCATCTCGGCGGTGGTCGCGAGCGAATCGAGCAGCGCCTCGACACCGGTGGCGGCGCGTTCGGCGGCGTCGAGCGGCGCGCGCACTTGGAACGTGACGTCGCCGCCGAGGTCGCGCAGCGCGTAACAACGCACCAGTTGTGCGGCGGCGCCGTCGACGGACTTCTGTCCGCCGAGGACGAGAGCGTGGCTCGCGCCGAAGCGCCGCGTGCCGCCGAAGAGGCCGACGGCGGCGTCGAGAGTCGTGCCGAGCTGCTCTTGGATTTCGAGGCGCAGGTCGATCAACGTGCCGTCGAGGTTCCAGGAGGTGATCTCGCCGGCGCACCACATGTCGAGCGCCGCGCGCGGCTCACTCGCGTGCAGCGTCGCGTAGTCGGGGTGATGGATGTACTGCGCGACCCACTGCGGGTTCGGGAGGTGGAGCCCGACGCGGCGCGCCTGCACGTGCGCGCGCCCGTCGGCAGCAGCGGCGTCGAAGGCGTCGACGTAGGCGTTCGCGACGGCGCGGCGCCACAGATCGACGTGGCCGCGTTCGTCTTCGACGCGCGTGACCATGGCGACGAGCACGGTGCGCTCGCCCGCCGGGAGCGCGGCGCAGCTCACTCGCAGCGCCTGGTCGCCGTCTTGATAGCTCGCGCTCGCGGTCGGCACGGCGCCGAACGCGGTTTCGAGCGTGCCCTCCTCGAACACGAAGTTCGCAGGGGCCGGGCTGCGGCGTTGGGCGAATGCCTGTGCGTAGGCGCTCGGAGCGGCGAGTTCCGTCCCTGCGTCACACACCTCGACCGCGAAGCCGTTGCGCACGGAGTTCGTATCGGTGCGGACGGTGTAGTCGACGAACGTGCGCGCTTGCTCGCGCTGCCAGTCGCCGGCCAGCGGGACCGGGAGGTCGACGCGCATGCCGGCGACGACGACGAAATGCTCGCCGACGTCGTCGCTCGGTGCCGGAAGCGCGGCTTGCATCGTGTCGATGCGCGCGCGTTGGACATCGGCCTGCGCGCCGCCGACTTCGGCGGTCAGGAGCAGCAGCTCGCCGCCCTGGATGAACGTCGTCGTGCGGAACTCGAGCGCGCCGCCGTCAGCGAGGCGCACGCGATGCGCTTCGCCGGGAGCACTGCCCTCGCCCCACGGCACGAGGAAGGTCTCGAGGCCGAGGTACTCGGCGCCGGCCTGCTGCACCATCTGCTGCACTTCGGTCGCGTGCTGCGTGCGCCAGGTCCAGGCGAGTTCGTGGGCGCCCAGCGCGGCGCGCTGCGCATCGCCCCAGTGCAGGTAGATGTTCCCCTGCTGCGTGCCGATCGAGTGCATCGTCTCGCCCTGCGCCGCCTGCACCTGCACGGCGGCGGCGAGCGGGATCGGCACCGTCGCGAAACCGGCGGTGAGCATGCGCGTCGAGTCGGCCGTGACTTCCTTGGCGTCGAGGCTCAGGGCGAGCGCGTCGAGTTCGGCGCGCTCCGCTTCGAGCGTCGCGGCCGCGCACTTCGTGACGACGCCGACCATGGCGCCGCCCTGCTGCCAGGCGCCGAACTCGAAGACCCACAGCGCGGCGTTCGCGTCCGAGTACGCGATGCGCGTCATGGCGACGGTGTGGCCGTCGAACGTGCGCTCCACCACCTCGTTCGCGCCGGCCGTGAGCCCGGCCGCCGTCATGCGGCCCCCCGTGTCGCCGATCAACCCTCGAGTGAGGCTCGCGACATCGAAGCCGCCGCCGTCCGGAACCACGAGCAACTTGAGCGTCGCGTCGCTCTGGTCCTCGACCCGCGCGTCGCGGCGCACGTCCGTGAAGAAGTACGCGCCGTTGCCGTTCTCGTTCACCGTGGCGCCCGCAGGCACCTGGAACGCGAAGACGGCGCCGTCGAAGGCCGTCGTGTCCTGAACGTGGAGCGAAAGAGCGAGGAGCGCGGCCGTGAGCAGCATGGCCGCACGCTATCGGCTCGCGACGCCTCTCCTCTGCCGCACGACGTGCCGCCGCCGCGCGCGTGGCGCGGCGTTGGGAGCGGCGCGCCGCTCGTCATGGGCAGGCGCGTGTGCCTGCGCAGCGTCGCTTCAGTGGCTGCCGAGCACGACACCGGTCTCGGGCAGCGTGCGCACGAGTTCGTCCACGGTGCGCTGCATCAAGGCGGCGGCGGCGGGGCTCGGTGCGGTGGCAGGTGTGCCGTTGGCGCGCTGCAGGGCGTGGGGCAGGCCGGTGGCCGGGACGTGGTAGAGGACTGCGGTGTGCACGAGTGCCACGAAGTAGTGGCCGAGGTCGTTCAGGTGGATTTGGTCCTGGGTGCCGTCGGCGTTCTTCGCGAAGAGAGCGACGTGCGACGGGAGGTCGGCGAGCGGCTGCAACTCGAGGGCGCGCGCGAGCGCGGCGATGGCACGGCCGGCGGGGATGACGTGCACGGGTTGGTTCGAGGCCCAAGCGCGCGCGAGGAGTTGGCGCCAGAGCAGGTCCGGGTCGCGGTCGAGGCGCGTGAGGAAACCGTCGGCGTGGTCGAGGTGGTGCCAGGTCTCGTAGAGGTAGATGCGCACGTCGGGACGCGCGGCGCGAGCGAGTGTGGTCCAACGCAGGAAGTTGGCGGGCGCGTCGTGGTAGCGGATGGCGTCCTTCAACTCGACCATCTCGGTGAGGACGAAGGCGTCGACGGCGCCGGACTCGAGGGTCGCGCGGGCAGGGCGGAAGTGGGCATGCGCGTTCTCGGCGTCGAAGCCGTTGATGCCGGACGGCGGGCCGAGGTGCGCGGCGAGCGTGGTGCCCCAACCGAGTTGGCTCGTGTAGGTGTGGTCTGCGCGACCGAGCGCGGCGGCGAGCTGCGCCACCATCGCCGGCATGTCGCGACCGACGAGGCTGTGGCCGAGGTGGTGCACAGCGAGGCCGCGGGTGGGCGGCTCGAGCGGCGGGGTGAGCGGCTCCACCTTGTCGTGCGACGCAGCGGCGTTCGGCGAGTCACTGTGTGGCGAGTCACTGCGCGGGGCGGAGCCGTGGAGTCGCAAAGCGAACTCGCGCAGCAGGAACATGGCGGCGAGAGCCGCGCCGGCGAAGAGCAGGATGCGGAGCATGGAGAGCGGCGCGCGGCGGGCGCGTGGGCTCGGCATCGACCAGAAGCGACGTGGCAGTGGAGGGTGCCGCGGCGCGCGCGCGCGTCGAGTCTGCGTTGCGTATCTCGATCGGCACGTCGAAGACGCGCACGGAGGCCTCGCGGGCTCGCACGCGCACGAGGGCGATCGAGTGGCCTGAAAGGCGAACGGCCGGACCCCGCAAGGCGGAGCCCGGCCGTTCCGAGTCGACTCAGATCACTGGAGCAGGTTCTTCAGGCGCACGAGCAGCGTCTCGCCGTTGTTGTCCTCGACACCGTCGTTGTCGTTGACGAGGAGGACGTCGCCGTTCTTCAGGATGGCGAGGCCTTCCTGCTTCTCCGGCGTGAGGCCGGCGAACTTGGCGTAGACGGCGTCCGCGAGCAGGTCCTTCACGAGCGTCTTGGTGACCGTCGGCAGGAGCGGCGTGTTCGCATCGGGTGCGAACGCGAGGCCGGCGATCGAGAAGCTGTAGAGGCGCTTGATGGACGCGTCGGGCCCGCCTTGGTCGTCGCGCTCGATGACGACGAAGGTGTCGTCGCCGGCGTAGGAGATCTCGGAGAGGCCGACCCAACCGCCGTTCGGCGAGGTGGGCGTCTCGAGCGGGTAGTACGCGTAGCTCCAGGTGCGGCTCACGGTGTCGAAGCGACCGATGCGCGCGCGGTTCAGCGGATCGCCGAGGCCGGCCCACTGGCGCTGGAAGCAGACGTAGACGTGGTTGCCGACGACGGCGACGCCTTCGTAGCCGAAGCGGAACTGCTCGCGCGTCACGTCGAGCGGCGGAAGGACCGCGTCGACGATCACACCGTCGGCGTCGACGTGCAGGAGCACGTTCGGCGATGCAAACGCGCTGGCCGACGGCACGACGCCGCCGACGAGGTTGCCGGCGCCTTCCGAGGCGACCCAGAAGCTGCCGTCCTCGAGCGCGGCGATGCCTTCAGGGTCCAGGTTGACGGTGTCGTCCGCGTTGACGAACGCGGCGGGCACGAACAGCGGCGTCGCGGGCAGGCTCGACTTCAGGTCGTCGAGTGCGTCGCGCAGCACGCCGTCGACGTCGCGGATCGGGAGTTCGGCTTCGATGACGGCGGGCTCGCTCGCAACGTCGAGCGTGTAGATGCGGTTGCTGCGGTAGTAGCTGTCGTGGACCGCGTAGACCTTCTTCTTCGTGTCCGGGTGCGGCGCGAGGCCGGAGAGCGCGGCCCACGGGATCGGCTCGTTGGGCGCGCGATCGGCGGAGACGACCGTCGGGTAGTTCGACGGTTTGTCGTAGCGGTAGATCATCACGCTCGAGCGGATCTTGTCGCCGCGGTCGTCGGCCTCGCACGAGACGACGAACAGGTCGCGGCTCGGGATGGCGAGCAGACCTTCGGGCGCGACGCCGGTCGGCAGCACCTGACGAAGGATCGGGAACTTCGCGCCGAGGATCGGGAAGCCGAGCAGTTGGCGCACTTCGACGAGGTTCGCGCGCTCGCTGCCGACGAAGAGGAAGTTCTTGTTGCCGAAGCGCGCGAAGTCGGCGCCTTCGGGCTCGACACCTTTGTTCTCCGAGCGGCTCTCCGGGTAGTGGCCGACGCGTGCGGCGAGGCGGTCGACGCGGTTGCCTGCGTCGAACAGCGTCTGGCCGTTCAGGAGCCAGGTCGTGAAGCCGCGCGAGCCGCCGAACAGGTCGCCCTCGTTCGCGGTGGCGAAGGTGAGCGGCGAGGTCCACACGACGGCGTCGGGCTCGCGCGGGACGTTGCCGAGTGTGCTCGTCTGCTGGATCAGGTCGTTCTCGTTGGTGTCGACGCCGTCGAGGTCGACGGTGCCGGCCGAGAAGTCGTTGATGATCTGGCCGCTCGGCAGGTGGATCAACGCGACGTGGTTGTTCTCCTGCATGGTGACCGCGGCGACGTCGAACTCGTTGATGTCGACGAACTCGGGCTCAGGATCCTGCGGGTAGAGAGCCGGCACGCCGACGAGGTCGACGTTGCGCGTCGTCCACGAGGCCGGCTGGCCGACGAGGTCGACGATGACGACGAAACCGGCCGGAAGTTGCGGCGGCGCGCCGCTGCCGAGGTCCTCGTTGCGTTCGTTCTCGATCGCGATGGCGGCGTACTTGCCGTTCGGGCTGACGGAGATCGCGTCGGGCTGACCGCCGAGTTGGATGGTGCGCACGATCTGGCGGTTCTTGACGTCGATGACCTGCAGCACACCCGACGTGTTGACGAAGTTGGCGCTCGTGTCGACGCAGACGAGGGCGTACTTGTCGAGCGTCGTGACGGAGGTCGGCTCGCCGCCCATGGCGAGCACGCCGCCGGGCAGCGGGTTCGAGGCGTCCTTGATGTCGATGAAGCCGATGTTCCCGGTCGCGCTGTCGGTGTAGACGAGTTCCTTCGTCTTCTCGCAGTAGGCGACGATCTCGGCGACCGTCTCTTCGGTCACGCTGGTGTTCAGGAACACCGGGAAGGTCGCGATGCGGCGGAACGGGCCGTCGTTCGACGAACCGCCGTCGACGGTGAGCGGCTGGTACGGCGTGGCGGCGAATGCAGCGGCGGCGAGGCCGCCCACGAGAGTGAGACCGAACAGGCAGGCGAACGGGCGCATGAAACTCCTTCGAGGTTGGACGCGTGTCCGGGGCCCTCGGCCGCGTGTGGCCGAGTCCGGAGTGGAACGGCGCGGACGGTAGGAGTCGTCTGTGACCGGAATGTTCAGCGCGCGACAAGAGGTCGTTGGGAGTGCGCTCGCGAAGCGCTGCTCGCCATGGCGACGAGGAACGAAGCCGCCCGCCCACGCAACAGGTGCGGGAGCGGGCGGCGCTGGTGCGGGCTCGGGCCCGCGAGGCTCACGACGGGATCAGTGCGTCCAGATCGTCGTCGCGACGTTGGAGCTGTCGAAGGGCAGCGCCTGCGTCACCGGGTCGAGCGTGACGGCCTGGAAGTGGAAGTACTGGCCGACGACACCGGGGACGTTGGTGAAGTTGAAGTTCGCGATGCCGTTCGCGAGCGGCAGCGTGCCGACCTTCAGCAGGAGGAAGTTGCTGAAGGCGTTGCCGATGTCGGCGTGGATCACGCCGGGCACGATCGACGGCAGGAGCGACGGCGAGTAGCCGAGCGCGAAGACGTCGCCCGGCTCACCCGCGAGCCACAGTCCGAAGTAGCCGCCGACGATGTTCGGCGAGGCGTTGAGGACGTCGTCCGCCGCGACGACCGAGATGGTCGTGTCGAGGTTGCCGGCAGAGGAGACGAGGCGGATCGGAACCTGGCCGATCGTCTGCGGGATCTTCATGTCGAACGCGATCGTGTTCGCGTCGACGACTTGGTGCGTCACGGGGAGACCTTCGACGAGGACGGACGTGACGGAAGTGAAGTTGCAGCCGGTCAGGACGACCTTGTTGGCCGACGGGTAGAACAACGCGTCGAAGCCCTGCACGAGCGCCGGGATGGCCGTGGGGCTCTGAGCGAGGAGCGTCGGCGCTCCGGCGATGCACGAACCCGGATCGATGCTGTGCGTGTCGACGCCGGCGAGCGCGTAGGTCGCGGTGCCGTCGCCGTCGAACGTCACGGGCAGCACTTGGATCTCGTGCACGCCGTCGGTCAGCGCGGTGAAGCGGATGATCTCGATGTTGTCGACGGCGCTCGCGGACCACGCGACGAGTTGGCCCTGCGGCGAACGCACGCGCAGGTCGAGGTCGTCGATGGTGGCGTCGCTCGGCGTCTCGCGATTCCACACGAGCGCGAACGTCGCGACTTCACCGGCGTGCAGGAAGCGTTTGTGGCGCTTCAGGATGCCGGTCGTGACGGTCTCCTCGACGACGAGGCGTGCGAGGGCGAGCTCGACGGCGCGATCGGTGCGCAGGTAGCCGAAGCTGCGCGCGCCGACGGGGCCGAGCGTGACTTCGTCGGAAGCGGCGAGGACGAGCGCCTTCGTCGCGAGGGCGCTGATGTCGGGTGCCGCCTGTCGGACCAGCGCGGCGCTGCCCGCGACGAGGGCCGACGCTCCCGAGCAACCCCACGAGTCGATCGACTGCAGTTCGGCGTCGGCCTTCGCGCACGTGAGCGCTTCACCTTGCGCGAGGATCTGCGGATAGGTGCGGCCGCCGGGCAGCGGGCCGATCGCGCTCGTCACGAAGCCGGGAAAGTCGAGCGGCTCCTTCGTGTCGGCCCACGACGCGCCGACGACGAGCGGATTGAAGCAGCCGTGCGCGAAGCCGAGATTCGCGCCGAAGTTGCCCGCGGAGAGCGTGACGAACACGTCGGCGAGCGTCGCGGCCTCGATGGCCGTGTTCGGCGAACCGAAGAGGCCGGGTGTGCCGTCGTAGCTCATGTTCGCGACCGAGACGTCGAGGTCGAGGAGCAGGTCTTCGAAGGCCTGCTCCATGCTGAACGTCGAGGCCAAGCCGCCGAACGGGTCGTCGCTGATCTTGTAGGAGCGGATCGACGCGTTGTGCGCGGGCGCGTTGTCGACGTCGGGCAGCGAATTGAACTTCGCGCCCGCAGCGATCGACGCGACGCGCGTGCCGTGACCGAACGCGTCTTCGCCGGGTTGGTTGAACCACACCGAGCTGTTGATCGCGGAGAGGACGCGACTGCCGGCGATGCCGCCGCCGGTCGCGGTCGACGGGCTGCCGCCCGGGAAGAACGCAGCGTGCGGCCGATTGGTGCCGACGTGGCGCGCGTCGATGCCGGAGTCGACGATCGCGATCGTGACGCCCGTGCCGACGAGGGCCTGGCCGAGCGGCGAGAGTTGTTGGTTCGCGACGTCGCTCGCGTGGTGAGCGGCGTCGGTGGCGGTTTCGAGTTGAGCGCGGTGGAAGCTCTCGGCCTGCACGAGGCGCACGTCGGCGCGCGCGGCGAGGAGTTCGGCGAGGGCGGCGTCGCCGCCTTCGAAGAGGAGTGTGTTGGCGATCCAGGTACTCGCGATCACGTTGCCGCCGTGGGCGGCGATGACGGCGGCGATCGGCGAGCGGCTCGGAGCGAAGCGCTGCTCGCGTGCTACGACGATCGCGTCGAGGCCGGCGCGGTCACCGGCGCGGCGCGCGGCGGCGAGGGCGCGCAGCTCGGCGCGGCTCGCGGCGGCGTCGTGGGCGACGTGCACGATCCAGCGGCCGGTCGCGCGCTCACCGGGCGCGATCAACTTCGCGGTTGCCGACGGTGCGGCGTCGTCGGCGGCACGCGCGAGGCTCGCGGCACCGTCGACGCGCGGGTCGAGTGCGGCCGCGGCGAGCGGGATCAGCGCGAACGGGAGGATGGAAAGGAGCGACGAGGAACGCGATGCGAGAGGTCGATGCTGCATGGTCACGAGCGGAAGGGGTCGCACGGGAATGCGCCGGCGATCCGGTGTGAGGATGACGTGCGGTCACTCACACCAGAGGGTCGGACGGGCCGGCGTCGGTCGTCACGGTTCGAACTCGACGGCCGCGACGCGCACAGGCGGCGACTCGTCGACACGCTTCGATCACGACGACGCGACGCCGCTGGGGTTCCGGCGCGGCGCACGGCTGGGCAACGAACGTGCCGATCGAATGTGCGAGCGAGTTCCAGTGCGCGGCCGCGCGTTGTTCACCGCTTCGCACGGGCCGTTCCTGCCAGCCCTACCGGCCGACCTGTCACGCCGCACGTTCACGCCCGCCCGTTCACGCCCCCACGATCGCGGCGGCGCCCAGCGATCGGGCACACTGGCCCACGGCCGAAGAACGGCGGCGACTGCGGGTGCGCCGGCTGCGTCGACACCTCCACGCCGCGCCCGACGACGACCCACGACCGGCTCATGACGACGACAACGACTTCGAGGCGTGCGGGAGCGCTCGTGTCGCGCCTGCGCTCCGTCGCGATCGCGGCGGCGCTCGTGTACGCCGGGATCGTCGGCGTCGTCGCGTTCGGGCAGCGCAGCCTTCTGTACTTCCCGACGCGCGTCGAAGCGCCGCATGGCCGCCTCGCGCCGTGGAACGTCGACGGCGACGTGTGGGGAGCGTGCCGAGAAGTCGCACGACCGTCGGCCGTGTGGCTCGTGACCCACGGCAACGCGGGTCAGGCGGCGCAGCGCGGGTACGTGCTCGACGTGCTGCCGGCGGACGCGGCCGTGTACGTGCTCGAGTACCCAGGTTTCGGCAGACGCCGCGGCACGCCGTCGCGCGCGAGCATCGACGAAGCCGCACGTGCGGCGTACCGGCACCTGCGCGAGCTGCATCCCGGTGTGCTCGTGTGCGTGCTCGGAGAGTCGATCGGCAGCGGGCCGGCGGCAGAGCTCGCGCGCGAGGAACCACCGCCGGACGCGATCGTGCTCGCGACGCCGTACGACGCGCTCGCGGACGTCGCGGCGGATGCGTTTCCGTGGCTACCGGTGCGCCTCATCCTGCAGGACGACTGGGACAATGGCGCGGCGCTCGCCGACTACGGCGGCAAGCTCGTGATCCTCGCGGCGCAGCACGACGACGTGATCCCGATCGAACACGCGCGGGCGCTGGCCGCCAAGCTCCCGGGCGCCGAGCTGCACGTGCTGCCGTGCGGCCACAACGACTGGTCGAGGCACGTGCAGGCGCCGCTCGCTCCGCCGGCGCTCCGTTGAGCTCGCTTCCAGCGCGTTCGCGCGTCGCGCTGGGGCCTTCGTGTTCACCGTTCGTGCACGAGCGGCGGCTGCGGGGCCCGCGACGGGGCCCGCACCAGCTTCGAAACGACCGCGCCTCAGCCCGACCCATCGGGCGCGTGCTAGCGTCGGAGGGCACGCTCGAAAGGGTCGCGCGTGCTCCAGATCACCTGGGAGGCATCCATGAAGAACTCCATTCGTCGGAGGGTGTTCGCGGCAGGCGCCGCGCTGCCCTTCGCCCTTGCAGCGACGGCTGCAGGTCAAGAACTCGGCACCGTTGCGGTCCGTGCGGCCGCTGCGAGCGACGAGACTGCGTTCGAGAAGCCGATGCGCCTGCGCGCCGGCGACGGCTACGTGAAGGTCGAAGCGCCGGGTTATGCGTGCCCGACGATGTTCGACGTCGACGGCGACGGGACGAAGGACCTCGTCGTCGGTCAGTTCAACGGCGGCAAGATGCGCATGTACAAAGGTGTCGCGAGCGGCGCGGGTCGCGGCTCGTTCGCGGCCGGTGAGTGGCTGATGGCCGACGGCAAGGTCGCGCAGGTTCCGGGTGTGTGGTGATGCACCAGCTCCACTCCACAGTTCGTGGACATCAACGCTGACGGCAAGATCGACATCCTCACCGGCTGCTACTCGCACGACGAGATGGGCAGCGAGATGGGCGGGCTCTTCCAGGTGCTGTACGGCTCCGAGAAGGGCTTCACGGCGCCCCAGATCCTGAAGGGCTCCGACGGCAAGCGACTCCTGGTCTCGATCACGAGCACGACCGCGGCGGCTGCGCCCGCGGCACCGGTCGAGAGCGACGGTGAAACCGCGGAGGAGGAAGGGCTCATGATGATGAGCATGGGCGCCGACCCGATGCTCGATCGCATCTGCACGCGTCCCACCGCTGTCGACTTCGACAACGACGGCGATCTCGACATCGTCACCGGCAACTTCGGCGGCACGTTCGTGCACTTCGCCGGCGCTGGCAAGGGTGTCTTCGCGCCGCAGGGCACGCTGCTCGAGGACGTGAACGGCCAACCGCTGCGCGTCGACATGCACAGCGACCCGGTCTTCGCCGACTGGGACGGCGACGGCGACCTCGACATCCTGAGCGGTTCCGTGATGGGCGGCGTGTATCTCGCCGTCAATCAGGGCTCGCGCGCGGAGCCGCAGTACGCGCCGTTCGAGACGCTCATCCCTTCAGCCGGCGAGTCTGCGGAGTTGTCGTCGCGCGTGATGCCGGACGACAGCCACCTCACGATGCCGCAGAACGACACGCGCATCTGGGTGGAAGACGTGAACGGCGACGGCAAGCTCGACGTGCTCGTGGGCGACACGACGCAGTTGATCATGCCGGCGGACGGGCTCGACCTCGCGACCGCGCAAGCGAAGTACGACGAATTGATGCGCCGTCAGTCGGAGATCTGGATGGGCGCCGAATACGGCGCCGAAGGCCCGACACAGGAGCAGATGGAGGAGCAGATGAAGCGCTACGAGGAACTCGAGAAGGAGTTCGAGAAGGTCGTGAAGCGCGAGAGCACGGGCTTCGTGTGGCTGTACACGCGCCGCTGATGCTCGGTTGACGCGTACGGTGTCAGACACCGGATCCGTCACGGCGGTGTCGAAGTGCCGAATTGGAAGGGGCCGCAACGCGCTTCGCGCGCTGCGGCCCCTTCCAATTCGG
>JBIKNC010000213.1:0-7394 GCA_044358925.1 Planctomycetota bacterium | reverse complement strand
AGGTTCACGAGCACGAACCACGGCCGCTCGTCCTCTTGCCGAACCCACGCGAGCGCCTCGTCGAACACGTGATCCGCAGGCCGTTGGAAGTCTTGGATCCAGTGCGGCTCGCCGTCGTTCCAACCCGGCCCGCGCTTTCGGATCAGGAGCGACTGCAGGTCGTGCACGAGCGCCCACAGGTACGTCGACGTGCCCGCCGGATCGACCGCGTCGCCCCACGAGTCGAAGCCGATCTCGATGCCCGTGCCGCCGCGCAACACACCCGTGCCGACGAAGCCGGCGGTGCGATAGCCGGCGCGTTGCAGTTCCTGTGCGACGGACTCACCGCCGAACTCGGGCGCGTGACGGGTGTCGAGCAGACGCGCGCCGTGTTCGGTCGGATAACGCCCCGTCAGCATCGACAGGTGCGACGTGAACGTGAAGTGCGTGACCGAGCGCGCGTTGTCGAAGACGAGAGCCTCGTCGGCGAGGCGCGCGAGCGCCGGCGTCGTCGCGCGCGTGCCGCCCTGGAACGAGAAGCTCTTCGCGCGCGCCGTGTCCCACACGACCAGCAGCAGGTTGGGCGCACCGGCGACTGCTTCGGGGCGTTCGGGACGCTCGCGCCCACCGATCGGAAGTGTCAGCCCCGCCACGACGAGGAGCGCGAGGTACGCGACACGCACGCTCGGCGAACTCCCGCGCAAGAGGCGCGCCGTCACGAACGCGATGGACCAGGCCGCGAGCACGAGGCCCGCGCCGAGCGCGAACGGCTTCGGACTCGACAGGCCCGCGAGGTTGCCGCCGATCGCGGTGAACGCGTCGAGCGCGGCGTGGAGCAGGACCGGCGTCGCCGCGAGCGCGGCCGCGAACACGGCGGCGGGCCGCGACTCGGCTGTGCCCGACTCGCCTGTGCCCGGACCTTCGGTGTGCGCCCTCAGCCACGCGAAGCGCCGGGCCAGGAGTGCGACGACGAAGGCCGCCGCCAGGGCCGGCACGAACCACAATGCGAACGCTTCGACGAACGTCCACGCGTCCGAGGGCCGATGCAGCTCTCCGAAGCGCGTCGCGACGGCGTCGACGGCCGCGAGTTGGAGTGCGGCCGGAAGAGCGGTTCTGAGTGCGGTGGTGAACAGACCCATGAGCGGCGGGCGCAGAGTATCCGCGGACGTCGACCGCGCAGGCCGCGCGTGTCGGCCGCATAGAGTTTCGAACCCACGGTTGCGGCACCATGAACACGAAGTCGATCGGAATCACTCTCGCGGTCCTGTGGGCCCTGGCGCTCGTCTGGGTCCTCGTGCTGTTGCGCGACGAAGAGCCTGCGCAGGAGGGGGGCGCTCCGTCGGGCGCGGGCGGAGCACCGCTCGAGGCGCCGCTGGAGAGACCGGCAGAGGCGCCGAGCGTGCCGTCATCGGCACCGCGTGACCCGGCGCGAGCAACCGACGGGACGGAATCGACTGCCGGTGCGAACGCCGGTGCGCCCGGCGACGTGCTTGGGTCATCACCCGTCACACCGCCCGACGACCTCGCGCCGCCCGAGATCGTGCTCGGCGACCCGGACGAACACGAACGCCGCATCCTGAAGCGCATCTTCGAGCCGCTCGAGGCCGCGTCGGAGCGCTACGCGAAACACGACGACCTGGAAGAGAGCCGCCTGTTCGGCGAGGACCAGGAATCGAACCTGTCGGACATCGACCGGTTGCTCGACGAGGCGATCGACACGCTCGGCCTCTCGGCGGTCGACGGCACGCGCGCGCGGTTGCGCGAGATCCGCACGGCGACGGCCAGCAAGGAACAGCAACTCGCGCGCGATCGCGAGGCCCGGCTGTCGGCGCCGAAGGACAGCGAGTTGTCGGCCATCGAGAAGCCGCTCACCACCACACGCGAGAACTACGACGAACGCATCGAGCGGCTCGAAGAAGACCTCGCCGACCTCGAACGCGAGCGCGCCGATCTCGAGGAGCGTTTCGTCGACGAGCTGGCCTCGATCGGCCTCTCCGTCTCGCGCGACACGGCACGCGGCCTGCTGTCGACCGTCTCGGGCGAGGACTTCGTCGAGATGTGCGTCGTGTTCCACAACGTGCGCCTCGTGACCGTGCGCCTCCAACAACTCACGGAGGAAGCGGGCGAGTCGCTCGACGTCGCGAAGCGCTACTACGGGTCCTACGTCGTGCTCGTGCGCATCCTCGACCACGTCCAGAAGGACTTCGTCGAACGCGTGCGCACCGACCAGGTCCCGCGCCTCGACGCGTTCGCCCAGAAGGCCGAGGCGAACATCGAGACCGCGCGCGACAACGCCGCGAATGGCGGCGACCCGCGCATCGCCGAACAGAACATCCGCTCGAACGAACTGACGCGCGAAGCGTGCAAGGCCTACGCGCGCTACCTGCTCGAACAGGCCGCCGCCGTCGAGGCGCAGAACGAGGCGCTGCAACCGCGCCTGCGCGACGCGCTGAACACGTTCGAGACCGTGCAGCTCTCGAGCCAGGTGGCGGAGACGATCCGCGACGCGCGCCGCAACTTCGCCGCGCTCCTCGAACTCGACGTGCCCGAACTGCGCGGCTTCGAGAACGTCGAGCTGCAGCGCGAGTTCGAGCGCCTCACGGATCAGCTGTTCGCGCCGTGAGGCGTGTCGCCGACCAACTGATAGCCGACGCCGTGCACCGTCACGACGCGCTTCGGGTCGGCGGGATCGCGCTCGAGCTTCTGGCGCAGACGGCGCACGAGCTGTTTGAGCAGTTGCCGATCGCCGTGTGAGTACACGCCCCAGACGTGGTCGAGGATGCGCTCGGTCGGCACCGGGCGGCCTTCGTGTGTCGCGAGTGCGTGCACGAGACGCGTCTCGAGTCCGGTCAATCGCACCGCCGGCTCCTCGCCGAATCGCACTGTCGCGCCTTCGACGTCGACGACGATGCCCTGCGGCGAGACGAGCCGCACCGGTGAACCCGAGCGGCGGCCGAGCGCGCGCACTCGCGCCGTCAGCGTGCGCGGACTGAACGGCTTCGTGAGGAAGTCGTCCGCGCCGAGGTCGAGGAGCTTCACCTCGTCCTCCTCGTCGCTGCGCGCCGTCAGGATCAGGATGCGCAGCGGGTACTCGCGGCGCCGCAGCTCGCGGCACACCTCGGCGCCGTCCATGTCGGGCAGGTTGAGGTCGAGCACGACCACGTCCGGTCGTTCGGTGCGCGCGAGTTCGAGCGCGCGCGCGGCGTTCGGCGCCTCGATGGCCAGCATGCCCGCCTGCCGCAGCGCGAACGCCACGAGCGGCAGCAGTTCGCGATCGTCGTCCACCACGAGCACTTTCATCGTTCGTCTC
The DNA here is from genome assembly GCA_044358925.1 of Planctomycetota bacterium. GTDB lineage: Bacteria > Planctomycetota > UBA1135 > UBA1135 > Rohdeia. The sequence continues at coordinate 4,105 of JBIKNC010000213.1, read as the reverse complement.
CGCGCGGCAGTCGCACCGCGACACAGGCTCCCCGAGTACGGCCGGCGACGACACGGATCGTGCCGGCGTGGCGCTCCACGATCGAACGTGCGATCCACAGCCCGAGGCCGAGACCGCCGCCGCCCGTCTCGGCGCGTTGGAAGCGCTCGAAGACGTGGGCGCCGAGTTCGGCGGGGATGCCGGGACCGTCGTCGCTCACGCTCACTTCGACCGCCTCGTCGTCCGCGGCGACCGCGAGCGTGATCCGGCCGTCGACGGGCGAGTGACGGATCGCGTTCGCGACCAGATTGACGAAGACCTGACGCAGTTGAACGGTGTCGCCGACGACCTCGGGTGTGTCGCTGCGCGCATCGCCGCCGACGACAAGGCTGATGACGACGCCCGCTTGGCGCGCGAGCGGACGCATGGTCTCCTCGACCTCGGCCAGGATCTCGGTCAGTTGCACCAGCTCGCGGCGGTGCGACGAACGGCCGGCTTCGATGCGCACGCTCTCGAGCAGGTCGTCGACGAGTTGCGCGAGCCGCAGCGTGCTGCGTTGCAACGAGTCGAGCAGATCCTTCGGCGGCGGCGCGTCCGTCGCCTCCGCGGCGGTCTGCAGGAGTTCGATCGACGCGAGTTGGGCCGAGAGCGGCGTCCGCAACTCGTGTGTGACGTTCGCGAGGAAGGCGTCGCGCGCGCGGCGCGCCGCTTCGAGGTCGGTCTCGTCGCGCACGACGAGGACCTGGCGGTCGCCGGCGGGCGGCGAACACGTCAGGAGGACGCTCACGACCGCGCCGTTGCGCTCGATGCGTTCGATGGCGTGCGACGCGCCGCGCCCGCGCGCGTCGACGATGGGGCAGGCGTGCTCGCACGGTCGCAGGTGCGCGGGCACACGCGTGTGCAGCACGTCGCCGCAGAAACGCCCGATGCTCTGCGCGGCGTCGACACGCAGGATCTGCGCCGCGCGCGGAGTCAGCGCGCGCACCGTGCGTTCGCGGTCGACGGCGAAGACGCCCTCGCTCATGCCGGACAGGAGCGCGCGCGACTCCGCCTCGCGTTGCAACAGTTCCTCGCGCGCCTGGGCGAGCTGCACGCGCATCGAGTCGAGCGCCGTCGCGAGCGAGAGAGCCTCACTCGATCCGCGGCTGTCGATCGGCGTCGCGAGGTCGCCGGCGCCCATGCGTTGTGCCGCGCGGCGCAGGTCTTGGAACGGCCGCGCGAGTCGCTGCGAGCCGAACGTGGCCAACAAGACGGCGAGCAGCACCGCGATCGCCGTCGTCGTGGCGAAGCGCCGGCGAGCCGCTGCGAGCGAACGATCGACGTGGTCCGCGGACAGGCTGGCGCGTAGGACGGCGGGCACGAGGTCGACGTCACGCGCCACGAGGCGCGTCGTGGTGAAGTCGCCCGACGCCCGACGCTGCGGCTCGGCGGCGACCGCTCGCGGGTCGACGTCGATGGCGAGGACGACACCGTCGTCGTTGGAGAGCGCAGCCGCCCCGTTCGGCAGTCGCGTCGCGACGACGACCGTCGCCCGCGACAACTGCAACGCGAGCGCCGCGACGTAGCCCGCCTCGTGCTCCGCGAGCGCCGAACCTTCGAGGCGCGCGTCCTCACGTGGTTCGAGGGGCTCGCCGCCTGGTGCCCAGTTCGCCGGAGTCGACGCGAAGACGGCGCCTTCGAAGACGACCGCACACGCCGCCACGCCGCTCGCCCGGCGGAAGGCGTCGAGGAACTCGGTCGCGGCGGGCGCGTCGCCGCGCTCGACGAGGCCGGCCAACGTCGGTCGCTGCGAGAGCACCCGCGCCTGTGTGAGAGCGGCGGCGCGCGCGTCGTCGAGGCGCTGCGCGCCTTCCGTCGTCGCCAGCGCCAGACGCTGACGTGCATTCTCTTCGGCCAGCTCGCGCAACTCGCGCAGGCCGCCCGGGACGAGGCCGAACGCGAGTACAGCCACGGCCGCCAGGCTCGACGCCGCAAGCCACAGTCCGAACGGCGCGCTCTTCACGGCGCGATCCTATCCGCCGCAGCGTGTGCGACCTTCACGAGCTGCGGCGAGTGATCAGCCACTCGATCCCGGCCTTCAACACGAGCGTCGCGAGCGCCAGCAACGTGAGCAGCGACGCCACGGCGAAGGCCGCGGCGTACTGGTACTCGTTGTAGAGGATCTCGACGTGCAGCGGCATCGTGTTCGTCACGCCGCGGATGTGGCCGGAGACCACGGACACCGCTCCGAACTCGCCCATCGCGCGCGCGTTGCAGAGCACGACGCCGTACAGGAGTCCGAAGCGGATGTTCGGCAGTGTCACGCGCCGGAAGATCTGCCAGCCGCTCGCGCCCATGAGGTGCGCGACCTCCTCTTCACCGGTCCCGCGCGCCTCCATCAGCGGCAGCACCTCGCGCGCCACGAAAGGGAACGTGATGAACGTCGTCGCGAGCACGATGCCGGGCACCGCGAAGATGATGCGCACGTCGAACGCGCGCACCAGGTCCCCGAACACGCCGTGCAGTCCGAACAAGAGGACGAACACGAGGCCCGCGACGACGGGTGAAACGGCGAACGGCAGGTCGATCAACGTGATCAGGAACCCGCGGCCCTTGAAGCGGAACTTCGCGATGCACCACGCGGCCATCACACCGAACACCGTGTTGAGCGGCACGCTGATCGCCGCCGTGAGCAGCGTCAGTCGGATGGCGTGTAGTGCGTCCTCGTCGCCGAGCGCCTGGGCATAGGCCGAGAAGCCCTTGGCGAGCGCGCCGGCGAACACGACGGCGAGCGGCGCCACGAGAAGCGTTCCGAGCAGCACGAGCATGGTCGTGATCGCGAGCACACGCACCCAACGCGGATCGGCGAGCGCCGGCCGCGCCGTCTCGATGCGCCGCGCACGCGCACTTCCGATCGTTGCGACGACACCGGCCACGTCAGCGCGCTCCCGCCCGGCGTCGCGACCAGGACTGCAAGGCGTTGATGACGAACAAGAGAGCGAACGACAGCAGCAGCATCGTGCCTCCGAGTGCCGTCGCTCCGGCGTAGTCGTACTCCTCGAGTTCGATCACGATCAGGAGCGGCAGGATCTCGGTGCGGTGCGGCATGTTGCCCGCGATGAAGACGATCGAGCCGTACTCGCCGAGCGCGCGTCCGAAGGCGAGTGCGAAGCCGGTCAGGAGCGGCGGCACGAGCGGCGGCAGCACCACACTGAAAAAGGTGCGCAGCCGGCCCGCGCCGAGTGTCGCCGCCGCTTCCTCGAGTTCGAGCGGCAGTTCCGCGAGCACGGGCTGAACCGTGCGCACGACGAACGGCAGTCCGATGAAGACGAGCGCGATGACGATGCCGATCGGCGTGTACGCGACTTTCACGCCGAGCGGGGCGAGCAGCGCTCCGAACGTGCCGCGCTCGGCGAACAGACTCGTGAGCGCGATGCCCGACACCGCGGTGGGCAGTGCGAACGGCAGGTCCACGAGTGCATCGATGATGCGGCGCCCGGGAAACGGATAGCGCACGAGCACCCACGCGGTCAGCAGCCCGACGAAGACGTTCACCGTCGCCGCGACGAACGAGGCCCAGATCGAGAGCCAGAAAGCCGACAGCGCGCGCGCCTCGGTGACCTTCGCGAAGAAGTCTTCGAAACCGAGCGACGACGCGCGCCAGGCCAACGCGCACAGCGGCAGAACGACGAGCACGCTCGTCCAGGCCAGCGTCACCGCGAAGGTGAGCCGGAACCCGGGCAGAACGCTGAACTCGCGGAAACGTGCCATGTGTGGGGATGCGTCGGCCTGGCGCGCGGTCTCTCAGGCGGCGTTCACTTGCCTGCGATGGCCGCCTGGATGCGGTCGAACTCGCCGCCGTCACCGAAGTGCGTCGACTGCGCCGCCTTCCAACCTCCGAAGACGGTGTCGATCGACAGCAACTGGAGGCGCGGGAATGTCGCGCTGTGGCGCGCGAGCACGGCCTCGTTGCGCGGCCGATAGAAGTGCTTGGCGACGACTTCCTGGACCGCGTCGGTGTAGAGGAACTCGAGGTATGCCGTGGCGACCTCTGCGGTGCCGCGCTTCTTCGCGACGGCGTCGACGACGGTCACCGGCGGTTCGGCCAGGATGCTGAGCGGCGGCACGACGATGTCGAACTTGTCGT
>JBIKNC010000212.1:0-7449 GCA_044358925.1 Planctomycetota bacterium | reverse complement strand
CGTGGACCGAGTTCGTCGTGCTCGACGAAGCGGACGAGATGCTGGAGATCGGCTTCCTCGACGACGTCGAGAAGATCCTCCTGCAGACGCCGGAGGAGCGACAGACGTTGCTGTTCTCCGCCACGTTCCCGCCCGCGCTGCTGACGCTGGCGCGCAAACACACACGCACACCGGCCGAACTCGCCACCGCGCGCGGCGTCGCGACGACGTCGAACATCCGCCAGTCGGTCGTGTTCTGCCGCGACGAAGAGGATCGCACGGACCTCTTGCGCACGATCATCCGCCGCTCGACGACGGACGACCTGATGCTGTGCTTCTGCGATCGACGCACGGACGTCGACAAGATGATGCGCCGCCTCGAGCGCCTGCCCGAAGGCGTGAAGGCGCTGCACGGCGGCTACGACCAGGCTTCGCGCTTCCGCGTCATGTCGGCCTTCCGCGAGGGTTCGGTGCGAGCGCTGCTCGCGACCGACGTCGCGTCGCGCGGCCTCGACGTGCAAGGCGTGACTCACGTCATCAACTGCGGCGTTCCGCGCGAGGTCTCGACCTACACGCACCGCATCGGTCGCACCGGTCGCGCGGGGCGGCAGGGCCATGCGATCACGATCGTCGCGGCCGGCGACGTGCGCCGCTGGAACGAAATCGTGCGGCACATGAACTGGGAGGTCGAGGAGCTCGAACCCGGTGAGTTCGTGCGGCTGTTCGGCGCGCCCCAAGCGGGTGACGAGCGCGAACCGCGGCGGCACGAGCGGCGCGACGAACCGCGTGAAGAGCGTGCGCCGCGCGAAGAACGTGGGCCGCGAGAAGAGCGTGCGCCGCGTCGTGGTGCGCAGGCGCGCGACGAAGTGCCCGGCGTCGCCGAGGAACGTCCGGCGCCGGAGCGTGCGCCGCGCGGCGAACGCGCACCGCGCCGCCGCGAGCGCGACGACGTCGCGGCGCCGCAACGCTCGAACGAACAGGAACCGCGTCGTGCCGTGCGTGCGGAACCGCGTGCGGAGTCGCGCGGTGATGCGCGCACCGAGCCGCGCCCGGAAGCTCGCCCGGAACCGCGTTCGGAACCGCGTGCTCGAGGTCGGACGCGCTCGGCTCCGCGTGAAGAGGAGCAACACGAGCAGCATGAGCGCCCCACACGCGAACGTGCGCCGCGAGGCGACGAGCGTGCTGCGAGTGCCGCCGAACGCTCACCGACGCGTGAACGCGCGACGACACCGGAGCGAGCGATGCGCGAGCAAACGGGGCCCGTGGAAACGAGGTCCGAGCGTCCGGCCGCTGCACAGCGACCCGCTCGTCCGGCCACGAGCGGCGATCCCGAGCGCGACGCGCGACGCACCGAACGTTCGGCGCTTCGCCGCGCGCAGAGCGAGACGAACGAGCGCGCGCCGGCCGGTGCGGCTCGTGCGAACGAACGCTCCTCCCCGCGCGAGCGCGACGAACGACCGGCGCGCACGGAACGCAGCGCGCGCCCCGAACGCGCGCGCGCGGACGACGTGGTCGAGTCGCCGCGCCGTGCCGCGAAGGGTGACGAACGCAGCGAGCGTCCGGTCCGCGAGGAGCGTCCGGCGCGCGCGCCGCGCGGTGCCGAAGCAGAGTCGCCCGCGAAGCGCGATGCGAGTGCCGCGCGCACCCCGCGCACGGAGGGCCCCGCTCGCACCGACGGCTCGGCACGCGACGAGCGTGCAGCGCAGCCGCGCGGCTCGCGTCGACGCGAACCGCAGCGCGAGCCGGTGAGCGACACGCCGCGCATGGCGCAGCGCCGCGGCGTGCGCGAAGCCGCGGAGAGCCCGGAGCCCGCCGCCGAGCCCGAACACCGCGTGCGCGTGCGGCGCGACCGGCCCGAGAAGGTCGTCGAGGAACGCACTTCGGCCGAACGACCCGCTCGTTCCGCCGCGGCGCCCGCGAGCGACAAGCCGCGCGAACGCGCGCCGGAACGGGCGCGCGAGCGCGCTCCGGAACGCGCACGCGAAAGTGCGAGCGAACCCGCGCCCGAGCGGCGCCGCGTGCGCTCGGCGGAACGCACTCCCCGCGCGACCGAACGCGGTCCGCGTCCCGCCGCCTCGGGCGGCTTCGGCGACGGCCTCGACTGATCGATACCTTCGCACCATGGGCGGCTCGAATCCCTTCATCGAACGCGCGCGCACGGAACTGCCGAAGCGCCGCTACACCATCACGTTCCAACCTCAGGGTGTACGCGTCGAGGTCGATCCCGCCGCTCTGCCCTACACGCGCGACGGTTTGCCCGGCTCGTTGCTCGAGATCGCGGGCGGCCACGGCGTCGACATCGACCACGCCTGCGGCGGTGTGGCTGCATGTTCGACGTGCCACGTGATCGTGCGCGAGGGCCTGTCGAGCTGCTCGGCCGCCACCGACGACGAAGAGGACCAACTCGATCTCGCGCCCGGCCTGACGCGGCAGTCGCGGCTCGCGTGTCAGTGTGTGCCGAACGGATCGAGCGACGTGGTCGTGGAGATTCCGAATTGGAATCGCAACCTCGTGCGTGAAGACGCGCACTGAAGCTGAGAGTCGCATGCGGCACTCAACGCGCAATGCGTTCACTGTTCGTTGCGTTCCTTTGCTTTGACTTTGCGTCCTATGCGTCCTTTGCGTCCTTTGCGGTGACGTGCAACCGCACCTAGATCCCGGGTCTGTTGCACGTCACCGCAAAGGACGCAAAGGACGCAAAGTCAAAGCAAAGGAAGACGAAGACAGAGAGTCGCTGAGCGGCTGCGGCCGCGGCGGCGGATGTGAGCCGCAGCTCGACATTTCAGCGTGCTTCCCGTTGAACACTCGCTGCGGCAACGCCGAGCGCGCGCGCCGTGACTTCAACCTCTTCGAGTGCGTTCGGCCAGTGCGGCGCGATGCGCACGTGACCGTCGGGGCAGCTCGCGGCCACGCCTTCGCGAGCCAGAGCGGCGACCACGTCCGCGGCACTCGCCCCGGCGGGCGGCTCGAAGCACAAGAGGTTCGAACGCGCGGCGACCTCGCGGCTGCGGCGCGAACGGAAGCCCAAGGCGACGGCGCGCGGCTCGAACTGGTCGTGCCAACGCTGCACGTGCGCGTGGATCGCGGCCGGGCCGATGGCGAGGAGTGACTCCATCGCCACGGCCGACGCGGCGAAGTTCGCGAACGGCAACACGCCCTGCTCGAACACCCGCGCATTCCCTTCGAGCGCGCGCGTCTTGCCCAGCTCGTTCGCCGCGAACAGGAACACGTCGGGCGTCTCGTGGCTCGTCCAGCCGACCTGGAGCGGCTCGAGGCGCTCGCGCGCGGCGCGCGACACGAAGAGGTAGGCACAACCGAGCGGGCCCATCAACCACTTGTGCCCCGCCGCCGCGAGCGCGTCGACGCCGAGCGTGTGCACGTCGAGCGGCTGCGCGCCGACCGCCTGGATCGCGTCGACGAAGAACAACGCACCCGCGTCGTGCGCGAGGCGCGCCATGGCGGCGAGCGGCATCGCGAAGCCCGTCTGGAACTGCACGGCGCTCGTCGCGACGACACGTGCGCCGCGTTCGAGGACACGCGCGAGCGCTTCGAGGCCTTCCGCGTGGGAGCGCTCGAACGGCGCGATCGGGACGATCTCCACACCGGCGCCCGCGCGCTCTGCGACCGCGCGCCAGGGCGTCACGTTGGTCGGGAACTCGCTCTCGAAGCACACGATGCGTTCGCCCGGAGCGAGACGCAGCGCGGTCGCGATCGCACTCACGCCGGCGCTCGTGTTCGCCACACGCGCCACGTCGCTCGCAGCGGCGCCGATCAGCGCACCGAAGCGTTCGCGCGCGAGCGCCGCGGCTTCGAGCGCCGGCCCGATCGCCGCCGCGCCCTGCCGCGCGAACGCGAGTGTGTGGTCGACGATCGTCTGCACGACGTCGTCGGCCAGCGGCGCGACGGCGGCGTGTGCGAGGTAGACCTTGGGCTCGAGGCGCGTGAAACCGCGGCGCGAGCCGATCGAGTGTCCGCGTTCGGCGCTCACGCTCGCATGGTATTCACGCCAGCGCTGCGAGCGCCTCGTCGAGCCCCGCCGCCGTGCGCGAGCCGTGCCAGGTGAGCGCCGCGCCGTCGACCAGTCGGAAGGCGTCGCGCATGATCCCTGTCGCGGCCGCGAGTTCGTCCGCGTGGCGCTGTGCGAACGGGAACGGCTCGGACGGCAGGAGCACGCGCTGCGGCGCGAGTGCGGCGAGTTCGTTGTTCGTCAACTCGGGATACACGCCGCCCGCACCCGCGACGAGATTCACGCCGCCGGCGCGTTCGACGAGTGCCGACAGATACGTGCCGCGGTCCGTCGCCATCCACGGCTTGCGCCAGACGAGGCACACGAACGACACGGGCTCGCGCCGTGGGCGCTCATCGACACGCGCGAGCGCCGCGTCGATCCGTTCGACGATGCGCGCGGCTTCGTGTTCGCGTTCGAGCAACACGCCCAGTTCCAACACGAGTTCGCGCGCCCCCGCCGGATCGCGCGGCAGGCTCGTGTGCAGTACGAGTCCGCGCTCGCGCAACGCCGCGGCGTCCTGTGCGCGGTTCTCCTCGCGGTTCATCAGCACGAGGTCCGGCGCGAGCTCCACGAGACGCTCGACGCGCGGGTCCTTCGTGCCGCCGATCTTCTCGACGTGCTCCACGACGTCCGCCGGCGCGACGCAGAACTTCGTGCGACCGACGAGAGCCTCGCTGCGCCCCAGCAGGGCGACGAGTTCCGTGAGACTCGGGCAGAGCGAGACGATGCGCACGCGTCACCTCCTGTGCCGCGCCGCGCACCGAGGAGCGCACGCCGCGCGCTTCACGCGAGCGCCGCGACCGGCTCGACCGAGTAGCGCTTGCCGTCGCCGCTCACACGCGCGAACGGCACGTGGGTGTCGTGATAGAAGAGCCCGACCCAACGTTCGCGCGCGGCTTCCGCGAGCAGCGCCTTGCGCGCCGCGAAGCTCGTCGTCACGTCGATGTCGTAGGCCATGATGTACGGCGGCTGCACGTGGTGCGTCGTCGGCACGACGTCGGCCCAGAAGATCGCGCGCTCACCGGCACCAGCCGCAGCGGCGCGCGGCCCCACGATCACGACACTCACACCGTCCGAGTGGCCGCCGACCGGGCGCACCTCGATCTCGGGCAGGATCTCGCCCGCGCTCTCGAACGTGGTGACACGGCGCTGTTCGACGAGCAGCGCCAGATCCTCCGGCCGATACGAGCCCTTGCGCACGTGGTCGGGGTGCAGGCAGCGCTCGACTTCGATCGCTGCGAGGTGGTGGCGCGCGTTGGGCAGGAGCGGCTCGACGCGCCCCTCACGTTCCACGAGCCAGCCCCCGATGTGATCCCAGTGCGCGTGGCTCGCCACCGCGTCGGTCACGTCCGCCGGCGAGTACCCCGCCGCGTGGATGCTCGCCTCGAGCCGCCCGCCGTCGAGGTGGTAGATGCCGCGCCACTTGCTCTCCCAGCGCGCGCCGACGCCGGCCTCGACGAGCACGACGCGCTCGCCCTTCACACACAGGTACGGCCGCAGCGCGAGTTCGATCGTGTTGTCGGCGGCGGGAGGCGTGAGCTTCTCCCAGATGTTCTTGGGCACGACGCCCCACATCGCGCCGCCGTCGAGCCGCAGCGCTCCGTCGCACAGAGCATGGATCGTCCAGCCGCCGACCTGGATGCGCGGCGGCACGGGGACGTTCACTGCGACCGGGACCGCCGCGCTCACCGCAGGATGTTGCGCGCGATGACGAGGCGCTGCACTTCGCTCGTGCCTTCGCCGATCGTGCACAGCTTCGCGTCGCGCCACATGCGTTCGACCGGGTACTCGCGGCTGTAGCCGTAGCCGCCGAAGACCTGGATCGCGTCGTACGTCACGCGCATCGCGGTCTCGCTCGCGTGCAACTTGCCCATCGCGGCTTCCTTGCCGTACGGCTGGTTCAAGTCCTTGAGCCGCGCCGAGTGGTAGATCAGGTGGCGGCTGGCCTCGATGTCGAGCGCCATGTTCGCGAGTTTGAACGCGACGGCCTGCTGACCGCTGAGCGGCTTGCCGAACGCTTCGCGCTGCAGCGCGTGGCGGCGCGCGTTGTCGTACGCGCCTTCCGCGAGACCGAGCGCCAGCGCACCGATCGAGATGCGGCCGCCGTCGAGCGTCTTCATGAAGGTCTTGAAGCCTTCGCCTTCGGGCCCGAGCAGGTGGTCGCGCGGAATGCGCGCGTCCTCGAACACGAGGCTGGCCCAGTCGGAGGCGCGCATGCCGAGCTTCTTCTCACCCGGCTCGATCGAGAAACCCGGCGTGTCGCGCGGAACGACGAACGCGCTGATGCCTTTCGCACCGAGGGTCTTGTCCGTCACGGCCGTGACGATGAACACACCGGCGTGGTTCGCGTTCGTGCAGAAGCACTTGCGGCCGTTGAGCACGTACTCGTCGCCGACGAGCTGCGCCTTCGTCTGGGTGCCGCCCGAGTCGGAGCCGGCGTTCGGCTCCGTCAGACCGTAGGCGCCCATGTAGTCGCCCGCGATCAAGTGCGGCACGTAGAGCTTCTTCAGCTTCTCGCCGCCCCAGCGGTAGATCGGATACGTGCCGAGCGACACGTGCGCTGCCAGCGTGAGCGACGTCGAGCCGCAGACCTTGGCGAGTTCCTCGACCGCGAGGATGTAGCTGAGTGTGTCGCCGCCCGCGCCGCCGACGTCCTCGCCGAAGGGAATGGCGGGCAGACCGAGTTCGACGATGCGCTTCCACAGGTCGACCGGGAAGCGGTGCGCCTCGTCGTTGTCGTGCGCCTGCGGGAGGACTTCGCCCTCCGCGAATTCGCGCACCATGTCGCGGATCATGCGCTGGTCCTGCGTGAGGTCCAGGGCGTGCTTCAGGGCGGGCAGATCGGCGGTGTGACTCGGGTTCATGACGAGGTGTTCGCGAGAGTTGGGAGCGGTCGCGACGACCCCCTATCGTCCCAAGCGTGCCCGCGCCTTGCCAACGCGCGCGGCGTGAAAACCGCGTCTGGATCCGCGTGCGGTCCCGGGCAGGGCCGACGTGTCGATCAGCTCGGTGTCGGACGCGCAGGCGTCAGACGGTCGCCGCGCACTCCGTCGTCGACCACTCGCGCCGGCGGCGTGATCTCGACGTCGTTGTCGCCTTCGTCTCCGAGGGCGTCCTTGTAGTACTGACTGCTGCGGCCGCTGCCGACCCAGTCGATCAGCGCCTGGCGCGAGAACTTCCATTCGCGCCCGATCTTGCGCGCCGGGATGTCCTGACCGTGGAGCACCTTGTTGAACGTCTTGACGCTCACACCGAGGAGCTGGGCTGCCTCTTCGATGTTGAGGATCTCGGGGGCGCGGTTACCGCTCATCGAACAGGCCTCGTAGTGCTCGGCAGGCGGAGGGACGAAACGGACACCGCGACCACGTTCGAGCTCTCGTTCGTGCGGCGGCGCGCGCGGCACACGGCGGAGCTCGATCGCTTCTCGAGACATGGTGCGAACGTACCGGCGAACGTAGCGG
>JBIKNC010000035.1:0-25309 GCA_044358925.1 Planctomycetota bacterium | reverse complement strand
GTTCAACGGCATCGCACACGACCCGGCGCCGGGCCGCATCTTCGTGACGGATCGCGTGTCTGACACCGTACGCGTCACTCGCACGCGGACTCGAACGGCACGTGTCGGTTGCCCGCGCAGCGAATACGGCAACTCCCGTACAGAAGCGCTCTTTCGAACCTCGATAGCCGCGGCGGTCCCGCCGGGTCCTTCGGACCTCCGCATGTGCGGAGGCCCGCGCCCGCCCCACGCGTTCCCCCGCCATGTCGGCTACCGAAAACAATTCCCATTCGGCCCCTTCGTCGCCGTTGCGCACGATCGCGGCCGTTCTCGCCATCGGAGCGGCGCTCGGCGCGCTCGTGAGCGGCCTTGCTGGCGCCGTCGGCAGCCAGCCGGGCGGCATCCCGCTCGAGTACATGCTGTTCGCAGCGACGCTGCTCGGCATCACGGCTTCGCACCGCTTCGCCATGCCGATCGCCGGCGTGGGCCTCGTGGCGACCGTGACGTTCAAGCTGCTCGTCGTCGACGGCTTCTCGCTCGGTCACCAGGTCGAACACGAGTGGATCACGCTGCTCGACCTGCTCGGCCTGTTGGTCGGCTTCGGCATCCTGTCCGATCACTTCGAGCGCTCCGGCGTGCCCGAGCGCATCCCGCGCCTGTTGCCGAAGGGCGCGCCGGGAGCATTCGCACTGCTCGCCGCGGTCTTCGTCCTGTCGAGCTTCCTCGACAACATCGCGGCCGCGATGATCGGCGGCGGCGTCGCGTACTCGGTCTTCAAGGGCCGCGTGCACATCGCCTATCTCGCGGGCATCGTCGTGTCATCGAACGCCGGCGGCGCCGGTAGCGTGATCGGCGACACGACCACCACGATGATGTGGATCGACGGCATCCCGCCGAGCCACGTCTTCCCGGCCTATCTCGGTTCGATCGTGACGTTGCTCGTCTCGGGCACCGTTGCGTCGATCGTTCAGAATCGCCACCAGCCGTTGGCGGATGCCGCGGGTCACAAGGAACCGGTCGACGGCATGCGCCTTCTGTGCGTCGCCGCGATCCTCGTCGCGACCGTCAGCGCCAACCTCCTGCGCACCGGTCCGCTGAAGGCGTTCGAGCACGTCATGCCGCTGCTCGCCGTCGCGATCTGGGGCACCATCCTCGCGATGTCCGCGGTTCGCAAGCCGACCTGGTCGATCGTGCCGAGCCTCGCGAAGAGCGCAGCATTCCTCCTGATGCTGGTCTGCTGCGCGTCGCTGATGCCGCTCGAGAAGTTGCCCGAGCCGTCGGTACTCTCGGCCTTCGCGATCGGCGGCCTGTCGTCGGTGTTCGACAACATCCCGCTCACCAAACTCGCGCTCAACCAGGGCGGCTACGACTGGGGCATCATGGCTTTCGCCGTCGGTGTCGGCGGCTCGATGCTGTGGTTCGGATCGACGGCCGGCGTCGCGCTCTGCACGCGCTTCCCGGAAGGTCGCTCCGCGGTCAACTGGCTGCGCCACGGCTGGCACGTGCCGGTCGGTTACGTCCTGGGCTTCTGGACGATCTTCCTCGTCCACGGCTGGGAGCCGGATCCCGCGCACCCGGGTCAGCAGGTCCCGCCGGTCGTCGAAGAGCCGACCGAAGGCGAAGCGCCGGTCGTCGACGACGATCTCTTGAACATCGGCGTTCAGTCGGGCGTGCCCGACGCGAGCGGCCGCATCGAGAGCGCTGCGAGCCACTGACCGCTCGTCTGCTGAACCGATCGGTTCAGCCGTGACGACCGATGCGATCGGTTCAGTCGCCGTGAGATTCCTGCTCGGCCCGGTTCGTCCGGGCCGAGCTCGTTCTCGCCTCTTTCGTCGCGGGCTTCTTCGCCGCACGCTTCGGATCCGGCACGCCCTCGCGCAGGATCCGTTCGCGTTCGCGCGTGTGACGTTGACTGCGGCGACGGTCGTGTTCGCGCCGACGTGCGCCGAGTGCGCGGCGCCGCGGGAAGACACGTGTGCCGAGCAACGCCACCGACGTCGCTTCGCCCAGCTCGAGTCTACGCAGCGCGTCGAAGCCGGTGCGCCGCGCGGCGACGCGCTCACGCAACTGCGTCACGCGCAGGCTGCGCGGTGACGGTGCGATCGTGGCGAATCCCGCACGCACGACGACGACGCCCCAGGCGGTGAGTTGCTCCTGCATCGCGGCGCGCAGGAGTTCGTCGAGTTCGGGTGAGCGGTGCAGCTCGTCCCGCGACATTCCGGCCAGCGTGCGTTGCACCGCGATCGCGAGCACGTTGCGCATGCCGCGCTCGAGGTCGTCGACCTCGATCAACGCCTTCTCGATCTCTTCGACGCGCCACACGAGGTTCGCACGCACGTGGAACACGAGTCCGTCCGAGGTCACGACGCGCTGTTCACCGAGTTCGAAGGTGCGCGCGCGTGTCGGCACGATGCGCGCGAACTGCACGAACGGCACGAGCGGATGGAAGCCCGGCTCGAGGCGCCGGCGCACGCGCCCGAACGTGAACAGGAGCCCCGTCTGACCCGTCGACACGGTCGTGCCGCACGCGCGCACGAGACCGAAGACCGCTACGGCCGTGATGAACGGGTTCGCCTTCGCGAACTCGACGACCTCGATCCAAACCCAGTTCAGGAACTCGCGCGCAGCGCGTGACGCGCGCGTCGCGAGCCCTTCCGTTTCACGCGCGCGTCGCACGGGCAGCTTCACGGCCGCTTCGTGCCCGGCCGATCCTCGTCGCCTTCGAGCGGGTCGGCGTCCTGCTTGCCGTCCACGACTTCGCCGCCCGAGCGCGCCTTGCCGCTTTCGCTGCGTTCGCGCTCGCGGCGCTGCTCGTCGCGCTGTCGCTGCTCGCGTTCCACCGCGGCCGCGCGCCGCGTCGCGTCGAGCGCGCGGCGCTCGTCGATGAGCCCCGGTTCGCGCACCGTCGGCTGCGTCGCGACGACCGCGCCCGTCACGAGTGCGACCGCGACGTCGTCGGGCGTGCCGCTCGCACACAATTCCGTGAACAACGCGTGCCGCTCGCGCGCGAGCAGATCGAGCTGCGTGATCTCCAGCGTCGCCGGGGACGGCGACAGGTTCGAGAAGCCGAGTTGCAGGATGCGCACACCCCACTGCTCCTCCATGCGCACGAGGTCCGCGAGGATCGTCGCGACCATCGCGTCGGTGTGGGTGATGGTCGCGCGCGTCTGCGCACTGACGACGCGTTGGATCGCGAGCACCACGCGGTTCTGCATCGCGGTCACGAGGTCGTCCACCTCGATCAGCGCCTTGTGCAGGTTCGTGATCTGGTAGAGCATCTTCGCGTCGACCTCGTAGACGAGGTCGTCGGCGAGTTGCACGACCTGCGGCTCGAGGTCGAGCGTCGTGTGTTTGGTCTCCTCGACGCGGATCTTCTGGAAGATCGGCCACTTGAAGTGGACGCCCGGACCCACGACGTACTTCGCGCGACCGAGCGTGAACTTCAGACCGTGTTGGCCGTCGTACACGACGACGAAGACACCCGTCACACCGGAGATGAACTCGAGAAGCATGGCGGAAGGATTGTGACGTCCGCGCGCACGGGTTCCAACGCCGAGCGCTGCGGCGTACCCTGCGCGGCGATGGGGGAGCCGCTCGAACGACTGCCGCGCGACGAACACGACGACCACGGGCCCGAGGCGGTCCAGCGGCGGCGAACGATCGCTGAACGTGCGGCGGGGCGCGAACTCGCGCACCTGTCGGGTGTGCCCGTCGATCCACGCAGCGCGCGCGGGAAGATCGAGAACCTGGTCGGGTTCGCGCAGGTGCCGGTCGGGCTCGCGGGTCCGTTGCGTGTGCACGGTGCGGGCGGCGAGTACGAGGTGTTCGTGCCGCTGGCCACGACCGAAGGCGCCATGGTCGCGTCGTACTCGCGCGGAATGTCGGTACTGCGTGCGAGCGGCGGCGTGCATGCGCGCGTGACCGCGGACGGGTTGAGCCAGCACCCCTTGCTCGTCTACGCGGGCGCCCGCGAAGCGCTCGCCGCGCGCGCCTTCGTCGCGGCGGCGTTCGACGAGCTGGCACGCCTGGCGAGCGAGGGCACGCGTCACGGCCGCCTGCTGCGGGTCGAGCCGCAGATCGTCGGGCGGCGGCTCGTCGTGCGCCTCGTGTTCCACACGGGCGACGCCATCGGCATCAACATGGCGGCACGCGCGACGGAGCGCATCGCGCGCTACGTGGCCGAACGCACGGGCGCGAAGGAGTGCCACGTGCACGGTCAGGACGTCGAGAAGCGTGCGAATGCACGCGCTCTCGTCGAGGGCCGCGGGCGCAGCGCCGTCGCGGACGCGGTGGTGCCGGCGCGGCTGGTGCAGGAGCGCCTGCACACGACGCCGGCGGCGCTCGCGGCCATCGCGCGTTCGTACGCGGTCGGGTTCGCGACGCTCGGAACGCAGAACTGGACGGTGCAGTCGGCGAACGGACTGGCGGCGCTCATGCTGGCGACCGGTCAGGACGTCGCGTACGTGACCGAGTCGGCGACAGGTCTGCTCGAACTCGAGTGCACGGACGGCGGGGACCTGTACGCGTGTGTCCACCTGCCGAACCTGCTGTTCGGCACCGTCGGCGGCGGCACGGGGCAGGGCACGGCGGCCGAGTGCCTGGCCATCCTCGGAGCGGTGGGGGACGGACGCGTCGAGCGGTTGTGCGAGATCGCGGCCGCGACCGTGCTCGCCGGCGACCTGTCCTTGATGGCGTCGTTCACCGCCGGCGACTTCGTCGCAGCCCACGAACGACTCGGTCGCAACCGACCGCCGACGACCTGACTCGGCACGAGCGACGATCGACGCGGCCTCTCGACGTTGACGGACGGCCGTCGGCGGCTACCCTGTTCGGCCTTCGAGTCCGAAGCGGCCCCGCGTGGGACGCTCCGACCCGTCCCCGCCCCTCCCACCGGACGTCGCCAAGCGACGCACCGGTACGCCCCAACGCCCCAAAGGGCCTCATCCTCGCGCCCGCTCATGAGCGCCAAGCGTCTCACCGTCCACCGCAACATCGGCATCATGGCGCACATCGATGCCGGCAAGACGACCGTCACCGAGCGCGTCCTGTTCATCACGAACAAGATCCACCGCACCGGTGAAGTGCACGAGGGCGCGGCCACGATGGACTTCCTCGAGGAGGAGCGGAAACGCGGCATCACGATCCAGTCGGCCGCGACGCACACCGAGTGGAAGGGCCACACGATCAACATCATCGACACGCCCGGCCACGTGGACTTCACGGCCGAGGTCGAGCGCAGCTTGCGCGTGCTCGACGGCGCGGTCGCCGTGTTCGACGGTGTGCAGGGCGTCGAAGCGCAATCCGAAACGGTGTGGCGTCAAGCCGACCGTTACGGCGTGCCGCGCGTCTGCTTCATCAACAAGCTCGACCGCACGGGTGCCGACTTCGACTACTGCGTGGGCACGATCCGCGAGCGCCTCAGCGCGCGTCCGGCCGTGATCCAGTTCCCGATCGGCGCCGAGAAGGAATTCCACGGCATCGTCGACATCGTGAACATGAAGCACTACGAGTTCGACGAGGACGCCAAAGGCAAGGTGATCCACGAGCTCGAGCTCAAGGGCGAGTTCCTCGAAGAAGCCAAGCGCCGCCGCAAGATCCTGTGCGAGGACGTGGCCGAGTTCGACGAGGAGATGCTCGACCTCTTCGTCGAGGACAAGGAGATCCCGAACGACATGCTCCGTCGCGCGCTCCGCAAGGCGACGCTGATGATGGAGCTCGTGCCGACGCTGTGCGGCGCGGCGCTGAAGGACAAGGGCGTGGCACTCATGCTCGACGCGGTCGTCGACTACCTGCCCTCGCCGCTCGACCTGCCGCCGACGGTCGGAACGCTGCCGCGCGCGAAGGAGGAGACGCGCGTCGAGCGTCTCCCGCAGGACGATCAGCCGCTGGCGGCGATGGCGTTCAAGACGGTCGCGGAACCGACCGGCGACTTGACGTTCATCCGGGTCTACTCGGGCACGCTCAACAAGGGCATCAACTACCTCAACCCGCGCACGGGCAAACGCGAGCGCATCGGCCGCATCCTGCGCGTCCACGCGAACAAGAAGGAGCCGATCGAGCTGGTGCTCGCCGGCGACATCGCCGCGGTCGTCGGTCTCAAGAACACCGTCACGGGTGACACGCTCTGCGACGAGGACCACCCGATCGCGCTGAGCAAGATCGTGTTCCCGGACAGCGTCATCTCGATGTCGCTCGAGCCGCGCAGCTCGCAGGACCGCGACAAGCTGTCCGAAGTGATCGGCAAGATGATGCGCGAGGACCCGACGTTCCGCGCCACGACGAACGAGGAGACGGGCGAGCTCGTCATCAGCGGCATGGGCGAACTCCACCTGGAGATCGTCGTCAACCGCATCCAGAACGACCACAAGACCGAGGTCATCACCGGCAAGCCGAAGGTCGCCTACAAGCAGCGCATGACGCGTCCGGTCACGACCGAAGCGCGTTACGTCAAGCAGTCGGGCGGTCGCGGCAAGTTCGCCGTCGCGCACATCAAGTTCGAGCCGACCGAAGACCCGAACACGGTGTTCGAGTTCGTCGACGCGGTGAAGGGCGGCAACGTGCCGCGCGAATTCATCCCGTCGGTCGGCGTCGGTGTCGAACAGGCCGTGTCGGGCGGCGGTCGCACCGGTTATCCGTTCGTCGGTGTGAAGGCCACGCTGTTCGACGGCAAGGCGCACGACGTCGACTCGGACCAGCTCTCGTTCGAACAGGCCGGCATCCTCGGTTTCCGCCAGGCCTGCGAGAACAACATCACGCTGCTCGAGCCGATCATGAAGATCGAAGTGCGCGTGCCCGAGGCCTACCTCGGTGCGGTCGTGGGTGACCTCAACTCGCGGCGCGGCGAGATCGGCGAAGTCGACGCCCAGGGCGACCTGCGTGTCGTGCGCGGCTACGTGCCGATCGCCGAGATGTTCGCCTACAGCTCCGCGCTCCGCGGTGCGACGCAAGGGCGCGGTTCGTTCGCGATGGAGTTGCACGAGTACCGCCCGGTGCCGTCCAACCTCGCGGCGAAGGTCCTCGCCGGCGACAAGTGAGCGAAGCCTGAGCGGCACGTGCCGTTCGAAGCCGCCGGTCGCACTCGACACGAGTGCGACCGGCGGCTTCGTTCCATGGCGCCGTTACCATGCCCCGATGACACGCAGCGCTCGACGCCGATGGTCCCGCGATCTCGAATCGCTCGTCGACGGATTGGCCGCGGGCCCGACCGGCCCGATCGCCGTGCACACCTACGACGCACCGGCGGGTGACAAGTGGGCCGACGACGTCATCCCGGGCAAAGTCGCGTTGCTCGACCGTTCGAGCGGCGAAACGCTCTGGAACTCGCCGTGTGAAGTCGGCTACGGGCGCGGCTTCGGTGCCGGTTTCGCTTCGACGGGCGACGTGGTCGTGCTCGGTCCGTCGCAGTCGGGTCACGCGATCGTGCGCATGGCGGCGCACAACGGCGAGCTGCTCGGCGTCGAACGCGTACCCGAGTTCGACGAAGCGCTCGTCGACGCCGAGTTGTCGATCTGTGTCTGCCCGAATCAGATCCTGGCGCTCGACACGAACGACATGACGCCGCGCTGGTCCTATCGGCCCAAGGACGTGCGCTTCCACGGCGCCTTGCGCTGCGCCGAACGCGTCCTCGTCGTCCACTCGCGCAAGGGCTCGCGCGATCAGGGCCTCGTCAGCCTCGACGCGCGCACGGGGCGACTCGAGGCCGAGCTCTTCGAACCGCGCCCGGGCAGTTTTCACGGCGTCGCCGCGGGGGATGGACTGCTCGTCGTGCCGGTGGCGGACGTCGAGCGCGACCTGCCCGCCGAGCAGGTACGCGAACTCGCGCTGGCGCGCCTGGTCGCGACGCAGGACGACGACGACCTCGACGACGAGGACGGCGGTGGGCGCCGACCCGGTCTCGTCGCCCACCGCGCCGATGCCGCGGGCCGACCGGTCTGGTGCCGGGCGCTCTCGCGCAGCGAGGACGAGACCGTCGTCGCTGTCGATTCGGGCAAGGTCTACGCCGTCCGCGGTACGACCGTCGCCGTCCACGACCTCGCGACCGGCCGAGAACTCGGTGTCGCGGTCGTGCCCGGCCTGGACGAGGCGATCGCGTGGCTGCCGCGCAACGGCGCCTTCATCGTGGCCGAGGAGAACCGCATCTCGGTCTTCGAGATGCCGGACTGACAGCGTCCGACCGTCGACGCCGAGCGCCGGACCTGCCCTGTCGGGTGCCCTTGGCCCAGCCGCTGGCGCGGTGGGAGCGACGGAGTTCCGCCACGGTCCGCCGCCCACACGATTTCGCAGCGCCACCAACGCGCGACGCGGCGCCGCTACCATGTCGCGCCCCTGACGCATGCGCGCGCGGACATGGCGTCCGTGAGCGGGCCCACACGGGTCGACCATTTCGATGAACGACGTGACTGCCTCCCCGATCGTCACGACTCTGGCCAAGGAGTTCGATCTCCCGCTCGAGTCCGCCGGATTCCTCGTCCAGAGCCTCGCTGCCGGTGCGACGCCGCCCTATCTCGGGCGCTTCGCACGCGGGCAGGGCGTTCTTCCGCAAGAAGGACTCGTGCGCCGCTTCGTGCAGCGCCTCGAGGAACTCGAAGACCTCGATCGTCGCCGCGGAACGATCGTGCGCACGCTCGAAGGTGCGACGGGCGTGCCCGAGCGCGTGCTCGAGATGGCGCGCACGACGGTCGATCGCAACGTGCTCGAGGATCTGTACCTGCCGTACCGCACGCCGGAGCCGGAGGTGCAGCTCGCACTCGATCGCGGTCTCGGGCACTTGGCCGACGAACTCGCACGGTCGTTGCCGAAGGGCGAGCGCGGTGACAAAGGCGCAGCGCACGACGAGAGCGAACAGGACGGTTCCGACGAAACGCACGCCGACGAAGTGCACGGCGACGCAGCGGACGCGAGCGGCGCGAATGCCGCTGACGAAGCCGCGGCCGAACACGACGACGGCGCGCACGAGGCGCTCGTCGAACCCGAGTCCGGCGAGAACCACGAGGACGGCGAAGCCGCGCACGCTCCGCAGGCCGAGCATGCGCACGCCGAGGCGCACGCCGCACCCGCCAACACGGCGATCGAACCGCCGCTCGAGTTCACGCCCGAACTCGCGCGTCTGTGCGAGGCCTACGTCAAGCCGGATCGCGACGTGCACACCGATCGCGACGCACTCGAAGGTGCGATGCGCATCCTCGCCGACCGTCTCGGTCGCGACACGGCGCTGCGCGCTCAACTGCGCATGCTGATGCGCCGCCACGCGGTGCTCGAAGTGCGGCCCGGTTCGAACGAGGATCGCCAGAAGCGCTACAAGGCGCTCTTCAAGGTTCAGCAGCCGGTGCGCCAGATCCAAGGCAGCCGTCTGCTCAACCTGCGCATGGCGCAGCGCGATCGCGCCGTGCACATGTCGTTCGACGTCGATGCGCGACGTGTGTTGCCGAAGCTCGAGAAGGCGCTCGCGCGCCGCGCCGATCCGCGTTTCGCGGGCGTGCTCTCGGTCGTCGCGTGGCGCGCGTGGATGCGGCGCCTGCGCCCGGTCCTCGAGGAGGACCTGCGCATGGATCTCAAGATGCGCGCCGACGACGAGGCCACACGTCTCGTCATCGGGCAGGTGCGCCAGCTCCTGCTCGCGCCGACGCTCGGACCGCGGCCGGTCGCGGGACTCGACATCGACGCGCGCGGCGACTTCACGCTCGTCGTGGTCGATCAGCGCGGCGCACCCGTCGGCCCCGAAGTGAAGATCGCAGCGTCGAGCGTCGACGACTTCGCACTCGCGGAGCAACTCGGTGCCGCACTGCGTCCGAACGACGTGCGCTGGGTGGCGCTCGCCTCCGGACGCGGCACGAAGGAAGCGCTCACGCGCGTGCGCCGCGCCGTGGCCTCGCTCGGCGCCGATGCGACCGTCACCGTCGTCAACGACGCCGGTCTGTCGGCCTACGCGAACTCCGAAGCGGCGCGCCGCGAACTCGAGAGCTTCCCGGTGCCCGCGCGCGTCGCGATCAGTCTCGCGCGTCGTCTGCAGGACCCGATGGCGGAGCTGCTCGAGCTCGACACGCGCCACTGGGGCATCGGCCTCGGCACCGGCCTCCTCACGAAGGCGGCGGCGAAGCGTGTGCTCGCTCAGGCGATCCAGTCGTGTGTGTGCACGGTGGGCGTGCCGATCGAGCGCGCGAAACACGCGCTCCTCGTCCACCTGCCCGGCATCGACGCCGCGAAGGCCGCCAAGATCGTCGAGCTGCGCAACGCCGGCGCGTTGAAGAGCCGCGCCGACCTGCAGGCCAGCGGTCTGTTCGACGAGGTCGGCTACCGCAACGTCGCTGCGTTCATCCGCTTCCCGGACTCGCCCGAACCGCTCGACCGTTCGAGCCTGCACCCCGAGCAGTACGAGCTCGCACGTTCGCTCATCGCAGCGACGGGCCGGCCGATGCACGAGGTCTACACGCGCTCGGGCGGGCTCAAAGGCATCCGCCGCGCCGACCACGACGTCGACGAGGCCACGTGGCGCGACCTCGTGCGCGAGATCGGCTACCCCGGTCGCGATCCGCGCATGCGTCTGTTCCCGCCGCGCTTGCTGCCGCCGGGCACGACGGCCGATCAACTGGCGAAGGACCAGGTCGTCGAAGGCATCGTGACGACCGTCACGAACTTCGGCGCGTTCATCGACATCGGCGTCGACAAAGAGGGTCTCGTGCACGTGTCGCGTGTCTCGGACCGCTTCGTGCGCGACGCGCGTGAAGTGCTGTCGGTCGGTCAGGTCGTGCGCGCGCTCGTGCTCGATCCGTCGGCTCAACGCATCGGTCTGTCCTTGCGCGGCGTGCCCGAACCCGAGCGTCAGGAGCGCCCCGAGCGGGCCCCGCGGCGCTTCGAGCGCGGCGATCGCGGTGACCGTGGCGAACGCGGTCCGCGCGAAGGTCAGGGCGTCGGCGCAGGTGCCGGCGGCGAGCGTCGCGGCGGCGGTGGCCGCGGTCGGAATGCTCCGCCCGCGGAAGGCCAGCCGGCCGGCGCGTGGCCGGAACCCCAGCGTGTCACGCGTGTTGCCAAGGCCCGACGCGACGGCATGCCCGGCAAGGGCGGCGACCGCGCCGGCGGCGGTGGGCGCGGCGGTGGTGGTGGTGGAGGAGGCGGCGGACGCGGTGGCCAAGGCGGCGGACGCGGCGGCATGCAGACCCGCGGCCCCGGTCGCGGTCAAGGCGACGCCGACAGCGCCGGCATGGGCGGTCGCGAGGACGTGGCCGCGCTCACCAAGCAGAAGTCCGGCCACAGCCCGTTCGCGTCGTTCTTCAAGGGCGGCAAGGACGAGCCCGAGAAGGGCTGACAGCGAAGGCGTGCACGCGTCGCGGCGTCCAGCGCCTGCGGCGCGAGCCGACGAAAAGCAGCCGCCCGGCGCGCACTTCGCGCGCCGGGCGGCTGCTTCTGTGGGTGGACCACACTCGTCGCGCGCGCGGCGGCGCGCTGCACGCTCGTGATCAGCCGTCGTACGGATTGCGACGCGACTTCGGCGCCGGGACCGGCGCGCGCGTCGGCTCGTCCATGCCTGCGAACAGGGGCAGGCCGTCGACGGCGCTCTCCGCGTCGAGGTCGACGGTGACCACGTTGCCGCGCGGCATCGGCGCGGGGATCGTGTCGACGGACGGCAGTTCGCGGCGCGGTGTGTCGCTCGTCGACAGGTCGACGACTTCGAGACCGTCGTGCACGTCCAGTCGGTCGCGCCCGTCGTTCTCTTCGTGCAGGTCGTGACCGTTGTGGTGCGGCTCGTCTGCGCCGTGTTCGTACGTCGTCGTCGACGGCATGCGCAGCGACTCGATGCGCGCAGTGAGGCGAGCGACGCGCTCGAGCAGCTCGGGCATGCGCGGGTCGCTCGTGCGCATCTGCGAACGTTCGTCGATGCGCGCGACGCCGGCCGAGAGGTGGTCCACCGTCGCACCGACGCGCATCAGGCGTGCGTCGAGTTCGGCGAGTTCGTTCGAGGGCGTGTGCGTGGGGCGCGCGAGGCGCTCCTCCAGCACGTTCGCCGTCTGCTCGATCATGCTGGAGAGCCGCGACTCGACCGTGACGAGGCTGACGTGCAACCGCTGAAGGCTGGCGTCGAGGTCTTCGAGCCACGCGCCGTGGTCCGGCATCTGGCCGAGCGCGTGCAGCACACGCTGCGCTTGCCGCCGACGTCCGCGTGCGCCCGCCCACAGGCCGGTCAGCACGGCGCCGCCGATCGCGAGGAGCGCGGGCGTCGCGCCGCTCGCCGTCACGAGGTCGGCCATCTGCGCGACGGGCGCGATCGAGCTCGCGTGGCCGAGGCGCTCGAGAACGAGCGTCGCGCACGCAGCGAGGCACCCGACGCCGGCCAGTCCGAAGAGCGCGCCGCTCCACTCGTGCGCGGCGGGCAACGCCGGCGGCAGGACGACGTGGCTCAGGGACGGGGAACGAGCGTGCTGGCCGCTCTGGACGTCGTCCTCGTAGTTCGTGCGATTCATGAGCTTGCTGTGTCGTGGCTCCACGCGCCGGGCCTCGGCCCGGGCGACCGATGGGGGGCCTTCGACCGCGCGCCGCGGCGTTCTTGAGGCCACCTCGCGAAGATCGCGCGCCGCGCCTGCTGCTACCCTCTGCGGCGATGGGTCAGGGTCGCGTCATCAAAGGCATCGCCGTCTCGACCGGACTCGCGATCGGTCCCGTCCACATCGTCCGCGCCGGTTCGAGCGAAGTCCCGACCTGGTACGTCCCGTCGGAGGACATCGACGAAGAGATCGCTCGCCTCGGTGCCGCGGTGCGCGCGGTCGAACAGATCCTCGAGGAACAGCAGCGCCGCGTCGCGGCCAGCACGAGTGCGAAAGACGCCGAGATCTTCGCCGTGCACCGCATGCTGCTCTCGGACCCTGCGGCCACCGACGCGGTCGAGCGCGCCATCAGCGAGGACGCCATCAACGCCGAGGCCGCGGTGCAGCGCCTCATCGAGCGTGTCGAAGTCTCCATGGGCAAGATGGAGGGCGCGCGCGTGCGCGGCTTCGCCGCCGACGTGTCGGACCCGTGGCGCCGGGTGCTCGACATGCTGCTCGAGCGCGATCGCGCCGAAGTCGAGCAGACCGAAGAGCGCGTCGTCCTCGCCGCACCGGAACTGACCCCGCAGGTCGTCGCTTATCTCGATCGCGAACGCGTGCTCGCGATCGTGTGCGAGAAGGGCGGCCGCTTCTCGCACGGCGCCGTGCTCGCGCGATCGCTCGGCCTGCCGTGTGTCGTGGGCTTGCCCGGGCTGCTCGGTCGTCTCGAGCAACACACACAGGTCTGGGTGGACGGCGACTCCGGCGTCGTGCAAGTCGAACCCGCGCAGGGCGACCGCGAGGACTACGCGGCGCGCATCGCGGCGCGCGCCAAACGAGTCGAGGAGGTCGTGCGGCACGCGAACGAGCCCGCGCTGACGCTCGACGGCGGTCGCCTCGTCTGCGAAGTGAACATCGAGAGCATCCACGACCTCGACACGTTCGACGTCGCGTGGACGGACGGCGTCGGTCTGCTGCGCACCGAATTCCTCTACATGGAGAAGCGGGAGTTCCCCTCCGAGGAGGAGCAGTACCGCCTCTACCGTCGCGTCGTCGAACACCTGCGCGGCCGACCGGTCACGATCCGCACGCTCGACATCGGCGGGGACAAACAGCTCGACTACTTCCGCATGCCGCCCGAACGCAATCCCGCGCTCGGATGGCGCGGACTGCGCGTGAGCCTGCAGTGGCCCGACCTCCTGCGCGTTCAGTTGCGCGCCGCGATGCGCGCGAGCACCCACGGAAAGCTGCGCGTGCTCCTGCCGATGGTCAGCAGTGTCGACCAACTCGAGGAGGCGCTCGCGATCTTCGACAGCTTGCGCGTCGACCTCAACGATCAGGGCTACGGGATCCCCGACGACGTGCCGCTCGGCGTCATGATCGAGGTGCCTTCGGCGATCTTCAATCTGCGCTCCTTCCTCGAGGAGATCGACTTCGTCAGCGTGGGCACGAACGACCTCGTTCAGTACCTCCTGGCCGTCGACCGCGACAATTCGTGGGTCGCGAAGCTGTACGAACCCCACGACCCGTCCGTCTTCCACGCCCTGCGCGAAGTCGCGAACGTCTGCCGCGAGTTCGGCAAACCGAGTTCGGTGTGCGGCGACATCGCGAGCGACCCCTTGATCGCGCTCGTCCTGCTCGGTCTCGGATACGACTCCGTGAGCGTCGCGCCGCACTTCGTGCCGGAGATCAAGTACCTGTTGCGCCGCACGACGCTCGCGCGCGCGAAGGAACTGGCCGTTGCCGTGACGTCCGAACGCCGCGGCAAAGACGTCCGCAAACTGCTGCGCGACGCTCGACGCGAGCTGTACGGAGATCAGGGCAGCGTGCGTTGACGAGAGGACTTTCCCGCGTCCGCACCCGTTCGAGTGCGGTGCGTGCGCCGCGGGACAGCGAGCCGCCTAGACTCCTGCCCGTCGTCGTGCGACAACGCACGTGTACCAGCGCCGCCCTCGCAGGGCCCGCTCCCGCCATGCCTCCGAAGCGATCCAAAGCCGACACTGCGCCGATCCGGAAAGCCGGCGCGCGCCGCCGCGGACGCCTGTCCGACACCGAAGTCGCGTTCGTGAAGCGCCACTTCGGACTGCGGCCCGAGGCCTGGATCGCGACCGAACTCGGTCGCTCGGTGGAGCAGGTCCGCGCCGCGGCACAGGAGATCTTCCAGAGCCAGTCGCGGCGCGGCCCGTGGGCGCGTGAGGAAGTCGAGAAGCTGAAGGAGTACATCGGCGCCTCGGACGCGGACACGATCGCGCGCGTGCTGGGGCGACCCGCAGCCGACATCGAGCGCCAGATCGGCCGACTCGCCGCCGTTCGCCGCACGGGGCGTTGGACCAGCAGCGAACTCCACCGCCTGAAGCGCCTGTTCGGAACGCGCACCGACGAGGACCTCGCGCGCATCCTCGGGCGTCCGGTCGAAGCGATTCGGCGACAGGCGGCCAAACTCGCGCTCGCCAAGGACAAAGCCTTCGTGCGGCGCCTCGAAGGAGCCCCGGCGACGCGCATGCCGCGTTGGTCGAAGGAGCAGCTCGAACTGCTCGCGCGCCTGTATCCGACGCAGTCGAACCTCGAGATCGCGCGGTCGCTCGAACGCAGCGTCAAGAGCGTCGTGAGCAAGGCCCACCAGCTCGGTCTCGAGAAGTCCGAGGTGCGCCTGCGCGAGATGGGGCGCGAGAACGTCCGCCGGCGCTACACCGGCGCCTGACGCCCCGCACTGGGGCCCGCACAGGCGCAAGGGCCGGTCCCACGGGCGGCACGCCGGGGCCGTGGGAGCGGCCCGGAGCGAGAGGTCGGCCCGTTCGGCCTCCGATCGACGAGCCATGCGTCCGCTCGCCGCCGCTCCCTACCTGCGCCGAATGCTCGCCCGAGCAGCCCGTCGGGCGCCGGCGATCGCCGTCGTGGCGGCCTGTGTCGCGACCGGGGCGGCGACGGTCGTGGCGTGGATGGACTCGAAGCGAGCGAGTCAGGACGAACACGCCGACCGCGCGAACGAGATGTCGTCGGCGATCGAGATGCGCCTGTCGCGCCTCGAACTCGCGCTCCACTGCGGTCGAGCCTTCCTCGAGTCGAGCCACGACGTCACCGACGACGAGTGGCAGCACTTCGTCGAGCGCACGATGAGCCAAGCCGGGCTGTCGGCCGGCGGACTCGCTCTGATCGTGCGCGTGCCGCAGGAGCGGCGGCGCGAATTCGAAGAGCAGCAGCGCGCGACCTGGCGGCCGGACTTCACCATCCACGAACACCCCGAGGCGTCGACCCCGTACGAGGGCGATGCGTGTGTGATCCTCTACCACGCGCCGCTCGTGGAGAACGACGTGGCGATCGGCTTCGACAGCGCGTCGGTGCCTCAATCGCGCGCGGCACTGCGACGTTCCGCCGAATCGGGCGAAGCGGCGCTGGCCGAGGCCTTCCTGTTGGTTCAGTTCCCCGGCGAGCCGCCGGGCACCGCGCTCTACCTGCCGATCCTGGCGGACACACGCTTCGGACTCGGCACACGCGCCGAAGTGAGCGCGTGGGTGGCGGTGCCGATCCACTACGCGGAACTCCTGACCGGCGTCGACGGCAAGGTGTCCGACGTCGCGGTGCGGCTCGTCGACGGCAGCACGATCGTGCGCGCAGGGCGGAGCTTCCCGCCGGACGCACGTCTGCGTACGTCGACGAATCGCCTCTCGTTCGGCGGTCGACACCTGTTGTTCGAGTTGCAGGCCGAGGCGCCGCCGTTCACCGCGAGCATCGCGCCGGCGCTGCGCGCCTTCGGCCTCTCGTCGTTCGCGAGCGCGCTCGCCGTCCTGCTCGTGACCTTGATCGCGCGCAGCGGCCGCCGAGCGCAGCAGCGCGTCGACGACATGCGCCGGCGGCTCGAACACGAACGTTCGTTGCAGGCCCAGGCTGCGCGCTTGGGGTCGATCGGCGCCTGGGAACTCGACCTCGCTTCGATGAAGGTCGAGTGGAGCGACGAAGTCTGCCGCATCCACGACCTGCCCATCGGGCGCGTGCCGCCGCTCGAAGACGCGATCGGCTTCTACGCGCCCGAAGCCCGCCCGATCATCACGGATCTCGTGCAGCGCGCGATCGATCTCCACGAGCCGTGGGACGTGGAGTTGCCCAGCGTCACCGCGAAGGGACGCCACGTCTGGACGCGCTCGCTCGGTCGCGCCGACGTCGTGGACGGGCGCGCGGTGCGGGTCCACGGCTCGTTCCAGGACGTGACCGTGCGCAAGCTCGCCGATCAGGCGCGCGAGGAGATGCTGCAGGCACTGCGGTCGCAGACGGAACTCGCCGAACGCCGCGCGGAAGAACTCGAACGCGCTCGTGCGATCGCCGAATCGTCGAGCCGCGCGAAGAGCGAGTTCCTCGCGAACATGAGCCACGAGATCCGTACACCGCTCGGAGCGGTGCTCGGTTATGCGGAACTGATCGCATCCGGCGGCATCGGCGAAGCCGAACGCGCCGAAGCCGCCGCCATCGTCGAACGCAACGGCGCACAACTCGTCGCCATTCTCGACGACGTCCTCGACATCTCGAGGATCGAGGCGGGCGAACTCGTCATCGAGTCCCATCCGACCGATCCGCGCCGACTCGTCGACGACGTCGCAGCTCTCTTCGCACCACGTGCGGCGAAGCGCGGTGTCGGACTCGTCCTCGATCACGGTCCCGAACTGCCCGCGTTGCTGTCGACCGACCCCGTGCGCGTTCGCCAGGTCGTCAGCAACTTGATCGGCAACGCGATCAAGTTCACCGAGAGCGGTTCGGTGCGCATCGAGACGCGCGGGTCACCGCTGGCCGACGGACTCGTGCGACTCAGCGTGCGCGTGATCGACACGGGCATCGGCATCCCCGAGTCACAGCAGGAGCGCATCTTCGACGTGTTCACTCAGGCCGACGGCTCGACGACGCGCCGCTTCGGCGGCACCGGACTCGGCCTCGCGATCAGTCGGCGTCTGACGCGCCGTTTGGGCGGTGACGTCGTCGTCGAGTCGCGCGTCGGCGAGGGCAGTTGTTTCACCGCCACGTTCGCGTGTGCGCCGCTCGAGACGCCGCCGGCCGTCGACGACGTGACCGCAGCGCTCCCGCGAACCGAGCCCCAGGCCCAACTCGCGGGTCTCACCGTTCTGCTCGTCGACGACGGGGCGGACAATCGCCGCCTGATCTCGACCGTTCTGGCGCGCGCGGGAGCCCACGTCGAGACGGCGGAGAACGGCCGAGTCGCGCTCGAGCGCTACGACGCGGTCCGAGCCGAGGGGCGTCGCGTCGACATCGTCCTCATGGACATGCAGATGCCGGAACTCGACGGCTACGGCGCGACGCGCGAACTGCGGCGCCGCGGGGCGGACGTGCCGATCGTGGCCGTGACCGCACACGCGATGCCGGGCGACCGCGAGGCGTGCATGGAAGCCGGCTGCGACGACTACCTGACCAAGCCCGTCGATCGACGCGCTCTGATCGCGATCTGTCGGCGCGTGACGGCGCACTGACGCGCGCGCTCGCGGCGCTACGATGCTCCGCATGGTGGTGAAACGCGGCCGCAACGTCCTCGGTGGAGCACTCGTCGACTGCGGTCGCGACCCCATGACGGGCTTCTTCCGCGACGGCTGCTGCCGCACCGGTGAAGGCGACGTCGGCTTGCACCTCGTCTGTGCGGTGGTGACGGACGAGTTCCTCGCGTTCGGGCGCGCGCGCGGCAACGACCTCGTGACCCCGCGTCCGCAGTACGGCTTCCCGGGCCTCGTCGCGGGGAACCGCTGGTGTGTCTGCGTCCTGCGTTGGAAGGAAGCCCTCGAAGCCGGTGTGGCGCCGCCGATCGTGCTCGAAGCGACCCACGTCTCCACGCTCGAGTTCGTCGAACTCGAACAACTCGTCGCTCACGCCCACAGCACCTGAGAACAACATGCCCCGTCTCGTCGAGAAGCCGGCCGTCGTCGCCGCGGTCGGAACGAAACCCAAGCTCATCGAAGAGTTCGTCGGTCGCGTGAACAGCGGCCACACGAACGTCAGCGTCGCGCGCATGACGTCGCCGGAAGGCTGGCTCGAGCCGGGCCAGCGGCCGCGCTTCGAGGAGGTCACCGTGGTCCTCGAAGGCACGCTGAAGGTCGACCACGAACACGGCAGCCTGGACGTGCACGCCGGACAGGCGGTGATTGCCGCGCCGGGAGAGTGGGTGCGCTACAGCTCGCCGTATCCGGGCGGAGCGAAGTACGTCGCGATCTGCCTGCCGGCGTTCGCGCCCGACACGGTGCACCGCGATCCGTCGTGAAGAGGCGCGGCCCGAATGCCCTTCTCGTCAAGGCTCTCGGCGCAGCCACGGTGCTGTTCCTCGTCGTGGTCGCCGTCGCCTTCCTCTTGCCGGGCGACTACCGTGTCGAGCGCAGCACACTGGTGCAGGCGCCGATCGACGTCGTTCGTTCGCGCATCGCCGACCTGTCGACGTGGCCGCAATGGAGCGCGTGGTCTCGCACCGGCGACCCCTCGTGTGAGTTCGAGTTGCAGCCGTCGAGCGGCGCGCTCGAGTGGCAGGGCGACGTCCACGGACACTGGCGCATCGCGTTCGCGGGCGGCGCTCCGAACGAGCGCCTCGAACACGAGCTCGCGTCGTACGAAGGGGAGCACGCCGTGCGCTCGCGCGGCACGATCGACCTCGTGGCGCAGGGCGGCGCGACGCGCGTGACGTGGACCGTCGAAGGTCACATGCCGCGCGAGCCCGTGCAGCGCCTCGTCGGCTTCCTGATGGACGGAGCGCTCGGGCCCAAGTTCGAACAGAGCCTCGACGGACTCGCGCGATCGTTCGCGCCTGCGCCGAACGAGGCGAACGCGCCGAGTACGCCGTGACGCGCGCCGCTCACGCCGCGGCGCGCTCGCGGTCGCCGCTCAACGCATTTCGTCGCGCGGCGTGAAGGGCGTCGACCACGGCAGGACGAACGGTCGATCGCCGCGCCCGTCGCGCGCCGGGAAGCGGCCGAAGCGCAAGCGCTCGCCGTAGATCGGATGGAGCACGTCGGGGCGCAGGACGACGTCGGCCGTTCCGCTCACCGCGACGCGCCCGTTCGCGATCACGTCGAGACGCGTCGCGAACTGGCTCGCCAAGTTGAGGTCGTGGGTGACGACGAGCACGGCGCGGCTCTCACACGTGAGGCGTGCGAGCAACTCGAACATCGCCAACTGGTGTTCGGGGTCGAGTGAGCTCGTCGGTTCGTCGACCAGCATGACATCGGCCTCTTGAGCGAGCGCGCGCGCGACGAGCACGCGTTGGCGCTGACCGCCCGAGATCTGGTCGAGCGCGCGTTCACCGAGTTCCGCCACGTCGCACGCCGCGAGCGCCGCGGTGACGACCTCGTCGTCGCGCACACGCGTGCGCGAGCGCAGCGCACCGTGCGCGTACCTGCCGCCGAGGACGAAGTCGTGCACGCGCACCTGCGGGATGCGCGCGAGGCCCTGCGGCACGAGTGCGACGGCGCGCGCGCGTTCGCGCGGTGGCAGCGCGGCCGTGTCGCGGCCGGCTCCGTGGGCATCGACGGCAGCGTGGCCGACGAGCTCGACGCGGCCCGCGGACGGCGTGAGCAGACCCGCGAGCACACGCACGAGCGTGCTCTTGCCCGCGCCGTTCGGGCCGAGCACGGCGACGAGTTCGCCGCTGGTCAGGTCGACGTCGAGACCGTCGAGCACACGCGGACCCTGTGGGTACGCGAAGACGAGGCCGCGTGCGCGCAGAGAACTCACCACGTCGCGATCCGGCGCCGCTCGCGCACCAGGAGGTAGAGGAAGAACGGGCCGCCGAACAGGCTCAACGCCACGCCTGGACGCAGGAACGCGCCGAGATCGAACGCACGCGGGACGACGTCGGTCAGGAGCATCAGCACCGGACCGGCCAGCAGGCACAGTCGCAGCAGGCGACCGTGTGAGTGGGTCGCGACGAGCCGCACGACGTGCGGCACGACCAGGCCGACGAACGCGATCTGACCGGCGACGGCGACGGTCGCGCCCGCGGCGAGCGACGCGGCGACGAGCGCGAGCCACTTCACGCGGGTCGTGTCGACGCCGAGTGCGCGTGCGTCGTCCTCGCCGGCCGCGAACAGATCGAGTTCGCGCGCGACGAACGGCACGACGAGCGCGGCGAGCGCGACGGCCGCGAGCACGAACGCGACTTGCGCGCCGCCGCGATCGTCGAGCGTGCCGAAGCCCCACGTGAAGAGCGCGAGGCTGACCTCGTAGTCGCGCAGTGCGAACGACTGGATCGCGGCGACGAGGCCGCCCGTCACGGCGTTGACGGCGATGCCGGTGAGGAGCAACGCGGGCACGCTCACGCGGCCGTCGCTCGTCCCGAGACGGGCCACGAGAGCGGTGGTCGCGGTCGCACCGATGAACGCGGCGACGCCGACCGCGGTCGACGCGCCGAGGCCTTGGGCCTGCAGTGCGGCGAGCGGGCCCGCGCCGCCCAGGCCGATGATCGCGAGGGAGGCGCCGAGGCTCGCGCCCGACGTAACACCGAGGAGTCCCGGCGACGCGAGGTCGTTGCGGAAGACGCCCTGCATGAGTCCGCCGGAGAGCGCCAGGCCCGCGCCGACGGCGATCGTCAGCAGGAGGCGCTCGATGCGCGTCTCGACGACGACTTGCAGCGAGGGGGAGAGCGGTTCACCGAGGCCCGTTGCTGCGACGACGCCGCGCCACACGTCGGCGGCCGACAGGTTCTGCGCGGGGCCGATGGTCAGCGACGCCGCGGCGAGGACGACGAGCGCAACGACGAGCAGTGCGCCGAACCACGGGCGCCGCTCGTGTGTTGCAGCGGCGACTGGGCTCGTCGATCGGGTCACGCGCGGCGGATCCTACACTCGGGGCCAGATGCGAGTTCGTCCGCTCCTCTGGGTCTGCCGTGCTCTCGCCGTGTCGGCCGCTCTCGTCGCGACGGCCTGTGACCGCGGTGCGGATTCGGATGGTGGAGCCGGCGTCGCAGGAGCCGCGCCCGTGAGCCCCGGCCCCGACGGTTTCCCGCGTCTCGTGGCCACACCGCTGGGCAACGTGCTCGTGCCCGCGCGGCCGCGGCGCCTCGTGCCGGCCAACGCTCCCGCGGCGGATTTCGCGATCGCGCTGCTCGGCGACGAAGCGCACGAACGCATCGCGCTCGTCTCGCCCGAGACGGTCCTGTACTCGCACCTCGCGACCGAACTCGCGCCCTGGCCGCAGCAACGCGTCGGCGCGCACGGCGCCGAGTACGTGCTCTCGGCCGAGCCCGACCTCGTGTTCGACGCCGATTGGCAGGACGCCGGGACGCGCGCACGCCTCCAGCGCGCCGGCGTGCCGATCGTGACGCTGCCGACCGTCGTCGACGTCGCGGACATGTGGGCGGCGCTCGAACTGGCCGGCCGCGCACTCGGCGAAGAGGAGCGTGCGGCGCAGCTCGTGACCTCACTCACGGAGCAAGTCGCCGCACTCGGCGCACGCGGCGCGGCGCGCGGCGAGAGCGTGCTCTTCTATTCGAACCTCGGTTCGGGCGGGAGCGCGGCCGGCGCACACACGACCAGTGCGCTGCTCGTGTCGATCGCCGGGCTCGTGAACGCGGCAGCAGACTTCGACGGCCACGTGGAGTGCAGTCACGAACTCTTGATCGCACTCGATCCCGACTGGATCGTCGTCGGTGAATCGGGCGCGGGGGAAACCGGCACGACGCGCCGCCATCTCACCGAACACACCGACCTCGTCGTGCTGCGCGCCGTCGCCGGCGGGCGCATCGCAGAATTGCCGCGCACGCTCGCGACGTCCTCATCGCACACCATCGTCGCCGCCGCACAGGCGTTGCTCGACGAACTCGACCGTATCGCGCCCAGCGCTTCGAAATGAACCAGGACCACTGCCAACTGCTCGAGAACCTGCTCAATCGGTTGCTGGACGACCCGCGCACATCGTTCAGCGTCGGCTGTCTGGGCGCGATCGCCGAGTACCACTGGGAGGCGGACGAGCCGTCGCGCCGCGTCTCTCCTCTCGGCCGCGCCAACGCTCACGGACACGTCCTGGTCGACGGGCTCGAGCGCTTCGCGGAGCACGTGCGCGGTGCCGCGTGGCTCGACGGCGCGGGGCACGATCTGCCGTGGCGACAGTCGTTCGAGCTGGTGATGCCCGAGAACGTCGCGCGTGGCAGTGCACGCGATCGCATCACGCGTGTGCGCGAGGACGACGAAGGTGTGTGGTTCGACATGGGCATCGGAGCGCCGAACCTCGACGCGTACGTCGTCGCGAGCAACGGCGAGCTCGTGGACGAACTCGACCGCGCGGCGGGCACGCGCTTCGTCGAGGACGGCAACACCGGCTATGCCGCGGTGAAGCGCTTCTCGCCGCCGCGTGTGTTCCGCACGTGTGTCGCCGAGGTGCGCGTCGATCAACGCATCCCGAGCCGCGAACGCGCCGAGACGGCGCCGCACGGGCCGCACACGCACGTGCTGCGCGGTCTGCTCGCGGGCGGTGCACGCGCGGCGGCCAGCGCGCCGGCGCGGCCGGCGGGGACGGTGCCCGTGCTCGGTGTCCACACGCCGCACCCGATGGCCGACGAGATGGGGCGGCTGCACGACTACGACGCGAACGACTTCGCGGCGTTCGACGCGCTGCTCGACGCGTTCGCGCCGCGCGCGTGGCTGGCGGAGCGCGACGCCCTGTTCGCGCGCGCCGAGGGCGGGCCGCGCCTCGCGACGGTCGATCGGCGCGTCGCGCGTCCGGTGCTCGCGATCCTGCGCGCCCGCGGCTGGCGCGAGGAACGCGTCGCCGAGCTGGCCGCCGAGTGGGGCGTGCACTCGTTCGCGACGAGCGAAGCGGAAGGCTGAGAGCGTGAGCAGAAATCGACGCTGCGCGCCGGACATGCGCTCTCAGATGCCCATGGCCCAACCGCTGGCGCGGTTGGAGCGCGCTCGTGAGCACTTCTGCTCACTCACTGATCGCTCGGCGCGGGCTCAGGCGCGCGGCTTCGTCGCGAGCGCCGCGATCGAGTGGCCGACCGGCCAGTCGAAGCGCTTCGTGAGCGGCAGCTCGGCCGCGAACATGCCTGCACACGCGTCGTGCACGAACTTCGGGATCGGCCACGACAGGTTCGTGTGGTCGCTCGAGGCCTCCTTGCGCAGGACCTTCTCGAGCACCTTGATCGCGAGCACCGCCGGCAGGATCACGGGGAAGAGGATGACGTTCGCGCCGCTGTTGCGTTCGACGGTGAGTCCCGCCTGTTCGAACACACGTGCGATGCCGCGGCGCGTGTAACGGCGGTAGTGCTGCGCGACGCGGTCGTTGTTCGCGTACAGGAACTGGTAGGCGGGCACGCTCACGAACACGCTGCCGCCCGGCGCGAGCACACGTGCCACCTCGCGCATCGCACGCGCGTCGTCCTCGATGTGTTCGATCGCGTCGAACATGCACACGAGGTCGAACGCACCGTCTCGGTAGGGGAGCGCGTAGCCGGAACTCAGGACACCGGCGCCGAAGCCGCGTGTGCGGCAGTGCCCCAGACTCTCCAGCGAGATGTCCGACGGGTAGACCTCGTCGCCGATCGCCGCGAGGCCTTCGAGGAAGCCGCCGTTGCCGCAACCGAGGTCGAGCACGCGCTTCGGTCGGCGCCCGGCGAGTTCGTGCGCGAGCAGCCCGAGATACACGGCGCGCCGACCGCGGAACCACCAGTGGTCGCGCTCGAGCCCGAGGAACTGTTCGTAGGCCTTGGCGTCCACGGAAGTCAGGCGGCGGGTTCGGCCACGACGATCATCTCGTCGTTGAGGTTCACGTAGACGGACGTGTCGCCGATCCACTTCAGCGGCGTCAGCAGCGCCGAAACGAGCGGATGGATGCGCTGCGCGCGTTCGGCGACGAACGACAGTCGGACGTACTTGCCGCCGAGCTTGGGCGTGTTCTCGAGGATGCGGAAACCCGCGCGACCGAGCACGTCGGCGATGGTCTTCGGATCGAAGTGGTAGATGTGCTCGGCGTGTTTGTAGTGGTGCCAAGCCTTGCCCATGCGCGCCGCGGTGCGGCTCGCGACGTTCTGCGTCTCGATCAGGAGTTTGCCGCCCGGCTTGAGCAGCGTGCGCACGTGTTTCAGCGCGCCGACGACGTCGGGGATGTGTTCGACGACGTCCCAGAAGGTGACGAGGTCGAACGACGCAGGGGCGAGCGGCGCGTCCTCGAGCAGTCCCGCCATGACGTGCTGCTTGCCGAGCCGTTCCTCGGCCTGCGGTCGGATCGCGTCGGAGACTTCGAGGCCGAGCACGTCCCAGCCCTTCTCCTGACAGACCTTCAGGAAGTAGCCGGCCGCACAACCGACGTCGAGCACGCGCCCCGGCCGCGCGAAGTGCTTCGCGACGAGCGCGTAGCGCTTGCGGTAGGTCTTCAGGTACAGCGGCGCGTCGGCGCGGTAGTCCGTGTAGCCGCGATCCTTCGCCGACGACGAACTCCAGTAGCCCTCGTCGTACACGTTCGCGATCAGGCTCGCATCGACGAGACGCGGCGTCACGTACGTGAGGCTGCACTCCTCACACGTCACGACCGAGAACGGTCCGTCCGTGAACTTGGTCGTGCGCCGCGCGCTGCCGCACAGTCCGCACGCGACGTCCTGGAAGGCACCGGCGGGAACCTCGCGATCGAGGCCCGGCAACTTCGTCAACCGAAGTACTCCTTCTCGGCAGCCACCTCGTCCGCGCGTCCGTCGACGCCCTTCGCGAGTGTCTTCGCCGTGCGTCGCCCCATGGCGATCGAGTGGTCCATGTTGTTGTAGCGGTACAGGCCCTGGCGCCCCGTCGTGCGCAGGTTCTTGATCTTCTTCGCGGCGCGTTTGAGCGTCTCGAGGTTGTCGCGGTACGTGA
>JBIKNC010000034.1:0-25312 GCA_044358925.1 Planctomycetota bacterium | reverse complement strand
CCGCAAAGGCGCAAAGGACGCGAAGTCAAAGCAAAGAGCGCACGGCGGCCGTGAGCAACTGCGATCCTTCCGCGTCACTTCGCCTGCGTCACTCGGTCGCTGCCGCGCCGTCGGTAGATGG
This sequence comes from Planctomycetota bacterium, assembly GCA_044358925.1. Taxonomy (GTDB): domain Bacteria; phylum Planctomycetota; class UBA1135; order UBA1135; genus Rohdeia. The sequence goes on along the minus strand of JBIKNC010000034.1, from coordinate 25,191 downwards.
ACTCGCCGCGGCCTCAACCGCGACGGCGGCTGCCGCCGGTTCGGCCGGGCGCAGTTCGAGCGCGCGGAGCGGCGCTTCGTCCGACTCCGTCTCCGGCTCGACCTTGCCGCGGCGCGGCTTGGGGATCAATTCGACGACCTCTTCACGAGAGCCGTCGCGAACACCGCGCGCCTCGGCGGCCTTCGCGGCGTCGCCGATCGCCTCGGGCACGAACTTCTCGACGTCCGACAACTCGACCGCGACGCGGCACGAGACGCCCTTCGTCTCCATCGTGATGCCGTAGAGCATGTCGCTCGCCGCCATCGTGCCCTTGTTGTGCGTGACGACGATGAACTGCGTGTTCTCGACGAAGCCGTCGAGCATGCCGAGGAAGCGTCCGACGTTCGCGTCGTCGAGCGCCGCGTCGACTTCGTCGAGCACGCAGAACGGACTCGGGCGCGACTGGAACACCGCGAACAGGAGCGCGAGCGCCGTCATGGTGCGCTGACCGCCCGAGAGCAGGCCGATCGGGAGCTGCTCGCGGCCCGGCGGACGTGCGACGATCTCGATGCCCGCTTCGAGCACCGGCTGGCCCTCGGCCAGGAGGATGTCCGCGCGACCGCCGCCGAAGAGCTGCCGGAAGATCTCGCGGAAGTGCCCGCGGATCTCCTCGAACGTGTCGACGAAGAGCTTCTCGCTCTCGCTGTTGATGGTCTCGAGCGTGCGCTCGAGCTCGGCCTTGCTCTGGGCCAGATCCTTGTGCTGCGCGTCGAGGAATCCGAGCCGCGTCGAGACTTCCGTCAACTGCACGACGGCCTCGAGGTTCACGGGCCCCATGCGATCGAGTTCGCGCTTCTTCTCCTGCGAGAGCGTCACCAACTCGGCGAGTGCCGCCTCGTCCTGGTACTTCGGATCGGGTTCGAAGTCCGTCGCGAGGAACTCGCGGTCGAGCTGGAAGTCCTCCAGGCAGCGGCGCAGGAGTTCGTCGCGCGAGAGCGAGATGCGCTGCTCTTCGAGGGCCAGCTGCGACACGAGCGCCGCGTCACGCTCGAGGCTCTCGGTCAGTCCGTCGATCTCGCGCCGCTGCTGTTCGAGTGCAGCGCGCAGCGCGCGTTCGTTCTCGTGTGCGACGCGCGCCTCCTCGGCCAGTTGCGACTCGCGCGCAGCGAGCTCGACGGCGCGTGTCTCCAGTTCCGCGGCCGCCGTCGTGTTGCGTTCGGCGTCGGCGGCGTGGCGCTCGGCCAGCTGCTTCGAACGCACGCTCTCGCGTTCGAGTTCGGCCGAACTCTCCGCCAGGTCGCGCGCGCGGCGCACGGCGCTGCGTTGATCGGATTCGAGCTGCGCGAGCGCGACGCGTGCGACCTGCGCGCGCGACTCGGCCGACATGCGGCGTTCCTCGAGCTGGGCGCGCGCCGCTTCGGCGCCGGAGAGTTTGCCGTTCTCCTCTTCGAACGCGGCCTGCGCACGCGCAAGTTCGACTTCGGCCTCGGTGACCCGCAGGAGCGCGCGTTCGTGCTCCTTCTTGCGCTCGACCGTCGCGTGTGCGCGCTCGACCGCCGCGTGCTGCGCTTCACGCGCGCGCTCCTTCGTGTGGAACGCACGACTCTTCGCTTCCGCATGTGCAGCCGACGCGGCGGACGCGCGCGCGCGCGCCGCCTTCGCGTCCTCTTCGAAACGGATCTTCTCCGACTCGAGGGTCGCCAGGTCCGCGCGCAGCGTCGCGAGGCGCGCCGACAGTTCCTCGACGCGCGCGCCGATCTCCTGCGCTTCCGAACGACGACCGACGGCGCCGTGACCGACCTCTTGGTGACCGGTCGTGACGCCCGCGGCGTCGACAAGGTCGCCTTCGGGCGTGACGAAGCGCCAACCCGGCAGGAACTCGGCCAGCGCGACACCCGCGTCGAGGTCTTCGACGAGCAGGCAGTCGCACAAGAGCACACGCGCGACGTCCGCATAACCGGCCGCGACGTCGACGTGGTCGACGAGACAACCGATCACCTTGCCGCGCAACGCGTACGGCACCTCCGGCTCGCCCGGATCACAACGCCCCGGATTGAGCGGCGTCGGGAACACGAGTCGCGCGCGTCCGAGGCGCCCTTCCTTGAGCCACGTGCCGATCGTCTGCGCCGCATCGGCGCCGTCGACCACGATCCCGACTCCCGCACTGCCGAGCGCGGCGTCGAGTGCGCGCGCGAAACGCGTCGGCACACGCAGGTGGTCGGCCAGCAGCCCGCGCAGATCGGGCAGGCCTGAGCCGCCGCGCAACTGGCGTTCGAGCAGCGCGCGCGCGCCCTCCTCGAGCGTCTCCCACTCGCGCTCGCGGTCGAGCAGCGCCTGGATGCGGCTCTCGAGCCCCGCACGTTCGACTTCGAGTTTGCGCCTTTCGTCGACGTGCTTCGCGATGCGCTGCACGAGTGACTCGAGTTCACCGCGCACCGCGTCGGCGCGCGCCTGCGCTTCGTGCAGTTCGATCTGTGCCGTCTCGAACGCGTGCGCGGCCTCCTGCACGAGCCGCTCCGAGTCCGTGCGCCGTTGTTCGGTTTCGCGCTCCGCGGCTTCGGCGCGCGCGAGCCGATCGGCCGCCGGCGCCACGGCACCCGCAGCGTGTTTGTGGTCCGCGTGCGCCGACGAACGCTCCTGCAGGCAGTGTGTGACGCGGTCGTTCAGGGCGCGACTCGTGTCGCGCGCTTCGCGGTAGACGCGTTCGGCGTCGCGCACGGCGACTTGAGCGCTCTCGAGATCCGCCGCGAGAGCGGTCGCCCGCTCCGCCAGCGCCGCGACCTCCGCCTCGGCGGCCACGAGTTCACTCGCGCGTTCGACCTGGCGCGCGGCGAGGTCGATCGATCGCTGACTCTCCTCGAGCGCCGATGCGAGCGCCGAGTCACGGTGCAACAGCAACGCCTCGCGCCGTTCGCGAGCGCCGTTGAGTTCCGCCGCCGCGCGCGAGGCTTCCTGCGCGAGGGTGCGTGCCTGTTCCGCCGCCGCGTCGACGCGCGCGCGCTCCGCGGCGACGATCGCCTCGCCGTTCTCGCGGCGCGTGCGGCGCTCTTCGATCGACGTGCGTTGATCCGCGAGCAGAACGCCGAGTTCGTCGAGCCGCGTCTCGCTGCCGTGCAATTGGTGCTGCGCCGCGCTGACGCCCATCACGCGCCACTCGTCGCGCGCCGTCACCCAGCGCTCGGCCTTGCCGGCCTGGATCTTCAGCGAACGCTCCTGGCTGCGCAGTTCGCGCAGCACGGAGTCGACCTGCTCCATGTCCTGGTCGACGCGCTTGAGGCGACTCTCGGTCTCCTTGCGGCGCTGGCGGAAACGACTGACCCCCGCGGCCTCCTCGAAGATCGAGCGGCGATCCTGCGGGTTGGCCGAGAGCACCGCGTCGATCTTGCCCTGCTCGAGCACCGCGTACCCGCGACTGCCGAGGCCCGTGTCGAACAACAGGTCGCGCACGTCCTTCAGGCGCACGCGCTGGCCGTCGATCTCGTACTCGCCGTCGCCGCTCTTGTGCACGCGGCGTGTGACGCTCACCTCGCTGCCGTGCAACGGGATGTCGCCGCCCGAGTTGTCGAGCACGAGCGTGACCTCCGCGAGGCCCATCGACGGACGCGACGTCGAGCCCTTGAAGATGACGTCGGTCATCTCACCGCCGCGCATCGAGGTCGGGCGCGTCTCGCCGAGCACCCAGCGCACCGCGTCGACGACGTTGCTCTTGCCGCAACCGTTCGGACCCACGATGCCCGTGAACTTGTCCGGGAAATCGAGGACCGTGCGGTCGGCGAACGACTTGAAGCCGAACAGTTCGAGGCGTTTCAGGCGCATGCGACGTGGAGCGACGGAGTCAAAGTTGTTCGGCGGGAGCGCCGCGCTCGGCGGCGCGCGGCACGAGACGGAGATTCGATCGCAGCGGCGCGGGAACGAGCTCGTCCGTGGCCGTGTCCGCGAGGGAGGCTTGGCTGAACACGTCGCGGCCGAGACGATCGCGCTGCTCGCGCTCGCCCTGGAGCGTCGCGCGGCGCGCGGCCGCGAAACGTTCGATGGCGATGCCCGGTGCGGCCGAATTCACGCGAAGCGGAGCTGGATACAGGACGCCCGTCGGAACGGTGCGCACGAGTTCCGCCTCGCACTCCCCGCTGCGCCACGCGGCGGTCGGGCCGAGTGCGAAACCGGTCGAGTAGGCGCGAACGAGCGCGTCGCGTCCCGCCATCTCGGCGAACAACCACGCCTGTTGCGAACGCGGCGCATCCTGCGCCGTGCGATCGGTGAAGGCTAGTCGACGCGCCGCCTCGGCACCGAAGAACGAACACAGCTCGACCTTCGGAGCGCCAGGCTCGGGAAAGCGCGCCGCGGCTTCCGCGACGAGGCCGAGAACCCGGGCTCCGAGGCCCGGATCCACGTCGCCGTCGCACAAGAGCGCGAGCGCCTCGGCGAGCCCGATCGGCACGAATGCGTGTGTCGTGCGTGCGTGCAGGCGACGTGCGTCGCGCGCGCCGCGGCGCAGCGGCCCGGCGCGCTCCTGGAAGTGTGCGAGCGAACGCGCGGCTTCGAGGGCGCACGACAGGAGCCCGAAGAGCTCTTCGAAGAAGCGCTCTTCGCCGCCGCGCCCCGCGCGTCGGGCGAGCCGCGGCAGATTGAGCCCGACGGCGCCCGCCACGGCGACGAGGCCGCGTTCGCCGCGACCGCGCGCGCCGGCCAAGCCGCACGGTGCGCCGTCGCCGCGGTGCCACGCGACGAGGATGCGCTGCGACTCGAGCGCGGCCAGCAGCGCGGCGCGCGGCACCGGGCCGTTCGCGAGCAGCTCGTGCACGTGTTCGACGTCGAGCAGCAGCAGCGGCAACGACGCGCCGTCGCGCTCGTTGCACAGCACTTCGACCAGCGCCGCGCGTTCGGCCGCGTGGACCGGACCGTCGCAGCGCAGCACGACGCGCTGACCCGCCGCGCGTGCGACCGCGCCGAGCGCGACCAGCCACGGCACGAGTCCGTCGCCGTTCTCGAACAGCGCGCGCACCAGCGCTCCGACCGCTTCGAGCGTCGCCCCGCGCGAGGTCGAGTCGAGCAGTTCCGCGACCGTCGCGAGCGCCGCGTGCGGTGCTTCGGCGGGCAGGCCGGCTTCGCCGCCGAGCACGTCGGCCGGCACCGACACGTGCAGGAAACGCTGCGGGCGGCACAGGTCCTCGACGTGCAGTTCGCCCGCGGCGTGCAACTGCGCGCTGCGCGCGTCGAGCACGTCCGACAGCGCGTAGCGCCGCAGCACCTCGCCGCCGATCGTCGCACTCAAGTCGTTCGCGCCGCTCGTGGGCCGCGCCAGACCATCGAACGGCGCCGCGCCGCCGACGACGACGTCGCTGCGGCGCCACGGTTCCCAGACCTCGGCCGCGGCGCCGCTCGCGAGCCGCGCGAGATCGTGGCGCGGCAAGGCGATCGGCTCGGTGCGCCGCAACGCTTCGACACAACCGCGTGTGACGAGTTCGTGATCGACGAGCGCGCGCACGAGTGCCGTCGAGACCTCGTGCAGTCCGGAGGCCAGCACGCGCTCCTCCACCGCGGCCGCGACTTCCTGCGCGAGTTCGCGCTCGAGATCCGCTTCGGCGACGAGCGCCGCTGCGATGCGACCGCGGCTCCACGGCGACGTGCGATCGGCGCGGCGCACGTGCACACGCGGCGTTTCGTCGTCGAGAGCAGCTTCGGAGCGAGCACCGTCGGAGCGAGCCGACTCGGCGAGCGCGTCCGTCGTTCGCGCCGCGTGCAGATGCGCGCGGCGCTCGTCGTGCTGCGCGGCCGCACGCGCGCGCGCACGTCGATCGCGGTACAGGATGTAGGCCTTCGCGACCGCCGCGCGCCCCATCTCGACCAGCGCGCGTTCGACGCGGTCCTGGATCTCTTCGATCGTGGGCGTCCACTCGACGTCGCCCTTCAACTGCGCCTCGCGCCGCAACGCGAGCGCGACCACGGCTGCGACGTCGTCCGCGAAGGCCTCGTCGCCGTCGCCCACGGCGAGCATCGCGCGCCACACCGCACTCTTGATCTTCGTGGCCTCGAAGGCGGCGCGCCGGCCGTCACGCTTCGCGACGAAGCGCGGCGCATCCGGCCTCGTGTTCTCGCCGCCGAAACGGCGCGTCACGTCGCGCGCTCCGCCGCGCCCATGCGCTGCAACTCGTCGAGGAACTGCGAGACGTCGCGGAACTCGCGGTAGACGCTCGCGAAGCGCACGTAGGCCACGTGGTCGATGGCCTTCAGCTCCTCCATCACGTACGTCCCGACGACGGCCGACGGCACCTCGCGGTCGTACTCCTCCTGGCAACGGGACTCGACGCGTTGCGCGGCCGCTTCGAGCACTTCGAGCGGCACGTCGAGCTTCTCACACGCCCGCACCATGCCCGCGAGCACGCGGTCCTGGTCGAAGCGCACCCGTTCGCCGCTCTTCTTCACGACGCGCAGCGGGCTGGTCTCCATGCGCTCGTAGGTCGTGAAGCGCAGGAAGCAGGCCATGCACTCGCGGCGGCGCCGAATCGCGGCGCCTTCGGCGGACTCGCGCGAATCGACGACGCGGTCGTCGTTGGCACCACAGCGGGGGCATTTCATGGGCGGAGCAGCGGGGCCGAGCCTCACGCCCCCGGCCGACGCGCGGCACGGGAGCGGGGCGAACCCACGACGACCGGTAGCGTATCAGCGCGCCCGACCGGGGCCAGAGCACAAGGGGTTGTGTCTCGACCCGTTCACTTGCCCAGGCAGAAGCGCGCGAAGATGCGGTCGAGCAGATCCTCGGGCGTCGTTCGACCCGCCAGGTCGTCGAGCGCATCGAGGGCGCCGCGCAGCGTGCTCGCGACCGCGTCGAGCGGCCAGCCGGCCCGAGCGAGTGTCTGCGCCTCGTCGACGGCGGCCAGCGCGGCCGCGAGAGCGCGGCTGTGGCGTGCCGCCACGTCCGCGAGCGCCCCGCCCGACACGAGCGCTCCGAGCGCGCGGACGAGTTCGGGCAGGCCGGCGCCCGTGCGGGCGCTGACCGCGCTCGTGCCGCGCACGCCGAAGCGGGCCGCGAGGCCGGCCTGCGGCGCGGCGGCCGCGTCTTCGCGATCGATGCGGTTCCACACCAGCCAGCGCGCCTGTCGGCCGAGGAAGAAGTCGGCGGCGAAGTCCGCCGCGAAGTCGTCCGCTCCCCCGTCGGCGCGCGCCGCGTCGAGCACGACGAGCAGCACGTCGGCCGACAGCGCTGCCGCACGCGCAAGTTCCTGCGCCGCGCGGTCGAGCCCTTCACCCGCGTCGTGGAAACCGGGCAGGTCGAGCAGCCGCGCACGCACGCCGCCGGTCTCGAACGACGCACTCAGAACGTCGCGTGTCGTGCCGGCGCGGCTCGACACGAGCGCCTCGGCGCCCGTCAATCGATTGAACAGCGCGCTCTTGCCCGCGTTCGGCGGACCGACGAGTGCGAACACGGCCGATTCGACGCGCGTCGGTCGCGCGCGCACGCGCTCGAGTGTCGCGGACACGCGCGCGCGCGCCTCGCTGCACGCGGCCTCGACGATGCGTGGGTCGACATGGCCGGTCTCGCTCTCGTCGAAGTCGAGGCTCGCTTCGCACAACGAACACACGTCGGCGAGTCCGGCGCGCAGCACGTCGATCTCGTGCGACAGTCCGCCCGAGAGGAGTGCGAGCCCCGCGCGCCGCTCGTCCTCGCCGCGTGCACCGACGAGCTCGAGCACACCCTCGGCACGGACGAGGTCGATGCGGCCGTTCTCGAACGCGCGGCGCGTGAACTCACCGGCGCGAGCGGGGCGCGCGCCGCTCGCGACGAGCGCCGCGAGCGCTGCGTCGAGCAACACGGGCGCGCCCGGAAGGTGCAATTCGACGACGTCCTCGCCCGTGTACGACGCCGGGCCGGGCATCCACACGACGAGCACCGGCTGTGTGCCGCGCGCATCGACGAAACGCGCATCGAATGCCCCGCGCGCACGTGTCGACAGTTCGACACCGCGCGCAGCGCCGTGAACATCTCGCGCAGCGCCGTGGACGAGGTGAGCCGCGGCGACGGCCGCGGCCCGCTCACCCGACAGCCGCAGCACGCCGCGCGCACTCGCGCCCGGAGGCGAGGCGAGCGCGACGATCGTGTCGTTCGTGCCGACGGTCACTGCAGCGTTCGTCACACGCGTGACGGTACCTCGCCGCGACTCACTTCTTCTTCTTCGAACCGCCGCGCTGCCCTTGCAGCGCCTGCTGCTTCTTCTGCTGCTGCTCGGCCATCTCCTGCATGCGGCGCGCGAGCGGCGCACAGCCCGAGTTGGGCTTCTTCGGCTTCTCCTTGTCGTCGATCGGCCAGATCTTCTTCACGACCGTCTGTTCGAGGATGCCGAAGAACGACTGCGTGATCATGTAGAGCGACAGACCGGCCGCGTAGTTGTAGAGGAACACGCCCATCACGACGGGCATGAACAACATGATCTTCTGCATGCGACGGGCGTTCTCGTCCGTCGGCTGCGGCATCGTCTTCTGCTGACCGATCCACAGCACGACCATCAGGATCGGCAGCAGGTTGAAGTGCTGCAGACCGAGCAACGGAATCGGCTCCGCCAGCGTGAACAGGCGATCGGGTCGCGACAGGTCGGTCATCCAACCGAAGAACGGCGCCTGGCGCAGGTCGAAGCTCGTGCGCAGCGCGGCGAACAGTCCGAAGAAGACCGGCAACTGCAGGAAGATCGGCAGACAGCCGCCGAGCGGAGGGAACGCGCCCTCGGTCTGCATGATCTTCGCCTGTTCGTTGCGCAGCGCCTGCGGGTCCTTCTCGTGGCGCTTCTTGATCTCCTCCAGCTTCGGCTGGATGCGCTTCATCTTCGTCTGGTACTGCGCCATCGCCGTTTGCGCGCGACGGTTGAGCGGGAACAGCACCAGGCGGATGAGGACCGTGAGCAACACGATCGCGACACCCCAGTTGCCGCTCACGCCGTGCAGCGTTCGCAGCACCGCCGTGAGGAAGCGACCGATGCCGCTGAAGGTCGAGAGGTCCTCTTCGAGGATCGTCTCGTGCACCGGCGCCGCGGCGACGAAGTGGTTCTCGTCCTTCGGACCCGCGTAGAGCACGAACGCGAACGAACGGCTCTCCCCCGCCGGCGGCGGTGCGATCGAGAGCAGCGCCTGAGCGGCGACGTGTTCGAACGAGCGGCCGCGTTGGCGCAGGCCGGCTTGGATCAACGCTTCGTCCTCGTAGCGCGCGTAACTGGCGCCCACGAGTGCGTTGCGCGTCAGGTCGTCGGCCGGGCGCGCGATCGCCGCGAAGTACTTGTTGTGGGCACCGACCGCTGCGATCGGCAGCGGCACGTCGAACGGCCCGACGCTCTTCTTCGCCTTCGGCTCGGCGAGCAGCGACTCGGCGTCGTAGTCGTCGAGGATCCCTCCGACGGCGACCGCGTTCGGCTGCGGGTAGAACGAGTCGGGGAACTCGATCGCAACGCAACCCGCGGGCGTGAAGCGCAGCCCGAGACTGCCGATCGGCGCGACCGCGTCGGCGCCGCGCGTGAGCGTGAATTCGATCGCGAGTTCGTAGCTCCCGGGAATCGGCCGCACGCGCTTCTCGAGCGTCCAACCGCCGCCGGGCGAGTAACGGAAGTCGACGCCGCGCGCGGCACCGCTCGCGTCGTCACGCACCACTTCCATCTGCCAGAGGACGTCGGCGAGCGGCTCGGTGAAGACCGCGGCGGAAGACGGCTGCGCTTCGAGCACGAGCGAGCCGGTGCGACCGCTGCGCGTCTGGATGGCTTCGAGCAGTCGCACGGGCGTGCCCGCTCCGTACTGCGACTCGTCGGAGTTCTCGTAGGCGACGAGCTGCAGTTCGAGCAGCGCCGCGCCGCGGTTCGAGAAGCGCGCGCGGTAGTGGCCCGGTTCGGCGGGCGAGCCGAACTCGACCTCGGCGAACTCTTCGGTCGCAGCGGCGACGCGATCGGGCGGCAGATCGCGCGGCGCCAACTGCGGCGCGTCTTGGGCGACGTTCGCTTCGCTCGCCGTCGGCTCCAACACGGGACGCGGCGGCGGCGGCTGCGTCAGGTTGAAGACGATGATCGCGAGGAAGCACAGGAAGAGGGCGAGGGGGACGCGTTTCTCCACGGTGCGTGAACTCGGCGAAGGTGGGAGTCGAGGGCGATTGGAAGAGCGGAGACTTCGACGGAGGCGACGCGCGCGGCGCACCCGGGGTGCGGGGCACGTGCCGTGCGCTGCTGGGCGTCAGCGCCCCTGCGAGAGGCGTTCGGCCAGGTATTCGGGCAGAGCGGTGACGCCGCGGATCTCCGCCTGCGCGCCGGCGACGTCGTACTCGAGTCGCACGAACGTGACGTTCTCCCCGTCGAACAGCGCGTACGACGCGCGCACGTCACCATCGCGCGGTTGACCCACGCTGCCGACGTTGATGATGACGCGTTCGCCCGCGCGAGCGATCACGCGATACGGACCTTCGGTGTCGCGCGGGCGATAGAAGCGTTGGTCGTCGTAGTAGACGGCGGGAACGTGGCTGTGGCCGACGAAGCAGATCGAGCGCTGCATGGGTGCGAAGAGCGCCGCGTACTTCTCGGGGTTGCGCACGTCGCTCGGCAGCACGTACTCCTTCACCGGGTCGCGCGGTGAACCGTGCACGAACTGCGCGACCTCGTCGCACGTGCAGGACACCAACCCACCGACGAAGTCCCAGTACGCGTCACCGCCGGCCGCGATCGCGGAGCGCGTCCACTCGATCGCAGCGCGGGCGCGCGGATTGAAGTCCTCGGGACTCTCGAGCAGCGCCTGCTCGTGGTTGCCGAGGAGACACAGACCGGGCTCCACGGCCGCGCCGGTCACGTCGGTCGCGCGGGCCGCGGCTCCCACACCGCAGACCTGCATGATGCGGTCGAGGCACTCGAGCGGCGCCGCTCCGTAACCGACGACGTCGCCCAAGCAGACGTAGCGGCGCACGCCGCGCCGAGCCGCATCCGCCAGCGTGCTGCCAAGTGCTTGGCGGTTGCTGTGGATGTCGGAGACGATCGCCGTCAGCGGGTAACCCACAGCGGCGGGTCGTTGGTCGGGGCTGTGGGCCAAGGGAAGGGGCGGGAGCTCGACGGCGGACCGCCGGCACGCTCGAGCGGGCAGACATGATCAGGAGCCCGCTGGGCTCGGTCAAGGAGCACCGGCCGCCGCGTGAACGGCGTCCCCCAAGCAGAAGGAGAGCGGCGCGGCCGCTCTCCTTGCATGTCGTCGCGTTGGATGGCGGCCAGGAGGCCGTCTCGCGCGTTGGGTCCTACTCCGACTTGGGCTCCGATCCTTTGCCCGTCACCGGCTTCGGCGCTTTCGGCTGGCGCTCGGGATCCGTGGGATCATCGCGCAGCACGATCTTGCCAGTGATGGGGTGGTCGAATTCCATCGTGACGACGGTGGTCACACCTTCCGGAACACTCACGGTGTCCGCACTGGGTGACCCTCATCAACCCGACGGCAGCACGCCCTTCTTGACGCGCTTGTCGGTTTCGGCGTCGGCGATCTCCCAACGCTGCGGCAGCGGGTCCGGCGTGAAGTCGTGGTACTCCTCGCCGCCGTTCCCGAAGATGCGGTACTGCGGCGTGATCGTGACCTCCGCGGTGCCGCGGCGCACGACCGGCTCGCCTTCCAGCTCGCCGCCCCACACGAGACCGGCACCCGACTCGGTCGAAACCGAGAGCGTGCTCATCTTGCCGCGTGCGATGTGAGCCGAGCCGTTGCCCTTCGTGACGTGACCGTACGTGAGCTCGTACGTCGCGATCGGAACGTCGATCGGACCTTTCGTCTCCGAGAGGTCGAACGAGAAGCGTCCGTCGGTCGACGAGAACACGGCCGAGTCGAGTTTGGCGTCGAGTGCGAAGTCCGTCGTGACGTCGAGTTGTCCGACTTCGCCCGTGAACGGGCTCCAGCGGATCGTCGAACCGTCGGCGGCGACTTCGACCGAGTGGAGACTCGTGCCGATGCGAACGACTTCACCGAGGAGCGCGGCGCCGGAGCGGTTGCCCACCCCGATCGCGTCCAGGCCGACGTCGTTGAAGACGCCGTTGCCGTTCTTGTCGAAGATGTTGACTTTGTTCCCCAGGATCGTGCCGGTGCGCACACCGGCGGACGACCATTCGAATCCTCCGCTCTCGGCACCGCGGACTCGGATCGCGTAGTTGAAGCGCTCTCCGTTCTCGCTCTGGCCTTTGAGCTTCAGGATCTCACCGCGGATCGAGACGCCGGTCTTGGCTTCTTCCCCCGCGGTGGTTGCGACGAGGATCTGATTCGCACCGTCCGCCTTGGTGGCGAACTCGAAGGAGCCGATGAAGATCGGGCCCTTGATGGCGAACCATTCCTCGTCCGGTAGCAAGTACTCCCATTCTTTGGGAGTGGTGGCGGTCAGCGCCGCTTCCTGCACGTCGGTTCCTTCCTGCCCGGCATGGGCGAGGAACGAACCGGCCGCGAGGAGCGCCGTGAAGGCCCCCAAGTACTGGATCTGCATGGTTGGAGTAGGACGGCGAGCGCGCGGAACGCGCACCTGCCACGCCTGACGCTAACCGGACGGGCGCCTCGCGGGTACTCGCGAGACGGCGCCGGAAACGCGGCGAGTCCCTCCTCCATCGACCGCGGAGCCGTCGGGACTCAGTGTTGGCCGAGCGCGAAGGCCGTCGCTGCGAGCAGAAGTGCCTGCAGGACGGCGGTGCGGGCCGGCGAGAGCCCGCGTCCCATCAGTGCGGCGCCCAGGTGGCGGCGATCGCCCTCGAATGCGCTCTGGCCGTCCGCCAGGCGGGCTGCGACGACCCGCACCAGGTCCAAGGCGGGCAACCAGAGGAAGAACCAGGTCGCGGGCGTGACGAGGACCAGCGCCGCGACGAGGTGGCTGCCGGCGTCTCCGAGATACGGCTTGCCCGAGCGCGGCGGTCGGAGCTGGCGTGCGAGCAGCCCGGCCGCGCCGCCCGCGATCAACGGCGCCCCCACACTCGCGAAGGCGACGGCCGTGAACGTGGCCGCGACGCCGTCGGCGTGGTCCCAGGTGTTGACGATGTTGAAGCACACGAAGGCGAGCACCAGCGTCGCCACGCCGCCGACGAGCGCACAGTGCCAACTCGGCGGCGCAGACACCGCGTAGCGCAGGACGGCGACGAAGGCGCACTCGTGCTCCGTCGCGGGATGGCACAGCGTCGCGCCGGTGTACGCGGCGAGCGGCAGTGCTGCCACGAGTTGGGCGACGACCTTCTTCCTCGGCGACAGTCCGCCGGGTGTGCGGTCGTCGATCCAACCGGCGAGGAACGCCGTGAGCACGAACACGACGAGCGGCGGTGAGATGACGAAGGCGCCGCTCGAACACGCGAACACGGCCACACCCAAGAGTGCGACGCCGCCGACGGTCGGTGCACGCGGCTGGCCGCGTTTGCGCGCCGGAATCGGTGCGCGCGGATGCGGATCGACCCAGCCGCGCGCGTTGGCGACGCGCGCCAGGAGCGGCAGCACGGACCACACGACGAGTGCCGCAGCGGCGGCGAGTGCGAGGTTCTGCACGTTCACGACGCAGCTCCGCTGCCGTCGTTCGAGCGGCGGTAGAAGCCGTGGCTGCGCACGTGTTCGAGCACGTGCGGCGCGAGCCAACCGGCGGGGCAACGCCCGCGCGCGAGTTCCTCGCGCAAGCGCGTCGCCGCTGCCGGATGCGGAACCGCGAGCGGTACGCAGCCCTTCTCGAGCGCATCACATGCGGCACTCGCGAGCTGCGTGCGCAGTGCGCGCAGACGTGAACGAACGACGGCCAACTCCTCGCGCGGCACGACGATCGGGCGCGCGAGTTCGAGCAGCTCTTCGACCGCGCGCCAACGCGGCAGACCGACGAGGCTGTCGCTGCCGATCACGAGCCACGGTGCCGACGCCCCTGCGCCGCGTCGTTCGCGCGCCGCGCGCACGGTGTCGATCGTGTACGACGTGCCGCCGCGCGCGAGTTCGACGTCCCAGACGGCGAAGCGCGGCTCGTTCGCGAGCGAGAGGCGCACGATCTCGAGGCGTTGCTCGTCCGCGAGCGGGACGTGCTCCGTGCGCAGCGGGGAGCGGTGCGCCGGCACGAACACGACCCCGTCGAGGTGCGCGAACCCAAGGGCCGCGTGTGCGACGGCCAGATGCCCGGCGTGCAGCGGATCGAACGTCCCGCCGAAGAGCGCGACCTCGCGCGCGTCGAGCAGAGTCGGCGCGTTCACGTTCGTGCACTCGCGAGCCAAGCGGCCGCTCGACGCGCCAGCTCGGCGCGCGGAACAGCTTCCTGGAAGCCATCGGACATGCGCTTCAACTGGACGACGCCGCTCGCGAGTTCCTGCGCGCCGACCACCGCGACGAGCGGGTGCGCGCCCTTCGCCGCGACTTCGAGTTGGCGCTTCAGTTTGCGCTCGTCCTGATCGAACAGAGCGCCGACACCGGCGCCGCGCAACTCGCTCGCGATCGCGAGCGCCGCGTCGCGCGCGCTGTCGTCCGCACACGCGACGAAACACGGCACGGGCGGTTCGTTGCGGCCCGCGAGCAACCCCGCTTCCGACAGCGCCGTCAACGTGCCGGTGAAGCCGATCGCGAAACCGACGGCGCCGAGTTCCGGCCCGCCGAGTTGTGCGACGAGGTGGTCATAGCGTCCGCCGCCGCACAACGCGCTGCGCGCGCCGAGCGACGGGCAGTGCACCTCGAACACGGTGCGCGTGTAGTAGTCGAGGCCGCGCACGACGGTGGGATCGACGACCGCGTCGACACCCAGTCCGTGCAGCAGCGCGACGACGCGCTCGAAGTGCGCACGGTTCTCGTCGCCCAAGTGGTCGAGCAGGCGCGGCGCGCCCGCGTTGAGTTCGACGTCGCGCGGGTCCTTCGAGTCGAGCACGCGCAGCACGTTGCGCTCGAAGCGCCGCTGACTGTCCTCGCTGTACTTCGCGAGGTTCGGCCGCACGAACGCGCGCACCGCCTCCCGATAGGCGTCGCGATCGGGCCCGTCGCCCATGGAGTTGAGCCGCACCTCGAGGCCCGCCAGGCCGAGGCGCCGGAAGAACGAGACCGCCAGGTGCACCGACTCCGCGTCGAGGCGCGGGTCGAGGCTGCCGATGCACTCGACCCCGAACTGGGTGAACTGCCGCTCGCGCCCCTTCTGCGGGCGCTCGTAGCGGAACATCGGCCCCAGGTAGTACAGCTTCTGGAACGGCGCGTTCTTCGCGTACCCGGCTTCGAGGTAGGCGCGCACCGCCCCCGCCGTGCCCTCGGGCCGCAGCGTGAACGAGTGGTCGTTGCGCTCGATCGTGAACATCTCCTTCTCGACGATGTCCGTGACCTCGCCGACTGAGCGCTTGAAGAGCTCGGTCTCCTCGAGCAGCGGCGGGCGCACCTCCCGGTACCCGAACAGCCGCGCCAGTTCGTGGGCTTCGCCTTCGAGCCAGCGCCAGGCGCCCATCTCTTCGGGGAGGACGTCGCGCAGGCCGCGCGGAGCCTTGTAGGCCGTGTTCGCCATGGGGATAGGAGCGCCGCAGCGGTGGGTTCGCGTGCGCGGGGTACGAAGGTATCCGCGCAGGCCGGGTGACCGACGCGCGCACTTGCGTGGACCTGCTTCCCGAGACGCCGGACGACCCGCGTTGACCCCCGCCACGCGACCTCTCTACACTTCGACCCTCGCCGGTTCCGGTCGGACTCGTTCGACACGTCATCGGTCCCTCGTCCAGCTGGGCTCCCCGGGTCACCCCATCGACCCTTCCCCACCCACGTCGCCCATGAAAGCCCCCATCCGCGCCGTCGTCTGCGCCGCCATCGTCGGCCTGGCGAGCTCCTGCTCGTCGACCAATCCGCAGACGAACAACCACTGGAACCTCCAGTGGGTGCCGCGCTCGATCGTCTACAACACGACCGGGTACATCCCCGAGCGCGATGGCTCGTACCGCGAGTTCCAGTGGCGCGAGAAGCGGCACATCAACCTCACGCTGCGCCGCCACTTCCTGAACTCGAACCCGTACAACCCGCGGCAGCCGGAAGTGCCGAAGTACTTCGAGCAGCGCCCGCCGCACAGCATCCTCCCCGACCCGTTCAACTACTTCCACCTCACGGCGGTCGTGGCAGGCGCGGTCTACTCGGGTGCGTCGACGAGCCAGACCTTCATCCCGATTCCGGTCGACTCGATCATCGCGACGCTCCAACCGGGCGGCTTCGAAGAGTTCTGGGCCGGCATCGCGGGCACGAAGAAGAACTCGATCAGCCCGTACGTGAACGAGAACCCGCCGGCGCCCGAAGAGTTCGAAGTCGACGCGGCGAACAAGCCGCGCTTCGTCGGGAACTGATCGACGATCGTCGCGGAGCGACGATCGTCGAGCAGTTCGTGCCTATGGCCCAACGGCTGGCGCCGCTCGAGCGTGCGCAGCGGCGGAGCCGCTGCGCGAGCGCGTGTGAGGTTCGCTGAGGCAGCGTTTCCTCTCCTCATGGGCAGCAGAGTGACGGAGGCACCGGAGACGGTGCCTTTCGTCGTTTCGAGGGGGTGCGATCGCGAGATCAGGGCGACGTCAGGTGCTGGAGGGCGAACGCGACGCGCTGCTGGAGCGGGAGGTCGTACGGGATCCAGCGGATGCCCGTGAAGTGGCGGTACCAGGTGCGTTGGCGGCGCGCGAACTGGCGCGTGTGCAGCGTGACCGTGGCGGCGAGGTCGGCGGCGGCGAGGCGGCCGTCGAGGTGCTCGAGGACTTCGCTGTAGCCGAGGGCTTGAGCAGCGGTGGGTCCGAAGCCGGGGTGGGCGCGGAGGCGCTCGACTTCCGCGACGAAGCCGGAGGCGAACATGTGTGCGGTGCGAGCGGCGATGCGTGTGTCCTGCACACTCGGGTCGGGCAGGAGACCGACGAGGCGGCTCGGGCGCGCGGCGGTGCTCCATTGGCGTTGGAGCTGCGAGAGCTGTGTACCGGTCTGCTCGAAGACCTCGAGTCCGCGCACGACGCGGCGCACGTCGTTGGGATGGAGACGGCGCGCGAGTTCGGGGTCGAGCAGACACAACTCGCGGTGCAGGGTGACCGCCCCTTCCGCGGCGGCTCGCGCTTCGAGGCGCGCGCGCAGTTCGCGATCGACGGGCGGACCGTCGAACAGGCCGCTCACGAGTGCTTTGAGGTGCAGACCCGTGCCGCCGACGTAGAGCGCGGGCACGCTGCGTGTTCGCACCGCACTCTCCACACGCGCCGCGTCGGCGAGGTAGCGCTGCACGTCGTAGCGCTCGCTGGGCTCGACCAAGTTCTCGAGGTGGTGCGGCACGCCGCCGCGCTCGTCGTCGGTCAGTCGCGCCGTCCCGACGTCCATGCCGCGGTAGACGAGCATCGAGTCGAGCGACAGCACCTCCGCGCCGAGCGCGCGCGCCAGCGCAACACCCAGTTCACTCTTCCCGCTCGCCGTCGGACCGACGAGAGCCAGGAGCGGCGGCGCGCTCGCGTTCTCGTTCGAGTGTGTGCTCGGTGTCGCGGCGGCCATCAAGCGCAGGATCGGACGCAACGCCGGCCCCCTGTCGCACGTAGCCTAAACTCCAGCCCCTCTCGCCCCACCGAACCGATGCTGCGCGCCGCCGCCCTCGCCCTGTTCCTCGCCGCTCCTCTCGTTGCGCCGCACGTCCTCGCCCAAGAGCAGGAACCGCCGACGCCGACGCCTGCACCGGCGCCCGCACCGGCCGTCGAGCCCGCGGCCGCGCCCGAGCGGGGCACGATTCCGCCGGGCACGGCGCCCGAAGCCGAGTCGCTGTGGCGCGCGATGCTCGCCGCCGTCGGTGTGGTGGGCGCGACGCCCGAGGCGAGCCTCCCACCGGTCACGCAGTTCGACGTCAACCTCGGACTGCTGACGCGCTCGGGTCGCCGCGGTTTCAACGCGAAGGCCGAGACGCACGAGTTCAAGACGCGCGTGCTCTACATGGCGCCGTGGTTCGTGCGCTACCGCTTGAGCGAGACCGTCGAGACGGGCTTCGGACCGGACGGCTACTGGCTGCGCGACAAGGACGAGATCGTCTCGCTCCAAGGGCGCGACTACGCGACCGACCGCGAACAGGTCGCACGCGTGCACTCGCTGTGCCGCAACTTCCTCTCGATCGCGGCGCCCGACCAACTGCGACTCGACGCGCTCGAACGCGTCGCGCGCCTGCCGTTCCAGGAGGAGATCCTGCCGCGTCGCCCCGGCCTCGACTACAAGCGCCTCGCGTGGCTGCGCATCGTCACACCGGACTTCCAACTCGTCGAAGAGATCCAACCGAAGACGAGCGCGACCGGCGGCATCGAGTCGGGCACGCGCTACCAGGTCTACTTCGGACTCGAAGCGGACACGCACTTGCCGCGCTGCCTGCACGTCGTGCGCGTCGGCGCGCGCCCCGAGGACCTGGTCTTCGAACAGCTGATCCTGATCGAGAACTGGAACGCGACGACGCCCGAGGAAGGCCCGGTCGTGCGTCTGCCGCAGCGCCTGTTCGTGCACGAGCGTCTGCCGTCGCACCCGCTCTACGACCAGTTCCTGCTCGACCCCGATCGCGAGATCTACGTGCTCGAAGGATCGACGCTGCACCCCGACCTCAGCGAAGCGTCGTTCGATCCGAAGCTCTGACTTCGCACCCGCTCGCTGCACGTCCACGGCTGCGCCGCTACGTCAGCGGCGGTGGAAGGCCTTCTCGAGATCGGCGAGCGTGAAACGCACGCGCGTCGGTCGAGCGTGCGGACAGGTCTGTGAGTTCTCGAGTTCGTCGGCGCGTTCGAGCAGCGCGCGGATCTCGTCCTCGCGCAGCGCGTCTCCCGCCATGATCGAACTGCGGCAGGCGGTGCGGTGCAGCACCTCTTCGACGACGTCCTCGGCGCGCGGCAGTTCGCCGTGCAGCGTGAGGAATCCGACGAGGTCGCGCACGATGCCGTGGGCGTCCGGTCGGCGCAGCAGAGCCGGCAGGCCCTGAACCGCCACGCTCGTCGGTCCGAAGACGGACAGTTCGATGCCGAGGCGCACGAGCGCGTCGATCTGCGATTCGAGCAACGCGACCTCGTCGCGCGCGAGCTCGACGACATCGGGCACGAGCAGCCGCTGCACTTCGACGGCGCCGCGGCGCAGTTGCTCGCGCAGTGCTTCGAAGGTGATGCGCTCGTGCAGCGCGTGCTGATCGACGATTTCGAAACCATCGGGCAGAGCGCGCACCAGGTACGTGCGATCGATCTGGAGGAACGGCCCTTCGATGCGCTCCGGCGCACGCCACGAGTTGCCGGCTCCGGCGTCGTCGTGCTCGCGGACGCGCGCCGCCGGCGCGATGTGTGTGTGCGGCTCGCTGTCGTCCGCTTCCGCGTGCGCCGCGTCGCGCACGCGTTCGCTCCACGGGCCGCGCGGCGCTTCGATGCGCGGTGTCACCGGCAGCCAACCTTGGCCGCGCTGTTCACCTTCGCGCGCGAAGTCGCGCCCCATGCGGCGCTCCGCACGTTCGACGAGCGCTTCGCCGGGCGTCGCGATGTTCGTGCGCGCCACGGCCTCGCGCAGGTGCGGCACGATCCAGCCGAACAGCGCGCGCTCGTCGCGGAAACGCACTTCGCTCTTCGTCGGGTGCACGTTGACGTCGACGAGCGCCGGGTCCATCTCGAGCGCGAGGAAGGCCGCCGGCTGACGACCGTCTTCGAGGAAGCCGCGGTAGCCCTCCTTCAGGACGCGCAGGAGCAACTTGTCGCGCAACGGCCTTCCGTTCAGGAACCACATCTGCCGCGACGCGTCACGGCGCGCGAAACGCGGCGGAGCGACGAGGCCCGACAGTCGCAGCGTGCCGCGCAGCGCCTCGACTTCCACGAGTTCGTCGGCCAGTTCCGCGCCGAACGTGCGCCGCACGCGCGCGCGCAGGTCCATGCCGGCTTCGACGTCGAACACACGCGCGCCGCCGTGGGTGACGACGAAGCCGACGCCGACCTGGGCGAGCGCGATGCGCTGCACGAGGTCCAGACAACGCGCCAGCTCGGTGCGCTCGTTCTTGAGGAAACGTCGGCGCGCCGGTGTGTTGAAGAACAGGTCGCGCACCTCGACGGTCGTGCCGACGGCGGCGCCCGCTTCGCGCACGTCCGACATGCGTCCGCCTTCGTCCTCGATCGACCAACCGACCGCCGACTGCGGCGTGCGCGTCACGATGGTGCAGCGCGCCACCGATCCGATCGACGCGAGCGCTTCGCCGCGAAAGCCCAGCGAACCGATGTGGTCGAGGTCGGCCAGTTCGAACAACTTGCTCGTCGCGTGCGGCAGGAAACAGCGCGCGAGGTCTTCGGCCTCCATGCCGCAGCCGTCGTCGACGATGCGCACGAGTTTGGCGCCGCCCTCCTCCAAGTCGATCCGCACGTGGCGCGCGCCGGCGTCGACGGCGTTCTCGACCAGTTCCTTCACGACCGAGGCGGGGCGCTCGACGACTTCGCCGGCGGCGATCTGGTTGCGCACGACCTCGGGCAGTTCGCGGATGCGCGGCGTCACGAGGCGTTCCTCCCGCGCGGTGCGCGCCAGCGCAGCGCGAGCACGACGAAGTGATCGACGCTCATGTTCGCGCCGCTGCGCGTCTGACGTTCGAGCGCGGAGACGTCGTCGAACATGCGCTGCCACTGCTGGACGGTCGAGCGCACCGCGAAACGTGCGCGCCACGCATCGGCGCCGCGGCCCGTGACGCCGGCCGCTTCGAGTGCCGCGTCCTCGTTCGCTCCGTTCGCGCGTGCATCGGCGATCGCCAGCCCCTGACGCGCCGTGCGCACGAGTTGCGGCACGAGGATGTTCGCGAGTGTGTCCGGATCCGTCACGCGACGCCCGTCCTTGTCGATCATGCCGTTCGCGAACAACTGAACGACGGCCGCCGTCGCGCGACCGGCGTCGCCGCCGAAGAACGTCTCGGCCGCCTCCCAGGGCGTCGACGTCGACTGCCACGTCACGACCTCGCGCAGTGCATCGGTGCCTGCGATGGCGAGCCGCTCGAGCTGCTCGTCGATCGCACCGAGGTCGCTGCCGGTCGCGGCGGCGACGTACAGCGCGGCGCGCGGTTCGAGTGCGAGGCCCAACTCCTTCGCGCGTCGCCGCACCCAGCCGACGAGTTCCGTCGCCATCGGATCCGGCTTCCACGGCGGCGGCGAATCGTAGAGCCGCCGCACCGAGACGACACGCGTCGCCGCCTTCGCCAGGCGATGGTCGGCGCGCATGCCGTCGCTGCGCAGGAGCAACGCACGTTCGGGTTCGGCGCGCTCCAGGAAGGCCAGTAGGCCCTTCACGAGCGGCGGCGGCTGTTTGCCTTCGTTCTTCAGCTCCGCGTCGAAGCCGCGCACGACGAACAACTGACGCGGCGCGAACATCGGCACCGTCGCGAGATCGCCCAGAACTTCGGCGACCGACGTCGAACCGTCGGCGCCGTCGCGCACGAGCACTTCGTAGTCGAGCGCCTTCGCGCGCGTCGTCACGAGTTCGTGCACGCGCCGCGCGAAGTACTCCTCGTCGCCGCGCACGACGATCGCGCGCTCGAGCAGCGGCGCGGCGGCGAGGTCCTTCGCGAGAGCGTCGATCTGCTCGGGCGGCAGCGGGGCGGCGGACTTCGAGGCGGCGCTCACCGGCGCAGTCTAGAGACCGCTTCACGACTCGTCGCGGGCGACTTCAGCGCAGCGAGACGTCGACCAAGAGGCCCGCGAGCAACGCCACCCCCACCCATCCGTTGGCCGTGAAGAAGGCGGCGTCCGCGCGCGAGAGATCACCGGGCCGCACGATCCTGTGCTGCCAGACGAGGAGCGCCGACGCGCCCGCGAGAGCGCACCAGTAGCCGAGGCCGAGGCCCGCGCGCGCGCCGAACGCCGCGAGGCACACGACCGTCGCGACGTGCAGCCAGGCCGACACGCTCAGGGCGCGCGCGACGCCGAAGCGCGCGGGCAACGAGTGCAGCCCTGCGGCGCGATCGAAGGCGGCGTCTTGGCTCGCGTACACGAGGTCGAAGCCTGCGACCCAGGTGACGACGGCGGCGGCGAGCAACAAGGGCACGGCGAGGTCGCCGCTCGGCGAACCGAGCACGGCGGTCCAGGCGCCGAGCGGCGCGAGTGCGAGGCACACACCGAGCCACAGATGGCAGGCCCAGGTGAAGCGCTTCGCGACGCTGTAGCCGAGCAGCAGCGCGAGCACCGGCAACGACAACCATCCGCACCAAGCGCCCAGTGCGAACGCAGCGCCGACGAACACGCCGCCGGACAGCGCGGCGAGTGCGAGCGCCGCGCGCGGCGTCACCGCACCGCGCGGCAGTTCGCGTGTTGCCGTGCGCGGGTTCCGCGCGTCGAGGCCGCGATCGACCCAGCGATTGAAGGCCATCGCGCTCGTGCGTGCCGCGACGGCACACACGAGGATCAAGGCGAGGCGTTCGAGCGGCGGAACGCCATCCGCCGCGAGCCATGCCGCCATCAACGCGAACGGCAGCGCGAAGATCGAGTGCGAGAAGCGCACGAGGCGCAGGAGATCGGCCGCCGCGCTCAACCTCGATCCTCGTCCTCGACACGACCGCCGTGCGAACGCGGCTCGACGCCGTCCTCCGGTGGCGCTTCGATCACACCGCGCCAACGCGCACCGACCGAGTTCTCGATGCGCAGCGCGTCGAGGATCTTGCCGACCACGTGACCGACGAGATCGTCGATCGTCCGCGGGTGGTGGTAGAAGCCAGGCATCGCGGGCAGGATCACGGCGCCCAGGCGCGCGAGCCGCAGCATGTTCTCGAGGTGGATCGGTGAGAGCGGCGTCTCGCGCGGCACGAGTACGAGAGTGCGGCGCTCCTTGAGTGCGACGTCGGCTGCTCGTTCGACGAGATTCGAGCTGAAGCCGACGCTCACACGTGCGAGCGTGCCCATCGAACACGGACAGATGACGACACCGTCGGTCAGCGCCGTGCCGGACGACGGCGGCGCTTCGACCGCGTCGCTCGCGTGGGCACTCACGTGCGCGGCGACGTCGGCTCCCAACCAACCCGGCAGCGCGGCCGACAGACGCAGTCCGTCGGCACCGATGTCGACGCCGCGCTCGTGCAAGAGGACCTTGCGTGCCGCGGCGGTCGCACTCAGCGAGACGTCGACGCCGGCGGCGACGAGTTCGCGCACGAGCCGCTCGCCGTAGGCATGACCACTGCCGCCCGTCAGCCCGACGAAGACGCGCTTCCTCCGCGGTGAACTCATCGCGGCGAACGATAGGCCGCCGCGGCGCGCGGGAGAAGCGGGGCGCGAGCGCTCAATGCAACTCGCGCGGTCCGGCGCCCAGGAGCAACGCGAGGTTGAAGAACGCGTGGGTCCAGGCGACGACGCCGAAGCCGCGCCAGCGCACGAGCGCCCCCAGCAGGCAACCGCCGAGGAAGCGCCACACGAACGTGCTGCGGTCGAAGCTCTCCCCGCGCACGCCGACCCAGTGCGAGAGAGCGTCGAGGTGGAAGGCCGCGAACAGACCGGCGGCGGTGACGATCGCCAGCGCCTCGGCCGCGAGGGCGCTGGCGCGCGTCGGCGAACCGAAGAAGCCGATGAGCGCGCGCCAGCCGATGAAGGCGAGTGCGAGCGCCCCGACACGGAAGACCAACTCCTCGTGGAACGCGCCTCCGGCGACGAGTGCGCCCGTCTCGAGCGACGGCGCCAGCCCGGCCGAAGCGGCGTACCCGAGCGGCGACGAGGCGCTGTCGAAGATGCGCTGCGAGACGATCAACGCGGGCCCGAGCAACAGCGCTCCGACGAAGCCCTCGACCGGCTGGCGCAGCACGAGCGCCGCGAGCGGTCGTCCGTGCATCAGAGCGAATCGGCGCGCGACGACCAGTGCGGCCAAGGTGCACAGCAGCAGCACGAGCGGTCGAATGAGATCGGCCGCGGGGCCGAGTGGGTCGAGCGGTAGCGAGAGCACGCGTTCGGCGCTGTTGCGGACGCTGCCGCCGTGGCGAGCGACGCTCCACTCGTAGAAGAGCGCCAGTGGAACGGCGGCGAGGAAACCGAGCCCGAAACTCGGTTCCTCGCGCCCCTCGCGCGCGGGCAGCGGTCTCACGCGCGGTGACTCCGATCGTCGACTCGGCCGCCGACTTCCTCGCCGACGCGACCGACATGCAGGGCGGCGATGCCGAACGAGAGCAGCTCGTGGCGACAGTCGACGAGACCCGCGGCGGCGAGTTCGGCTTCGAGCTCTCGCGGCGACGGCCACGAGAGCACCGTGTCCGGCAGATAGCGGTAGGCCTCCGCATGCCCGAAGAGGCGCCCGACGAGCGGCAGCACGCGCGTGAAGTACCAGCGGTACGGCAACTCGACGAACCGATTGGGAGGCAGCGTGAACTCCAGCACGGCCACGAGCCCGCCCGGCCGCACGACGCGAACGAGTTCGGCCAGTCCGCGCGTGCGGTCCTCGAGGTTGCGCAAACCGAAGGCGATGGCGGCGCCGTCGAAACTCGCGCTCTGCAGGGGCATGCGCAGGGCGTCGCCGCGGACGAATGCGGTCGCGTCCGACTTCGCCGCCGCGCGCCCCAGCATGTTGCCCGCGAAGTCCACGCCGGTCGCACGCAGTCCTCGTCGCCCGAGAGCGATGGTCGAGTCGCCCGTGCCGCAGCAGACGTCGAGCACGCGCTCGCAACCCGCATCGACGAACACGTCGGCGAGACGGCGCCGCCAACGGCGGTCGACGCCGAGCGAGAGCACGGCGTTGAGGAGGTCGTAGCGCGGTGCGATGTCATCGAACATCACACGCACGCGGGCGGCATCGGGCATCGGGAACGATCGGCGAGGCGTCTGCGCTCGCGAGGGCGCAAAAGGTAGCGCCGCACCCGATCACAGCCGAGGCGCCTGGCAACTTCGCACCCCGAAAGCGCGAGGGACCGCACTTCCTTCGAAGTGCGGTCCCTCGTGCATCGGTCAGCGCGTGCGACGCGCTGCTGTCACTGACGCCAGTAGTCGCACAGCAGTGTCGCGCCGTCCGCGAAGATCGACTGCGTACCCGGGGTCGTCACGTCGACGTCGAGGCGTTGGAAGCCGCCCTGCAAGCGGATCACGTCGATCGAACTCTTGTTCGGCACGGAGATGAACATGAACGTCGGCGTGCTCGAGGGCACCCACGCACCGTTCACCAAGCGCGCCCAGTTCTTGCCGTTGATCGGCGCCGGGTTGCCAGGTGCGCTGAAAGCCGTCGTCGGGTTCGGTGTACCGCCCGCGATGTTCAGCATGTTGTCGAAGGCGATGTCGACCGGCGAGCCGGACAACGTGCCTTCACCCAGCGACACGAACACGTCGAGGTCGA
>JBIKNC010000033.1:0-25331 GCA_044358925.1 Planctomycetota bacterium | reverse complement strand
CCGCGCTTTGCGCGGCCGTTTGTCGTTCGACGGAGGGTTCGAAGTGCCGGATCTGGCGACAGGGTGCCTGGCACCGTACGCGCCAACCTCTCGTCGCACCGACCTCAGGACTTGCGCAAGAACGCCACCAAGTCCGCCTCCAGTTCCGCCAGCCCGTAGTCCGGCACCGTCAGACAGCGGTAGACGATCTTCTCCAGCGCCGGCGGCGCATTCGGATTCAGGCGCGTCGGCGGTTCGTAGCTCAGGAAGTACGAGAGGCTCAGGCGCTCGACCTCGCCGCCCTGCTCGCGGCCGGCGAAGCTCCACGGCGCGTCCTCGAACGGCAGCGCGCCCGTGAGGATCTCGTACAGCATCACGCCGATGCCCATCACGTCCGCCTTGCTCGTCATCATGAGCAGCGGGTTGTAGTGCGGCGTCGTCGAGATCAAGGAGCGCTGCGCGTCGCGCATGGCCGGGTCGATCATCACGACCGAGCCCGACGGCTTCACGATCACGTTCTCCGGCTTGAGGTCGCCGTGGTACGCGAGCTGCCCGCTCTTCTCGAGGCGAATGAGCGTGCGCACGATCGACAGGAACCAGTTCAGCCGAATGCCTTCGAGCGCGCGGATCTTCTCGCGCAGCGTCTTGCCCGACACGTAGTCGAGCACCAGCACCGGCCGGCCCTCGTGATCCACGACGTCGCGCACGCGCACGACGTTCTGGCTCTTGATGCCTTCGAGCAGCTCGCCCTCCTGCGTCAGCAGGTGGTCGATCTCGTGCAGGTCGAGGAAGTCGACGCGCGCGCCGTCGTTGCGGAAGAACACGGCCTCGCCCGGCGATTCGTCCGGCGAGATCCAGTCCGTCGACCGGCGGCTCGTGACTTCGAGGCAGCGCGTCAGGTAGCGCCCGCCGCCCGCCATGTCGCCGATCTTCAGCGCAACGCGATTGCCGCGCGGGTCCTCGGCCAGGTAGACGCAACTGAATGCGCCGCGGGCGAGGAAGTCCACGACTTGGTACCTGCCGATGGCAGCGCCGGTTTCGAGCCTGATCATGGGGAGCGTGGGGGAGCGCGAGCCAATCGCGCCGCCAGGCCCCTTCCTTCGTCCGGGTCCGCGCGGCGGCATGAGCGGCCCGCGCGCCGACGTCTCGCCTGTTGCCGTGGCGGGATCCGGCCTCGAAACTCCGCCCGACCACGGCCGCGCACCCGACGCATCGCCGGCACGCGCCGCCCGGCTGCCGCCGAGCCGCAAGTCCCGTCGCCGCCTAACTCCCCGTCGGCTCCGCGCCCACTCCCACCGCCACGAGCGTCGGCTCACCGACGAGGTCGAGCAGCCGCACCAGCCCGTCCGCGAGCGTCCCGGATCCGACGTGCACCGGCAGCTCCTCGTGCGGCACGTGCCGCCAGAAGCGCCCCAAGTCGTCCACGAAGCCGACCTCCTGGCCCCACGGGTTCATCACGGACCAGTAGCGGTCTGCCGCCGCCGACCCGCCGAACTCCTGCACGCGCCCGACCACTGCGCCCGCGAGTTCGACCGTGTACTCCGCGCGCAGCTCGCGCCACACCGCGCGACTCTCCGGCGTGAGCGGGCGCACGGTCTCGCTCGTGATGCAGCCGCTCACGCTTCCGAGTGCGGCGAGTGCAGCGAGTGCGATCAACGCGAGTCGGCCGTGCGCGATGTTCTTCATGCCGTGACGACCTTCCTGCGCCGCACGAACGGTAGCGCCGCGAGCGCGACGAGCGCGAGCCCCGCGAGCGCGACGCCCAGCCGGAACGACGCGGGTTCGTACGTCATTTCGACGGTGTGCGCGCCCGCTGGGAGCCATACCCCGCGCAACGCGTGGTCGACGTGCACGATCGGGACGTCCGCGCCGTCGCTCGTCGCGCGCCAGCCCGCGTCGAACGCGTCGGCGACGACGACGAGCGCCGGCTGCGTGAGTTGCACGTCGATCACGAGGCGGCGCGGCTCGTCGCTCACGAACTTCGCCGTGCCCGGCGGCGCGGCGTGGCTCGCGACCTCGAACGGCGGCGCTTCCTCGACCAGTGCGACGAGTGGATCGAAGTCCTGCGCACCGAGTCGCGCGAGGCGCTCGGTTTCGTCGCTCACGACCGCGTGGCCGCGCGCGACGAACACACGCTCCAGCGCGCCCGGATCCTCGTACACACGCAATCCGCCCGGGCCTTCGAACACCTGCACGAGCGGCGCTCCCAACTCTTCACGCGCGACGACCCAACGCACCCCGAGCACGCGCGACAGCGGCACCTGCCGATCGAACCAGCGGATCTCCTTCGCGAACACGGCGCCGCGTTCGTCGGTCGACAGGAGCGCGATCACGTCCGACACGCGGTCGTTCTCGATCGAGTCGTACCCGAGCAGCGTCGACACGCCATACGGCACGTTCGCGTTGCCGATCAGCGTCGCGCCGAGCACGCCCGTCGCGCGGCCGTCGCGCTCCGCCAAGAATTCGAGCGTCGGCGTCGGCGCGAACACCGCGCGCGCGTCGATCGACGGGTTGAAGCCGCGCCCGAAGCTCACGAGTTCGAACGCGATCGCGGCGACCGCGACGAGGCCGGCCGGCGTGCGTGCGCGTGCGGGCAGTCGCTCGAGCACACGCGACAGTCCGTACGCGCCGAGCAGCACGACGCCGAGCGCCAGCAGCAGCGCGACGCGCATCGTCTTCGTCTGCGACAGCACGGGCAGCGCGTTCACGACGTCGCGCACGAGCGGCACCTGCCACGCGATCGCCGCCGCGCACACGGTGCCCACGAGTGCCGCGATCACGCGCGTGTCGCGCCGCCGCAAACCCACGGCCGCTCCGAGCAGCGCGAGTGCGAGCACGACGCGCCCCGTGTAGCCGCCCGCGATCTCGCAGAAGTTGACGTGGTCGCCGAGCGGCCCGTCGTACGTCCCCGCGCTTGGATCGCCGTGGTGCCAAGGATCGACGAGCATCACCGCCGCATCCAACGGCTCGATCGCCGCCGCCACGTCGACGTTCGCGTCGACCGCCCGTGCGCGCGAGTGCGCGAGGTACTCACCGAAGGGCACGAGCTGCGGCGCGGCGAGCAGTGCTCCCAGCACCACACCACCCGCGAGTCGCAGCCACGCCGCCGCGCCGAGCCGCGGCCCCGCGACCGTGCGCAGCCCCGCGTACACCGCCGTCGCGAGCCCCGCATGCAGCGCCGTCTGCACGTGCCCCGCGACCGCCATGCCCGCCGTCCACAGCGCGACGAGGAGCACGTCGCGGCGCCACGCGCCGCCGACCCGGCCGCTGTTCGCCAACCGCTCCACCGACAACAACGCCAGCGGCAACAACAGCGCGACGTTCGTGTGCGGATGCCCGAGCCACACGACCTGAAACCCGCACAGCCCGTACGCGACCGCCGCCGCGCTCGCCGCCCACACGCCCGCGCCCAGCCGCCGCACGAACATCGCGCAGAAGCCGCCCGCCAGCACCAGCTCCAGCCACCCGGTCCACGCCGTCACGCGCCAATCCCCGGTCGCCAGGAACGCCGCGTTCAGCGGCCACAAGAGCCCGCCCGTCAACGCCGCGTGAATCGGCTGCCCCAGGAAGCTGTTCGGGTTCCACAGCGGCACTTCGCCCGCCGCGAGCCGCTCCTCGAAGAACGCGAGCCACGGCAGCGTCACCAGCGGCTGGTCGAGCAGCAGCGCGTTCGTGGGCTCGAGTTCGGTCTCGCTCGCCCACGGCTCGAACGCACCGAGTGCGTCGTACGGCGCGAGCGCTCGGCCACCCTGCGATCCGGCACCGAACAGCGCCTCCGACAGCAGCCACGCCGCCGCGATCGCCACCGCGAGCCACGGCACGGCAGCACCCAGTCGATCGCGCCGCGAACCCTTGTTTCCGTCCACCGCGCGCGATCGTAGAGCCGCCGCCGCGGTGGCACCCCGTCCCGCGCATCACTATCTTCTTCCGCCGTGGATCCCGAGGGACTCGAGTCGTCGCGGCGCGCGGGCCGCATTGCCGCCGCGTGCCGCGAATGGGCGCGAGCCACCGTCGCTCCCGGCGTGAAGCTGCGCGACATCCTCGAAGGCATCGAGACGCGCATCCGCGAGGCCGGCGCGATCCCCGCCTTCCCCGCGCAGACGAGCCGCAACCAGATCGCGGCCCACTACTGCTCCGGCCCCGAGGACGAAACGGTCTACGAAGAGGGCGACTGCGTGAAGGTCGACCTCGGTGTGTGTGTCGACGGCTGGATCGCCGACACGGCCTGCACCAAGGACCTGTCGAGCGACGGCCGCTGGGGAGCGCTCATCCAGGCCTCGGCCGATGCGCTCAACACGGCCATATCCCTCGTCGAACCCGGCCGCCCGGTCGCCGAGATCGGCGCCGCCGTCGAACGCGTCATCCAGAAAGCCGGCTTCGAACCCGTGCGCAACCTCACGGGCCACGGCCTCGGCCGCTGGCAGGTGCACACGGCGCCGCAGATCCCGTCCTGCGCCGACCGCGGCCGCGAGCGCCTCCAAGCCGGCAAAGTCGTCGCGATCGAGCCGTTCGCCTGCACGGGCAAAGGCCACACATACGAACTCGGCAAAGCCGAGGTCTTCATGATGATGCGCCCGCCGCGCAACGCGAAGGGCATCGACCGCGACGTGCTCAAGGCCATCGAGAGCTGGCGCGGCCTGCCGATCGCGCGCCGCTACTTCACGCACCTCGACCGGGAGCTCGTCGAAGAGGCCTTCGCGAAGCTCACGCGCCAAGCCGTGCTGATGCGCTTCCCGCCGCTCGTCGAACAAGAGGGCGTGATGGTCGCGCAGACCGAACACTCGATCCACGTCGGCGCGGACGGCATCGAGATCCTGACCGCGAACGCCTGACGCTCTGAGAGAGAGAGGAAGTCGACGCTGCGCGCCGGACATGCTCTCTCAGGTGCCATTGGCCCAACCGCTGGCGCGGTTGGAGCCCGTTCGTGAGCATTTCTGCTCACTCACTGAGCCCACCAAGCCGTGCGCATCGCCCTCGTCACCACGCCGCCCTCGGTGCATTCCGGCATCGGCGACTACACGCGCCACCTCGTGCCGTACGTGCTGCGTTCGGCGAAGGTCGAGGTCTTCGTCGCGGACCAGTACGCCGGCGAAAAGCTGCCCGACGAACTCGGCGGCGGCGTCGCGCGCGGCATCGGCGACCTCCGCACCGCCGACTTCGACCGCATCCTCTACCAACTCGGCAACGAGGCGAACCACGCCTTCATGGCGCGCGCGCTGCCGAAGCTCGGCGGCGTCGTCTGTCAGCACGACTGGGTGCTCTTCGACATGGCGCTCGCCGCGTGGCCCGGCATCGTGCGCGGCGGAGCGAAAGGAGCCGCCCTCGTCCTCCGTGAAGGAGGCATCGGCCAACTCGCGCGCTACGCGCGCAACTTCGCGCAGCGGCGCGCCCAACGCCGCGCCAAAGCGAGCGAGCCCGACCACGCAGCTCTCGACGGCGACTTCATCGCCGGCTGGCACGCCCCCGAGCCGAACGGGCGCTGGCTCGGCGACTTCGGCTCCTTCCGCGCGCCCGCCGGCACCGACGCGCTCACCATCGACGTGCACGCGCCCGCCGGCCGCACCGTCACCCTCTGGCGCGGAGCCACCCGCATCGCCGGCTTCACCACCCGTCCGGGCCACGGCGACGACCGCTTCGAGATCGACGTCGCGGGCCCGCACGCGCCGCTCTTCGTCCTGCGCGTCGAGCCCGTCGAAGTCACCGCCGAGCAGAAGAAGTACGGCGACACGCGCCGCCTCGGCGCCTTCGTGAAGTCCCTTCGCGTCCGCAACGAAGGCACCTGGCGCGACGTCGACCTCTCCCTGCCCCAGGCGCACCACGAGGTGCCGGTCACGCTCTCGCGCGACCGTTTCGAGCTGCCCCTCAACGGCACCATCCTGCGCCACGCCGACGCGTTCATCGTGCACAGCGACTACGTCGCCGAGCGCATCCGCAAAGAGCGCGGCGAACACGTTCCGATCGGCCGCATCTGGCACGGAGCGGAGAACCGCTTCGACTCACGCCCCAAGTCCGACGTGCGCCGCGCGCTTGGTCTCACGGGCCCCTGGCTCACCGACTTCCTCGTCGCGAGCTTCGGCGGCGTGCAGCCGCACAAACGCATCGACAAACTCCTCGACGCCCTCGTTCTCGCGCGCCGCGAGCGCCCCAACATCCGCCTCGTCCTCGCCGGCCGCATCTCCGGCGACTTCTTCGACGCACACGCCGAGATCCGCCGCCGCCGCCTCGACGACGCCGTCAAACTCACCGGCTTCGTCCCGGAGCAGCTCGGCTGGCAATGGCTCGCCGCCGCCGACCTCTCCGTGAACTTGCGCGGCCCCACGTCCGGCGGCACCTCCGGCGGCATCTTCCAATCCTTCGGCGTGGGCCGCGCCGTGATCGCGAGCGACGCCGCCGAGCAGCGCGAACTCCCCAACGCCTGCACCGTCAAAGTCCCCCTGGGCGACGGCGAGGTGAAGGGCATCGCCGCCGAGTTGGTCGCGCTGGCAGCCGACGCGCCGCGGCGTGCCGCGCTCGAGGCTGCGGTGCGGAAGTTCGTGACGGCCGAGTGCCACTGGTCCCACGTGGCGACGGCGCTGCTGGAGCACCTCGAACGGTTCCCGGCGGCGCGTGGCGCGAGCAAGCGCGCAGTCGCGGCGCGCTGAGGACGTGCGTCCGTCTTTCGTGCCCGCGGCGTTCGGGAGGGTGAGCGAGATGCCAACTTCGAACCGCCGGAGACGACCGCATGTCACTCGATGAGACGATCGACGACGCGCTGGTTCACGACGCCGTGCTCGAGAAAGTCGACGTCTGGGTCGAAGCACGACGTTGTGAGCTTCGATTGCGTCGTGGTGAGCCGGGAAGAACGCGGCTCACGATCACAATCGACGGTGTTCGTCGACTCGAGCTGCCATTCGAACAGCCGTGGGGCCCCAGCGCGTCAGTTCTGACGGCGAGCCTGACGGGCGAGAACGGTGCACGTCAGTTGACGCTCGAGACGCAGAGCGGCGAGACGCTCCTCATCTTGGCCGACGAGGTGCGCGCTCACGTGTCACCGTCGTGAGCCTTGTCCGTCGATCGAACCTGCCGCCAGGCTGAGCTCGCCGCTGGTCGGAGAGTCCGGGCCACTTTCGACGCCTCACAACTCGACCGCGCTACACTCACCCGCGTATGCCGGGAAGCTCGCACTACAGCGCCGCCCTCCGTTCGCGCCGGAGTCGCCTGACTCCGCCGGGAGGCCCAGCTGCACTCGCGCCTCGTCGACCAGTTCAACGCGCACTGCTCCGACGACACACGTTCGCCGAGTAGCCGCTGAACACTGAAGGAGAAATCGGTGCCGAAGACCAAACAGAACAAAGATGAAGGCGCCCAGTTCGTAAAGTACTTTGGGCCCTTACTCGATGCGCTGCGAGGCCTCGGTGGATCCGCAAGAGCCGACGAAGCGGTAGATCGCGTGGCCTCCGATCTCAAGATTCCAGACGAGCTTCTCAACGAGACTCTCTCCTCTGGAGGTTCACGATTCCGCAATCAAGTTGCTTGGGCGCGGTTCTATCTCGTCAAGGAGGGCCTGATCGGTTCCTCGAAGCATGGAGTCTGGAGTCTGACGGAGAAGGGGCTTACGACCTTCCTTACGCAGCCGCAGGCTCGCGAGCTTTTTCTTAGGTGGGTGAAGAACTTTCAGGACCAGCGTAAGCAAAAGAAGCCCGAGGCACTTGAGGAGACCGTCGCTGAGGGCACTGGTAGTACATCCAAGAACTACCGTGACATTGTCCTGGAAACTCTGCTTGCACTCCATCCCGCAGGATTTGAGCGCCTATCGCAGCGGTTGTTGCGCGAGGCTGGATTCAGCCAAGTAGTCGTAACGGGCCAGAGTTCCGACGGGGGTATCGATGGCTACGGCACGCTGCAGGTCAATCCGCTCGTCTCCTTCAAGGTGCTTTTTCAGTGCAAGCGATACGCGAAGTCGGTTGTGCCGTCTCACGTGCGCGACTTTCGAGGCGCCATGTCCGGTCGGGCCGACAAGGGCATCATAATAACGACGGGCACATTTACTGCTGAAGCGCGGCGCGAAGCGAGTCGCGACGGGGCTCCTCCTATCGAGTTGATAGATGGCGAGAAGCTCGTCGATATGCTCGAACGGTACGAGTTGGGCCTACGCGCCGTAACAACTTTCGAACTGGACGATGAGTTCTTCAACGAGTTCAAAGCCTGAAATGCCATTGTCGTGGAACTCGGAGGTCGTCACGCGCTTCGTATGCGCAAGTTGCCCGCCAGCACCCAGTCGGCTAGTGAGTCGTCACGTTTAGCCAAGTTGAGTCCGCCCTCAAGATCCGAACCACTCCAACATCGGTTCGGGTAGGCCAGCTTCTTGGGCATGCCTGAATAGGTCTCGACGCGGTAAGTGATTCAACGGGAGCGTTGACCTCCGCTCTTTCGAGATCGGATTCCTGAATGCTCGTGCACGGGTCGTGGTGGCGACCGGGCCGTCGGCGGACTCGTGAGTGTCACCCATGTGCCCGTACAGCTTCGTCACCCACATGCCTGGTTGCACACTCCTCCGGCGCTACACTCGCCTCGCCGCTCCGGTCGCGAGCCGGTCGATCGAATAAGGGCCTGCACGATGCTCCACCACGTCGTTTCTCTCGTCTCCTTGGCTGCTGTTCAGGGTTTCTCGGCGGCAGCAGAGCCCAACGAGGTTGCGGCATTGGACGAGGGGGACGCCATCGCATCCGCAGAGATCGCCGCCACTCCCATCGCAGGTCGAGCTGAAGACGAGGGGCCGCTGTTTCCTCTGCCGTTCACACCGGACTTCACCCGCGGCGGTGGCTGGGGTTTTGCCGTTGGCGTCGGGGTCGAGTACGAGAACGCCTACGACGGTTCGGACGAATACGAGTTCGAAGTCGATCCGGCCCTGGCCGTTCAATGGAGAACGGGCGCCCATCTCTTCTCCTGGGAAGGACTGGAGCTCTCGTGGACGAATCGACCGAGCGATCAGTGGTATCTCCAAGTCGACCTGGGCTTGGATGGTGAGCGCGAAGAGAGTGATTCCGATGACGGCAACCTCAACGGCATCGAAGACCGGGACGACGAGTTCGCGGGCACGGGCGAAGTGCGGTACGCCTTCGATGGCGAGTGGCGGAACTACGTCGGCACGCGGATTTCCGGTGGGGGGAGCGACTACGGTGCACTGGGCTTCCTCTTCGCCGGGCACCGGTTCGGAGATCGGCAGGATGGCGGCGGAACCGAGGCGTTCCTCTTCTCCACGTTTGCCGACAGCAACAACCTGAACCGAGACTTCGGGATCAGCCCGTCAGAGGCGATTGCGTCCGGACTCGCGGCGACGGACTTGGATGGCGGATATCGCTCGTCCGGCGTGCGGCTCGTCGATCGTCAGTTCATCGGCAAGCACGTTCAAATCGTGTCCGGCTTCGAGTTCCAGTACTTCAGCAGCGACGTGCAGGACAGTCCCATCGCCCGTGAGGACTATGCGCTGGAAGTCGAGCTGGGTGTGATCTTCCACTTCTGAGCACCATCGCCGTGCCATGAAGTGAGGCTGGCCGCGGTACCCGGTCCACGAAGCACTCGGTACGGG
This sequence comes from Planctomycetota bacterium, assembly GCA_044358925.1. Classification (GTDB taxonomy): domain Bacteria; phylum Planctomycetota; class UBA1135; order UBA1135; genus Rohdeia. The sequence continues at coordinate 15,784 of JBIKNC010000033.1, read as the reverse complement.
TGGCCGAATTCTGGAGGAGAGTCGCGGCTCGTCCGCACCTTGGACGCGCCTAGCCGCAACTCCCACAGCCGCCCGCACCGCTCGCGCCGCACAGCCGCGCCTCGATGGCTTTCGAGGTCGGCGTGATCGAGAGGCCGCCGAGGGCGGTGCAGCGCAGCTCGCGCGCCATGTTCTGTGAGATCGCGCGGTGCGCGTCGAGGACCTCGTCGAGCGGAATGAGGTGGTCGTAGCCGGCGAGGGCGATGTTGGCGCTCGCGATCGCGTTCGCGGCGCCGGCGATGTTGCGGCCGAGGCACGGAGCCTCCACGCGGTTGGCGATGGGGTCGCAGATGAGGCCGAGCACGTTCTGCAGGGCGTGGCTCGCAGCGCAGAGCGCGGTGGCCGCGGAGCCGCCGGCCAACTCGACCAACGCTGCTGCGGCCATGGCCGCTCCGGCTCCGGTCTCGGCCTGACAGCCGCCGACCTCCGCGGCGAAGCTCGAGCGCGTCGCCACGAACACGCCGATCAAACCGCCGGCGAGCAGCGCGCGCAGCGTGGCATCTTCGGTGGCGTCGTGGGCCTCGGCGGCGGCGATGCACGTGCCCGCGAACGTGCCGCACGAGCCGGCGGTGGGCGCGGCCACGAAGACGCCCATCGAGCTCTTCACCTCCATGAGCGCCGTCACGTAGAGGATCGCGCGATTGAGGATGCCGGCCTCGATCAGCGCGCCGCTCGCGAGTTTCTCCGCGAAGCGGTGGCTCTGGCGCGGCAGGATGCGATCCGCGTATTCGGTGCCGGCCAGGCCGCGAGCGACGCCGCCCTTCATGATGCGCAGCAGCGCGCGCATCTGTTCGAAGACCGCGGGTGCGTCGATGCCGCCGCGGGCCGTTTCGTACTCGAGGGCGAAGTCGGAGAGCTTGCGGGTGCGCGGATCCGAGCGGGCGGCCATCTCACCCGCGTGCAGGAACGGAACGCGAAGCCCTTTGCGCGAGCGAACGGGCAGCACCGGCCCGAGTCGTCGAACGCGCGTCACGCCGGACAGGTCGGCCAACTGCTCGTCCGTCAGGAACTCCTGGGACTTCACGACTACGAGGGAGCGCGTCTCGCCCGCGACGCTCACTTCGTCGATCGAAGACGCGTGCTTCTCCTGGAGCGTCGCGGCGATGCGGGCCGCGGCGTGTTCGCCGCCCTCGACGCTCAGCAACGTGACTGCGTAGTCGCCGAACAGCGAGACCGCGCTCCCGTCGATCTCGACCACCTCGATCATCCCGCCGCCGGTCGAGAGGGCGACCAGTCGGTGAACGACGCCGTTCTTCGTCAGCGTCAGTCGGTAGGTGTTGGGGTGTGGATCGTCGAGCTTCGCGATGCGCATCACGAGCTCGATCCCCGCGGCATCCAGCGCGGCGCGCGAGCGCGGCAGGCGTTCGTCGTCCGCCTCCCACCCGAGGAGGCCGCTGAACAGGCCGATGTCCGAGCCTTGGCTCTCGTGGGTCGTGGCGAGCGAGCCTTCGGTGTCGAACTCGATCAGCACCAAGTCGGGCTGACCGCCGCACAGATCGCGGGCCAGTCGTCCGATGCGCACCGAGGCGGCGGAGTGGGAACTCGACGGCCCGCGCATCACGGGGCCGATCACGTCGTTGAAGATGCTGGGCGGGAGCTGGTTGGGCACGTCGCTGGCGATTCTAGGTCGACTCGCCCCGCTCTCGCTGCGCGCCGAGCGGGCTACCGTCTCGTCCCGTGAAGCTGCTCATCCTCTCCGAGCGTGACCTCTGCACCGCCTTGCCGATGCCCGCGGCGATTCGCGCGATGAAGGACGCGTTCGCGGCGATCGCGAGCGGCGCGGCCGTGGCGCCGCAACGCATGGCGCTGCCGATCGAGAGCGAGGCGGCGACGTCGCTCCTGATGGGCGCGTACGTTCCGTCGATGGGCCTCGCGGCGAAGGTCGTCTCCGTGTTCCCCGGGAACCGAGCGCGCGGCAAGGCGCTCGTGAACGGCCTCGTGCTGGTCCTCGATCCGACGTCCGGCGAGCCGCAAGCGCTGATCGACGGGACCGCATTGACCGCGTGGCGGACCGGCGCCGCCAGCGGCGCGGCGACCGATCTCCTCGCGCGCAACGACGCCTCCGTCGCTGCGCTGATCGGCTGCGGCGTGCAGGCGCGCACGCAACTCCTCGCGATCGCGGCGGTGCGTGAACTGGCGGAGGTGCGTGTCCACGCTCGAACGTCGCAGAGCGTGCGCGCGTTCTGCGAGTCGATGCAGCCGCAGGTGTCGGCGAGGCTTGTCGCCGCGCCGACGGCGGAGTCGGCCGTGCGCGGAGCCCACATCGTCTGCACCGCGACGCCCTCACACACGCCGGTCTTCGACGGCGCGCACCTCGCGGACGGCGCGCACGTGAACGCCGTGGGATCGTTCACGCTCGACATGGGCGAGCTCGACACCCGCACGATCGCGCGGTCCTCGATCTTCGTCGACGAGGTCGAGGCCGCGCTCGCCGAGGCCGGCGAGCTGGTCGCCGCCGAAGCCGCGGGCGCGACGCGGCGCGAGCGGTGGACCGAACTGGGCCATGTCGCGAGCGGCTCGGCGCCGGGTCGGACGACGGCGAGTGAGATCACACTCTTCAAGTCCGTCGGCCACGCCGTGCAGGACGTGGCCGCCGCCTCGCGAGCGCTGGCGGCGGCGCGCGAGTTGGGCCTCGGCGTCGAAGTGTGCTTGTGAGCGTCGGGCTCGGGCTGCGCGAGCCAGCGGCCTTGGCGCGGCTCGTACTTCGCGGCGAAGACTTCCCCCGGTTCGTGACGGCCTACCCTGGAGCGCGATCATGAAGTTCAAAGAACTCGAGACCGTCGTTCTGAATCGCGACCTACCCGATCACGGACTGCGGCACGGCGACCTCGGAGCCGTCGTTCACGTGTACGAACCCGATGGGCTCGAAGTCGAGTTCGTCAGCGCGTCCGGGAAGACGGTCGCGCTCGTGACCGTGAAGGAGGCCGATGTTCGTGCGGTCGCAGACGGTGACCTCATTGCGGTGAGGCGGCTCGACCGGTCTGCTTGAGCGAATTGCCAACACTTCGCTGAGGCCGACGGCCCTTGGCCGAGGCTGGGCCGCATGGTTGGTCGAGACGCGGTGTAACCGTCGGAGCTCGTCGGTGAGCGTGTGTGGTGCGTGTCGTGCGGTTGCTCGCGCTCAACTCAGCCGATCCTCAAACCACACCCCGGACACCGCGCCGGATGCCCCGCGAACCGCCGACCGCACGCCGGACCGTCGTTCTCGGCCGCATCGCGATCGATGATGTGCTGCGCCGCCTCGAGCGCGACGGGGTCGAGCGCAGCGAGCGATTCCTCTTCGAGTTTGGTGACGGCGGCACGCGCGTCGGTGCCCGCGACCGCGAGCAGGTACTTGGTGCCTCGAGCGTTCGTCGAACACGCGCCGGGGCGACGCCCAACCCCGCGCTCATGCTGACCTGCTACGGCATGTGCTTCGAGCCCGGGCCGCGGCACACTGTGCATGAGCGCAGTTCGGGCTCACCGCGCCTGCCTGTGCGGGCAGCTCAGCTCGGACGTCAGGCGTCACGACTCGATCCGTCGCACATGGTCCTCCGTGAAGCCGTACCTGCCGACCGAATCGCACTGCTGCGGGTCCACGAGCTCGCCTTCGGTCAGGATGAAGAGAGTCTGCTCGTCGATGCGTTGCTCAGCGATCCGAGTGCTCGACCTGTGCTTTCTCTAGTCGCGGAGGACCAAGGCAAACTCATCGGGCACGTGCTCTTCACGCGCCTCAGCCTGCTTGGAACCGAGCAACCGCCGACAGCGTCGATCCTCGCCCCTCTCGCGGTGATCCCGTCCGCTCAGCGATCAGGAGTCGGGCGCCGTTTGATCGAGAGAGGTTGCGATCTGCTCGCGGAGAGAGGAGTGCAACTGGTCTTCGTTCTCGGGGACCCGCGCTACTACACCAAGCGAGGCTTCACTCCCGCTTCGCCACATGGGCTTCAGGCGCCGTACGAGATCGAGCCCGACGCTGCGTGGATGGTGCGAGCTCTCGGCAACTTCGCTTTGGGAAACATCCACGCGCAAGTGCGCTGCGCTGATTCACTCGCGCCAGAGAAGTACTGGCGGGAGTGAAGCCGATTCCTCCTCCCGCGGTGACGCACAACTGCTCGCGCAGAGGCGGCCGCCGGAAGCCGGTTCACCCGAACCCAGGTTGCGATGGAGCAGCTTCCGGGGGGCGGCCTCACGTGTCTCGCGTGCGCTCGCCCTCGACTCAGCCGATCCGCAGCCCACACCCCGGACACCTTGCCGGATGCCCCGCGAACCGGCGGCCGCACGCGGGGCAGTCGTTCTCGGCCGCATCGAGGTCGATGATGTGCTGCGCCGCCTTGCGCGCGACGGGGTCGAGCGCGGCGAGCGACTCCTCTTCGAGTTTGGTGACGGCGGCACGCGCGTCGGTGCCCGCGACCGCGAGCAGGTACTTGGTGCCTCAACCGTTCGTCGAACACGCGCCGGGCGGCGAGACGACTTGGGATGGGATGCCGGCGCGCGCGAGGATGCGGCCGATCTCGCGCAGGCGCGGGAAGCCGCCCTCGGCGACGAAGATGGGGTTCTCGAAGTCCACGGGGGGAGCCTATCCGATCGCACGTGCACTGGAAGGTTCGTCGAACCGTGAAACGCGCCGCACGCTGCAATTGCGGCGGCGGCGACCGTAGGGCAGCGGATCAGCGCAGCGTCGTTCGGCTCGAAGCGCCGTTCGATCCGCACTTCGTCGGCCGCGCCTCACCACGGGGACGTGATCGCCAACTCGAGCGTGCTCTTCTCTCCGCCTTCGGGTTCGAGTTCGAGAACGAGCACGTCTTTGTGGCCGCTGATCTCCGGCAGCTCACCGCAGTGGAGGTGGAACTCGCCGGGCGCGCCTTCGGCCTCCGCACGTGTCGGGAGTGATGTGGCACCTTGCCCATTCCTCACGTGACCGCGCACGGTGCTCGCCGGACCCGTCAGTGCGATCTCGAACACGAGTTCGGTGACGGGCGTCGTCTCAGGCTTGAAGTAGGTGACGTGCACTTTGGTGTAGGCGCCATGTGCGCCGTCGTGGATGACGACGGGGGTGCCGCTGTGGACGTCGCCGTCCCCGTGCGTGTGACCGTCGCCGTCGGCGTGTTCGTGGCCGTGGTCGTCGGCAGGCGGGGTCTTCTCTTCGCTGCAGGACGCGAGGAGAGCGGCCGATGCGAAGAGGGCGAGCGCGAGGGCGGAGGACTCGGAACGGCGGAGGGTCTTCATGGCGGTGTGGACTTCGGGTCGGAGATGTCAGCGACGGCGCGGGGGTACTCCGAGGCGGAAGGCCAACGAGTAACCGGCCGGCACGACGAAGAGGTTGAGGAACGTGGACGTGAACAGGCCGCCGAGCACGACGACGGCCAGTGGTGCGAGGAGTTCGGCGCCGGGCTCGCCCAGCGCGAGGGCGAGCGGCACGAGGCCGAGTGCCGACGAGAGCGCCGTCATGAGGATCGGCACGACGCGTTCGAGCGAGCCGCGTTGCACGGCATCGAGCGGCGCGGCGCCCTCGACGGTCTCGAGGTGGCGGTAGTGATTGACGAGCAGGATGCCGTTGCGCACCGCGATGCCGAACAGCGTGATGAAGCCGACCAGCGTCGCGATCGACAGCACCGGGGCCACGTAGGCGCCGCGGCCGAAGAGCGCGAGGGTGTTGGCGAAGAGGCCGCCGCCGCCCGTCGCGAACACGGCGACGACGCCGCCGATGAGAGCGAGCGGCATGTTGGCCATCACGAGCAGCGCCGAGCGCGTCGATCCGGTCGCGGCCTGCAGGAGCAGGAACATGACGACCAGCGTCACGAGTCCGCTCACGCCGATCGCTCGCGCGGCCGACTCGCGCGCTTCGAACTGACCGCCGTAGAGCGCTGTGAAGCCGGCGGCGGCTCTTGTCATCGCACCCCCGCTGTTGGCACGTGCACCGACCCGGCCGTGCACGTTCTCGACGTCGACGATCGCGTCGTCGACCAGCACACCGATCGCGAAGGCCAGCCGCCGAGTGCCAAGACGTTGAGGTCGAGGCCCGTCCAGCCCATGACGAGCATTGCCGCTGCGAGGGGGCGATCACCAAGGCTGCTCCCCATTCGAGGGAACGGAGGGCTTGACAAGACCTCCACGTCTCGAGTAGCACTCCGAAGAGTCGACTTTGCCTCGACGCTCGCAAATGGCTCGCCCCCCCCCCTGGCATCCGCACAAGGTCTCTTGGGCATCAACCATAGAGGCGCCGCGCCATTGCACGTCCTTTGACACTGGCGGGTCGTGTTGCAGCGGAGCGAGAGTCGGCGCCGAACAGCGGATGCGATGGCGATGCTTGGCACCGCGTGCTTGCCATGAAGGGACGGCGTCGAGCGCGTTTGATTCTGGACACGAGATGACACCAAGGTGGACGCGCGCGCGGATTGTGTTGCACTCATGGCGAGCAACCCGCCTCGATTGCGTCCCGCACCACTCCCGATTGCGGCGGACCTCAGCGATACAACTGGAGCTTGATCCATCGGGTATTCGTCCGATGGATCGAGTTGCAGTGGCGATGGGCTCGGAATCGACGAGGCGCACGAGAAATTCTGTGCTTTGATGAGTACCGATTCCAGTTCAGTAACTACGTGACTGCTTGAGTGGAGAACAAAACACATGCAAACTTCAAATAGACTTGGATTGACGGTGGCGTGCGCGAGTTCGGCGCTCCTGCTGGCCTTTGGTGGAAGCACGGTGGCGCGAGCAAGTAGCACGACCTTGCTCGCGCCCAATCCGCCGACCACCATCCCTTGTCCAAGCACGTCGGCATACAACCGCCAACTGGGGACTACGACGCCACAGGAGGCACTGCAGACACCATCGCGGAGGCCAAGCGTCTGGCGCTCGAAGCGCTCCGCGTCTACCTCAACTCTCTCGTGAGTTGTGGTCCGTGCAGCACGGGCGAGGGACAGTGCCGCAAGACGATGAGCTGGGACACCAGCGAGCCGGACGGGTCGGTCGATTACGCGCCAGTCACTGGAACCGGCCAGTATCAATTCGAGGCGTACCTCATCCCTGGCGAGAGCGTGGCGTTCTTCTGTCACCCGACACCGCAGTGCCCCTGACTGGAAGTTGCTCTCGGTCCTGATGAGTTGCAGGTGTCGTTCGATCGCGCATGCGAGTCTCGCATGAGTAGCGAACTGGCAGCGCAACTCACTTCATTCGCGCCGGCGGACGAGAATCTCGTTCGGCGGCGCACCCGCTGAACAACCGAACAGGTGATTTCGATGTCGATCAATCGAGCGCAGCTTTCGTCGCGACAGTACTGGGGGATCGTCGTACTTCTGGGGGTCATCACCGCGATACTGAGCATCTGGATCTTGAGCCGAGGCCCCCACAGCGGGGCTCAAGGGTTCGCACCGCTCGATCGTAGTGAACCGGGAGTCGGATTCGAAGTCGTCGTGGGGGTCGACAGTGCAGAAGTTCTCGACGCCGAACCACGAGAAGACCATAGAAAGAGTTCGAGCGATCAAGACATAACACGCGGCTCTTTGACCGTTGTGTTGGCGACAATCGATGGCACTCCATTGGGGAGTGGCGAAGCTGAGCTCCATTGGTGGCTCGGCGAGAGCCTGCTCGCTCCCAATCGTGTCGATAAGTTGTCTCTCGTAGACGGTCGGACCACACTCGAAGCGCCCCTGGACCAGCCGTTCACGCTAAAGCTCCTTCGCTTCGATGGGGCGGACTACGTGCCGAACGATATCATGCAGTCGCCTATGGATGGCGAAGTAAAGTTGACCGTCGTTCCGCTTACCGGAGTCGCCTTCGTCACTTGTACAGACGACGGCCGGCCGTTGCCGGCCACCGTGGTCTCGAGCCGGCTCGTCGACGCGGCACGTGTCGGCCTCAATCGCCGCGATCTGCCGTTCGAGCATCCCCTTCCGCGAGAACAGTCCGCCCAAGTCACGGCGCTGGGACACTTTGTGAACGTGTCGTCGATCGCAGCCTCCGGCGTGCACGAGGCCGTTCTCGTGTCCTGTGAATCCGGCGAACTCCACACCATCCCGGTACGTAGCTTCGTTGCCGGTATCGAGCCGTCCGTCGGTGTTCCCACCGTCGAGTGGGAGATCGTCATTGAGCCGCAAAGCGGCGCGCCGTTCCGGTCATATCAGATCTTGATCGAATCCGAGGATGGCAACTACGACAGCGTCTACTCCGTCCATGGGTCGCCTGCTGTCTTGCGGCTGCGAGGTGTTCCGCCGCAACCGACCGCGATCACGGCACGAGGCATCTCCTTGAGCGCGAATGCCCTGGAGGGTAAGCAGTCTACGGGTGTCGCGCGCGAGGATCTTTCGACCGGTCAAAAGTGGTACCGGACCGTCGTCGAACTTCCCGCACCCAGCGAGCTGGCCGTCCTGAAGGTCGAACTCGTTCCGCCTTCGAGCGGATTCCACGAACAGCACGTCTCGGTCGATCCGGTTACGCTCGGGCCCGTTCCCTATCAGGCGTCCTTGGTCCCGATTGGAAGCAATGGTGAACTCGCGGATCACGTCATACCGACGCACTTGTCGCAATTGCGCGTCGGCGACGATGGCCGCTTTCGAGGTGCGTTCGCCGGGCTCCTGCACGGTCGGTACGAACTCCGCGTGTGGGATATCGGACTCGTCATGCAGATCAGCGTTGCCGACGATGTTGTGAACGAGGTGGTCGAGCTTGGCGACCGCTGCCATGTCGAACTCCAGATAGTGGATGCGGATTCGGGTGAGAGGCTCGCAGCCCTCGTGGGCTGCGACGTCGCGCCAAGCGAGGAGTCTGCGAGTCGGCGACTTGGCGGAGCGCGACTTCGTAGGGCCAAGTCGGGTGTGCTTGAGGTGATGAACTACGGAGGCAACGCGAGAATGCAGGCCTTCCACGAAGGCTACACCGCTGCACAAATCTCGGCGTCATTGGCTTACGCGAGCGAGACCGTGATCGTCGAGATGCACAAGTGTCCGAAGCTCACGATTCGAGTCCATAGTGACCTGGTCGTCGGCGAAGCATCAGAGGAGTCGCTACAGGTCGACGCCCGGTACACCGGAGGCTCGTTTGCGGGGCGCGGGTGCATCCTGCGGTTCCAGAACCTCATCGAAGATGGTTCATTCATCGAGTTCCGTTACGACGCGGACATCGAGGGCACGATCGAACTTGACGTGAGCGTTCCCAGCACGGGCTTCGGGCGTACTGCGCCGGGAATCGAACTCGCTGGCGGTGTCGAGTCCCGTATCGAGTTGTGTCCACTCAGAGAAGAGTAGGCCCGAGCAATGCGACGAGTCGTCGCCCGCGCACAGCGTTCGTCGTGCAATCCTCGTTTCGCCCTGTCAGGGCGCAGGCCCGTGCGTCTGCGGCAGATCATCGCACGGCAAGCGAGAGTTCGAGCGTCTGCTTCGCGGCTCCAGTTGGTTCCAGCTCGAGCACGAGGACGTCGCTCGTGCCGAGGTCGGCGGGCAGCTCGCCGAGGTGCAGGTGGAACTCGCCGGGGGCGCCTTCGGGCTCGCCGCGCGTGGTGAGCGAGGTGGCGCCGCTCGCGCTCTTCACGTGGCCGCGCACGGTGCTCGCGGGGCCGGTGAGCGCGATCTCGAACACGAGTTCGGTGACGGGCGTCGTCGTCGGCCGGAAGTAGGTGACGTGCAGGTCGGTGTAGGCGCCGTGCGCGCCGTCGTGGAGCACGACGGGGGTGCCGCTGTGGACGTCCCCGTCCTCGTGCGTGTGTCCGTCGCCGTCGGCGTGTTCGTGGCCGTGATCGTCGGCCGGCGGGGTCTTCTCGTCGCTGCAGGACGCGAGGAGAGCGGCCGATGCGAAGAGGGCGAGCGCGAGGGCGGAGGACTCGGAACGGCGGAGGGTCTTCATGGCGGTGTGGACTTCGGGTCGGGGATGTCAGCGACGGCGCGGAGGTACTCCGAGGCGGAAGGCCAACGAGTAACCGGCCGGCACGACGAAGAGGTTGAGGAACGTGGAGGTGAACAGGCCGCCGAGCACGACGACGGCCAGTGGTGCGAGGAGTTCGGCGCCGGGCTCGCCCAGCGCGAGAGCGAGCGGCACGAGGCCGAGCGCGGAGGAGAGCGCCGTCATGAGGATTGGCACGACGCGTTCGAGCGAGCCGCGTTGCACGGCATCGAGCGGCGCGGCGCCTTCGACGGTCTCGAGATGGCGGTAGTGATTGACGAGCAGGATGCCGTTGCGCACGGCGATGCCGAACAGCGTGATGAAGCCGACCAGCGTCGCGATCGACAGCACCGGAGCCACGTAGTCGCCGCGGCCGAAGAGCGCGAGGGTGTTGGCCAGGAGGCCGCCGCCGCCCGTCGCGAACACGGCGACGACGCCGCCGATGAGAGCGAGCGGCATGTTGGCCATCACGAGCAACGCCGAGCGCGTCGATCCGGTCGCGGCCTGCAGGAGCAGGAACATGACGACCAGCGTCACGAGTCCGCTCACGCCGATCGCTCGCGCGGCGGATTCGCGCGCTTCGAACTGACCGCCGTAGTGGACGGTGAAGCCGGCCGCGGCGACCAGCGGGTCGACGCGCGCGCGCACGACCTCGACCAGGTCGCCGAGGTTGTGGCCTTCGGCGACGTCGAGCGAGACGACGGCCTTGCGGCGTGCGCTCTCGCGGGTGATCAGGTTGCTCGAACGTTCGGGCCCGATGTCGGCGATGTCCGAGAGTCGCGCGAGCGCTCCCGTCGGGCCGCGCACGATCAGGTTCTCGACGTCGTCGATCGCGTCGCGCTCGTCCTCGGCGAGGCGCACGACGATCTCCATCAGGCGCGAGCCCTGGTTGACGAGCCCGACGACGTCGCCGTTCAGCGCGTCGCGCACCTGCTCCGCCACGCCGGCGGGCGTGAGGCCGAAGGCGGCGAGGTCGGCGCGGCGGTAGCGCACCGGCAACGACGTGATCATCACCTCGCGGTTCGCATTGACGTCGCGAGCGCCGGGTATCTCGCGCACCTCGGCCTCGATCTGTTTCGCGATCGCGCGCAGGCCGTCGAGGTCCTCGCCGAAGACGCTGATCGCGAGTGCGGCGGGCGTGCCCGACAGCACGTGACTGAGGCGGTGCTCGATCGGCTGGCCGACCATCGTCGTCATGCCCGGGATCGACGCGAGCACTTCGTCGATGCGCGCGCGCACCTCGGGCTGGCTCGCGTCGGGCAGGACGGTGACTTCGATCTCGGAGTTGCTGACCGGCTCGGCGTGTTCGTCGCGCTCCGCACGACCGGTGCGGCGTGCGACCGAACGCACGCCTTCGAGAGCGACGAGGCGCTTCTCGACCGCGGAGGCGAGGCGGTCGCTCTCTTCGAGCGACGTGCCCGGCGGCGCGAGCAGGAAGACCGTGAAGGCGCCTTCGTTGAACGTCGGCAGGAACGACGAGCCGAACGTGCTCGCCAGCCACAACGCGGCGGCCGTGGCGAGGGCCGAGACGCCGAGGACGCTCTTGCGCATGCGCAAGGCGAAGTCGAGCGTCGGCGCGTACACGCGCTTGAGTGCGCGCACGAAACGCCCGTCGCTCTCACCGTCGGCGCCGAGGTCGTGCGGCCGGAGCAGCAAGCGGCACAGCGCGGGCGTCACGGTCAGCGCGACGACGAGCGACACGCCGATCGAGACCATGTACGTCAGTCCGAGCGGACTGAAGAAGCGCCCTTCGAGGCCTTCGAGGAAGAGCAGCGGCACGAAGACCATCACGATGATCGCCGTCGCGATCACCATGGCGGGGCGGATCTCGTTGCTGGCCGCGAAGATCGTCTCGGCGAGCGAACGCTCGCGCCCCGACTGACCGAGGCGGCGGTGCACGTTCTCGACGTCGATGATCGCGTCGTCGACGAGGACGCCGATCGCAACCGCGAGGCCGCCGAGCGTCATCACGTTCAGGCCGAGGCCCGACCAGTCCATCACGAGCAGCGTCGCCGCGAGTGAGATCGGGAGCGCCGTCAACGTGATGAGCGTCGTGCGCCAGTTCATCAGGAACAGGACGAGCACGACGGCGACGATCAGTACGGCGTCGCGCAGGACCGCGACGACGTTGTCGACCGAACGTTCGATGAAGTGCGACTGGCGCACGACGTCGCGCTCGAGCGCCATGCCGGCCGGCAGCGCGGCCTCGACCTGATCGAAGACGGCGTCGAGCTGCTCCGTCAGCGCGAGGGTGTTCGTGCGCGGCGCCTTCTGGATGTTCAGCACCACGGCCGCGTGGCCGTCGACGGTCGCGGTGCCGCGCCGCGGTGCTCCGCCGATGCGCACGTCGGCGACGTCGACGATGCGCAACGTGCCGTGTTCGTCCGCACGCACGACCGTCTGTTCGATGTCCGCGATCGAACGCACGCGGCTGTGCTGGCGCAACGGGATCTCGAGGTGGTCGACGTTCGCGAGGTAGCCGGCGCTGAGCGTGCTGTGCGACTCACCGGCCGCCGTTGCGACGTCCTCGAAAGTGAGCCCGAACGAGCGCAGGCGTTCCTGCGACACGATGACCTGGTACTCGGGCAACTCGCCGCCGATCGCGCCGACCTGCGCGATCCCCGGCACCGCGAGCAGACGCGGCCGCAGGTCGAACTCCGCGTACGAGCGCAGTTCGAGCGGGCTCGCGCGCCCGTCCGGCGACGAGAGTCCGACGAGCATGATCTCGCCCGCGATCGACGAGATCGGCGTGATGAACGGCTGCACGTCGTCCGGCAGGTTCTCGCGCGCGGCGGAGAGGCGTTCGCTCACGAGTTGGCGCGCGCGCAAGACGTCGGCGCCCCATTCGAGGTCGACCCACACGATCGAGAGGCCGATCGCACTCGCGCTGCGGATGCGGCGCAGTCCGGTGAGGCCGTTGACCGCGGATTCGATCGGGAACGTGACGAACTGCTCGACCTCGTCGGCGGCGAGGCCGCCCGCCTCGGCCATGATCACGACCGTCGGCGCGTCGAGTTCGGGGAACACGTCGACGCCCATGTGCGGCAGGCGCTGCACGGCGAACAGGACGAGCAGCACCGCGGCGGTGACGACGAGGCCGGAGCGCTCGATCGAGAAGCGGATGAGTGAACCGAGCATGGCGGCGGGTGCTGTGGATCCGTGCGGAGGGAGAGCGCGTGCCGGGTTCAGTCCTCGCCTTCGTGGAACGTGCCGTCGGCGTGGAAGTGGCCGCCCTTCTGCATCGAGCCCGAACTCGCCAGCAGGAGTTGGAACGCGCCGTCGAGCACGACCTCGTCGCCCGCGCGCACGCCGCTCGCGATCTCGATCCAACGTCCGTCGTCGAGGCCGATGTCGGCTTCGATGCGGATGACGCGGTCGGGATCCTGCGGGTCGCGGCGGAACAGCACCGGTACGAGACCGTCGCGCTGGATCGCCGAGAGCGGAACGGACAGCACCTGTTCGACGGTCGAGTCGTACTCGAACTCGAGGCGCGCGAAGACGCCGGGGCGCGCCCAGTCGGCGCTCTCGAGCGGTTCGACGAACACGTCGATCGTGTTGTCGTGTGCGTTCGCCGTCGGAGCGACGTGCAGTCGCCCCGCGACCGATTGACCGACGCCGATCGAGCGTGTGCGTTCGCTGACGACCGGCGCGGCGATGCTGCACGTCGCACCTTCGCGCAGGAGGCCGATGTCGGACTGCAGCACACTCGCGCGGAAGAGCACGGCGCTCTTGTCGACGACCGTGACGAGCGGCGCACCGGCCTCGACCCAACTGCCGACTTCGGCCGCGACGTCGGTGACGCGACCGGCGCGCACGGCGCGGATCTCGAGGAAGCCGACCGTGGCGGGCTCCGACACGAGTCGCCGCGCAAACTCGCTCGAGTCGAGGCCGATGCGCGCGGCCGCGCTGCGCTCGCTCGCTTCGGCGGCAGGTACGAGGCGCGCGATCGCGAGGTCCAGCACCCTGCGTTCGGCGAGCAGCTCTCCGATCACGACATCCACCTCGGCGGAGCGTTCGGCAGCAGCGAGTGTTTCGCCGCGCGCCTGCGCGAGGGCGTCGGCGACGCCCGCACCGCTCGCTTGCAACTCGGCGAGTTCGTGCGCGCGTCGATCCCAGTGGTCACGGGCCTCCTCCGAAGCGAGTTGGAGGTCGACGTTCCTCGAGATCTGCTCGTCGACCATCGAGCGGCGCGCGCGTGTCGACTCGAGTTCACTGCGCACGTCGCGCACGGACTGCAACTCGGCGAGCCAATCGGGCGATTCGAGGGTGAAGAGCACGTCGCCCGCTGCAACGTCGCCGAATCGCGGAGCAACGAACATGACGCGACCGCCGGCGGGGGCGGCGTAAGGCCACGTCGCCGCGGGCAGCGCTTCGAAGCGCCCCGGCACGCGCAACGTCGCCGCGACCGCGCGCGACTCCACGCGTGCGAACGTGATGCCGAGGTTGGCCCGCACCGCTTCGGGGATCGAGATGCGGTTCGTGATCGGCGCCGCTTCTTCGTCGGCGTGCTGTTCCGTGATCGGCGCCGGCGTCGGCGAGCAGCTCGCGGCGCACGCGAGGACGAGAGTGACGAGGACGTGTCTCATGTGGTTCGTTCGCGCCCGTTCAACGTTCGACGTTCAACGCTCGACGTGCGACTGAGCGTGCTGCGGCGGGCCGACGAGGCGCTCGAGGTCGGCGGCAGCGCGCGCGAACTCGACTTCGACCGTCACGGCGGTGTCGAGTGCGTCGGCGCGCGCGGAGAGTGCTTCGAGCAGCGCGGAGACGTCGAGTCGGCCGCTCTCGCGCAGCAGCGCGAGGTCCTGTGCTTGGAGTTCGATCAGCGGCAGCAACTCGTCGGTGACGACGGATCGCCTCGTCGCGGCTCCTTCGAGTCGGCGCCGCGCGTCGGCGTACTCGTTCGCGACACGCGCGAGCTCCGTCTCGTAGTGCGTGCGCTCGAACGCGCGCTGCGCGAGAGCGATCGCGATCGCTCGTGCGTTGCGGTTCCACAGCGTCAGCGGGAGCTCGAGCCCGAACAACAGTCGGTCGTCCTCGCCCTCGCTTCCGGCACCGAGCCCGAGCCCGAGGTCGGGATACTGACGGCGCACTTCGAGGGCCAGTGCCGCTTCGGCTGCGTCGTACCGCGCATGAGCTGCGACGAGTTCGAGGTTGTGTGCGGCGAGCAGCTCGAGCGCCACGTCCGCAGTCAACGACTCGTGCGGCTCGGCGCCGCTCGGGATCAACTCGATGCCGCTCGTGTGGTGCAGTCCGAGTTCCGCGAACAGTCCGAGGCGCGCCTCTTCGACTTGGTCACGCAATGCCGCGAGCGCGATGCGCTGCGACGTGTGGCGCGTCTGGACGAGGCGCGCTTCGAACGTCGAAAGCGCACCGCCCGAGCGCCACGCCTCGACCCGCTCCGCGAGTTCACCGATCGCCGCGAAGAGCGCTTCTTCGTCGCGCACGCGCCGCTCGAGTGCGCTCCAGCGCGCCCAGTCCGCGCGCAATGCGAGGCGCGCGTTCCACTCGGCCGCCTCGGCTTCGGCCAAGGCGGCGCGCGCCGACGCGTCGGCCGCATTCCGTGCGCTGCGGTTCGAGCCGAAGATCGGCACCGTCACCGCGAAGCCGACGCCGTACTCGAGCAGGTTCTCCGGCGACAGCACGGCCGCGCCGTCGATGCCGAGCACCGGATCCTCCCACGCACCCGCGGCGACACGGCCGGCGACCTCGACGCCCGCGGCGCTGCGAGCGAGCCGCGCGCGCGGGCCGGTGAACAGCACGAGCACCTGTGCTTCGTGCACGTCGAGCCCGTCTTCGAGCGCGAACGCGCTGTCGGGAGCGACGTCGCGCACTTGTGCCTCGAGCGTCGCGGGCGTCCGCGACAGCAGCGCCTCCAGCACCGCGCCGGACTCGA
>JBIKNC010000032.1:0-25589 GCA_044358925.1 Planctomycetota bacterium | reverse complement strand
TCGTCGCCACGCGCTACGCCTCGCACCCCGGCGAACTGAACCCTCGCGACCTGCCGACGAGCGCCGCCGACGCGCGTGCGCTGTGGCGGCACTTCCTCGAACACGGGCTCGCGCACTTCGGGCCGTACGAGGACGCCATGGCGCGTGAGTCGCTCGCACTTTTCCACGCGAAAGTGGCGGGCCTCGTGAACCTCTGTCGTCTCCTGCCGGGCGAGCTGTGCGAGGACGTGCTCGCGAGCAGCGCGTCGCTCGCGTCCGTCGAGGGCTTCGTGCGGCAGGTGCTCGGCTGGCGCGAGTTCGTGCGGCACGTGCACCTGGCGACGGACGGCTTCCGCGACCTCGCGCCCCAGTTCGGCGGCGACGACCGCGGCCGCGCGCCGCTGGTGAACGGCCACGCCGCGCCGAACCACCTGGCCGCGGACCTGCCGCTGCCGCCCGCCTACTGGGGCGGCGTCTACGGGGGCAGTGCCTCCGGCCTCGCGTGCCTCGATCACGAGGTCGCGAGTGTGTGGCGCACCGGCTACGGGCACCACATCACGCGCCTCATGGTGCTCGCGAACGTCGCGACGCTCCTCGGCGTCCGTCCGCGCGAACTGACCGACTGGTTCTGGTGCGCGTACACCGACGCGTACGACTGGGTGGTCGAGCCGAACGTGCTCGGCATGGGCACGTTCGCGGTGGGGGAGCTGATGACGACGAAGCCGTACGTCAGCGGCGCCCCGTACGTCGCGCGCCAGAGCGACCACTGCGGCGCGTGTGCCTTCGATCCGAAGAAGGACTGCCCGCTGACCCCGCTGTACTGGGATTTCCTCGCGCGAAATGCCCAGGAACTCGCAGGCAATCAGCGCATCGCGCTGCCGTTGCGGAGCCTCGCGAAGCGCACACAGGCGCAACGCGCGCACGACGCGGCACTCGCCGACCTCGTGCGGCGGCGCCTCGCGAGCGGTGCTCGTGTCGCGCCCGGCGACCTCGACGCGGCAGACCGGCGCGCGCGCTGAATTCGGCCCGGCACCGGCCGAGCACAGGTGCAAACCGCGTGACACTCGTGCACGCCGGAGCACCGTGGGTCCCCGCAGCGAGTCGCTGCTCCACAGCGTGCGCCGTGCTCCGGAACGCGCGCCCGAGCGCTCGCACCGGCCTTCGAATTCGCATTCTCCTTCTCTTCGCCAAAACCTCACCGGCGCACGCGCCGAGCGGTTCTTGCGCTCCCACGAGCACCTCGTCACTCTGTGTGCCGCGGCTCGCGCACCTTGGTCCCGGCGCTCTCGTTCCTGCGTCGTGGGTGTGCGTTCGCACCATGGACTCCTGCCTCGGAAGCACCATGTCTCAACACTCGTCCTTGCCCCTCGTGGGCGCCGCGACATGCCTCGTCGCGACCGCCTTTTGCGCCAGTTCCTTCTCTCAGTCGAGCGCTTCCGATGTCGCCGTGGATGTCCCGGCCGGTGTGAGCGTCTCGGATTGGTCGGCCATGCGCGCCGCCATCGTCGACGACTTCCACGCCGTGACGAGCGACGCGAGCGGCATGCGCGCTCGCCACGTCGCCGCGCGCTACACGACGCACTTCGACGGCCGCGGCTTCGAAGTCGCGAGTGACGCAGGTCACGTGTTCGGCCTCGAGCTCCTGCGCTTCGGCGCCGGCGCGGCCGACGTGCACGCCGACGCGCCCTTCGACATCCGCACCGACGGCACGCGCCTCGAATACGTGCGCGCCGGACTCGTCGAGTGGTTCGACAACGGACGCGGCGGCTTGGAGCACGGCTTCACGCTCGACACGCGCCCCGCCGGCGCCGCCGACACACTCGCCTTCGTGTTCGACGTGCGCGGCGCACTCGTGCCGCAGGTCCACGCGAACGGCCGCGACGTCGCGCTCGTCGACGACGCGGGCGCCGTTCAACTCTCCTACGACGGACTCGTCGTGTTCGACCGCGACGGCGATCGCTTCCCGGCGCACTTCGACGTCGCCGCGGGCGACCTCGTGCTGACCGTGCACGACGAAGGAGCGGACTATCCGCTCACGATCGACCCGACCGTGCAGTCGGCCTACGTCAAGGCTTCGAACACGGACCCGGAGGACTTCTTCACGTGGTCGACCGGTGTCGACGGCGACACGTTCATCGTCGGTGCGTGGGGCGAAGGCAGCGCCGCGACCGGTGTGGACGGCGACGGCTCGACGAACGGAACCGGCAACGCCGGCGCCGCGTACGTCTTCGTGAAGAGCGGCACCTCCTGGGTGCAGCAGGCCTTCCTCAAGGCCTCGAACACCGGCACCGAGGATCGCTTCGGTTGGTCGGTCGCGGTCTCGGGTGACATCGCGGTCGTCGGCGCGCTTCAGGAGGACAGCTCCTCGAGCGGTGTGAACGGCACGCAGAACCGCGGCTCGTCGAACTCGGGCGCCGCGTACGTGTTCGTGCGCAACGGCGGCGTCTGGAGCCAACAGGCCTTCCTCAAGGCCTCGAACAACGGCGCGGGCGACCAGTTCGGCGTCGGCGTGGCCGTGTCGGGCGAGACGATCGCGGTCGGCGCCGACGGCGAGGACAGCGACGCGGTCGGTGTGAACGGCAACCAAGCCTCGAACGCGGCCGACGACTCCGGCGCCGTGTACGTGTTCGTGCGGAGCGGCGGCGTGTGGAGCCAACAGGCCTACATCAAGGCCGCGAACACGAACGCGGGTGACGCGTTCGGTCGCTGCGTCGCGCTCGACGGCGACTCGCTCATCGCGGGTGCACCGTTCGAGGACAGCAACGCCAGCGGCGTGAACGGCAACCGCGCGAACAACGGTTCGGTCGATTCCGGCGCGGCGTACGTCTTCACGCGCACGGCAGGCGTCTGGAGCCAGCAGGCCTACCTGAAGGCTTCGAACAACGGCGGCGCCGACGAGTTCGGTTGTGACGTCGACCTCGACGGCGATCGGGCGATCATCGGTGCGCCGCGCGAAGACAGCGCGTCGACCGGTGTGAACGGCGACGGCGCGAACGACGGAGCGACGGACTCGGGCGCTGCGTACGTGTTCACGCGCACCGCGGGCGTGTGGAGCCAGCAGGCCTACCTGAAGGCTTCGAACACCGACGCGGACGACCGCTTCGGCACCGGTGTCGCCATCTCGGGCCACCAGGCGATCGTCGGTGCGCCCGACGAGGACTCGAGTGCGCTCGGCATCGACGGTGATCAGAGCGACGACAGCCTGATCTTCGCGGGTGCGGCGTATCTGTACGAGTTCGCCGCGGGTGCGTGGAGCCAGGAGAGCTACATCAAGGCCAGCAACACCGGCATCGGCGACCGCTTCGGCTTCTCCGTGGCGATCGACGGTGTGGTCGTGTTGATCGGCGCTCCGATCGAAGCGAGCTGGGCGACCGGCATCGACGGCGACCAAGGCAACAACGACGCCGGTGGTGCGGGTGCGGGCTACGTGGTCGACATCACCGAACCGCCGCCGCCGATGCCGCCCAAGGTGACCGGCTGCGTGCCGGGCAGCCTGTTGATCTACCCGATCATCCGTTCGTCGCTGCTCGATCCGTCGGTGTTCAACGTCGTCAACGTGACGAACACCGGCCGCGCCGGCGACTGCACGACGGACATCCACTTCGAGTACGTGAACGTCTCGCCGAGCCTGACCCCGTTCCTCTTCGCCAACTGCACGATCGACGATCGGGTCGAGACGTTGACGCCTGCGGACACGCTGTCGGTGCTCACGAGTTGCCACAACAGCGCGTCGAACGCGAACGGCTACCTCGTCATCTCGGCGATGGATCCGGACCAGCTCGACACGTACTGGTCGTTCAACCACCTGATCGGCTCCGAGCACATCATCTCGGCCATGGGCGGCATGTACGCGATCGCCGCGAAGCCCTTCCAAGCCTGTGTGCCCGAGAAGACCAACACGGACCTCGACGGCGACGGCAAGCGCGACTTCGACGGCCGCGAGTACAACGAGCTGCCCGACGAGCTCTACATCGACAGCTTCATCGGCAACCTGCCCGGCGACCTCGTCCTGATCAGCTTCACGGGCCCCGAGTACCTGACGCAGATCAAGTTCATCATCTACAACGACGACGAGTTCCAGCTCTCCGGCAACTTCCAGTTCGCCTGCTGGACGCGCACGCCGCTCGCACAGATCTCCGGCTACTTCACCGCCGCCGGCCTGTCGACGACCCCGGACGACAGCCGCGAACTCGATCTCAACTGCGACGGCGTCGAAGACTTCAACACCGGCTGGGCGATCGTCCGCGCGCAACACGCGCTGTCGATCACGAGCCCGAAGATCACGGACCCCGCGATCCTCGGTGCGCTCGCGAACGACAACATCCCGTTCATGAACGCGCGTTGGCTGTGGCAGAGCGAGGCGAAGCAGGCCAACGGCAGCTTCCCTCCGTGAGACCGGAGCGGCGCGCGAGCGCTGCGAGGCCTGAGTGAACCGAGCGCCCCGCTCCCGCGTTGATGCGGAAGCGGGGCGCTTCTCGTTCTTGGACGGGCGCGGCGTCGAAGGCAATCGACGGTCATCGTGGAACTCGTCGAGTGAACGCGCCCGCTGCCATCAGGCGCGACTCGACGCCGTCAGCGGCACGGCTCCACTCGGGAACTCGTCCCACGTGCGCCCGTCGAGTTCGCGGCCCGTGCGCTTCTTGTGCACGCCGCCCCACTGCTTGAAGAAGAAGGGCACGCTCGCGGCCACACACTGATCGCGCAGGTCGCGCACCCAAGTCCCGTCCATCGCGCGCGCGCCGGGGCCCGACTCGCCGCCGACGATGACCCAGTCGATGCCGGAGAGGTCGAGGTGGGGGAGCGGCCCGAGCAGCGGCTCGAGTGAGAGGAACTTCACCGCGGCGCCCACCCTGCGCAGCGCGTCGATCCGCGCCACCTGGCGCTGGTCCTCGACGCTCACACCCATCCACACGTTGCTCGGCCAGTCGACGTCGAAGTGCGCGAGCCGCTCCGCGCGCTTCGTCAGCACCTGGAAGCGGTGCTGCCGTGCGCGACGCATGACGTCGAAGACTTGTCGCACGTACGCGTCGGGCACGTCGCGGTGGAACAGATCGCTCATCGAGTTGACGAAGATCGTGCGCGGGCGGCGCCAGCGCAGCGGCAGTTCGAGCATCGCCGGCTGCAACGTGACTTCGAACCCGTTGCGGTAGTTCGGCTGCCCCATGGCCGCGAGCCTCTTGGCCATGCGCTCCGCGTAGCAGTGCATGCAGCCCGCGCTGACCTTCGTGCAACCCGTCACGGGGTTCCACGTCGCTTCGGTCCACTCGATGCCGGAACCCAGTGCCATCACACCAAGCTACCGTCGACGCGCTTCGCGCTCGGCGCCGCGCGCCCGCCTCGATCGGCGGGCGCGCGGACCTCGCTCCACGGTCACTCGACGTGCAGCTCCACGCCGTTCGAGCCGACGAACGGGAAGCTCTGCGACGGGTCGTAGCCGAAGGCCTGCAGGTAGAGCGTTTGCGTACCGAGGGTCGCAGGCAGGAGCGCGTTCAACACGGCGGAGCCTTGGCCGGAGCCGCTCCCGTTCAAGGACACGACCGGAATGAAGTCGAAGAGGATCGCGCCGAGGCGCAGCGTGCAGTCGGGCACGATCTCGATCGCGGCGGGGCTCGTCGCCACACCGAGGAGCGCGACCGAGCCGCCGACGAAGTCGTCGAAGTGGATCGCGATCGAGGCGCCGGGCGTCGGGCAGCCGCTCACGGAGAGTGAGGGGCGTGTGTCGTTGCTGCCGACGCACGCGTGGCCGTAGGGCTCGGCACTGCCGCGACATGCGGGCGCCGTGACGTTGACGTGCACCGTCGCGACGTTCGAGTCGGTCAACGGGTCCTGCGCGGCGTAGGTGAACTCGTCGAGACCGACGTAGCCGTCCTTGGCGCGGTAGGTGGCCTGTGTGCCGCCGGAGAACGCGACGGTGCCATGTTTCGGCTGTTCGACGATGCGGTAGGTGAGCGGTTGGGCGTCGCTCGCCGCCAGCGTCACGGCGATCGCAACGTCGGTCGGAGTGCTCACCGACAGGGCCGATGCGACCGGGCGCGGGTTGGTCGAGTCGTTCTCACCGTTCGGTCCGTTGTGGCAGTCGTAGCAGCCGACGACGTTGCCGCGTGCGTAGACCTGGGTGCCGAACTGGTTCGTGTAGGAGCGGTGGTCCTGCGCGAGCGACAGCACCGTGCCGCGGTCGTTCGTGCCGTGGCACGCGCGGCACGACTGGAGATCGTTGTCGGCGAAGTCGCCGTGTTTGCCGTTGGCCCACGCCGCGGTTGCGGGGTGCATGCCGTGCGGTCCGCCGAGGAGTTGATCGTCCTCGAGGCCGGTGTGGCACACCGAACACTCGCTGAGGGTGCCCGCGTGGCCTTGGAGCTGCTCGAACTGCAGGTTGTCGTTCGCGAAGTTCGTCGGCTGGATCGCGTGCGGCGAACCGTGGCAGGCCGAACACTGCAACTCGCCGTGGCCGGTCGAGAAGCGGTAGAGCGAGAAGCCCGGGATGGGCGTGTCGGCGTCCGTCGCGAACACGTCGGAGACGGCGACGTGTTCGTTGCCGTTCTGGTCGTACACGTCGGTGAAGCGGATCGCGCCGTTGTTGAGCGTCGCCGTGCCCGTGTGGCAGTTGTCGCAGGTCGGTTGGTCGAACCAGCCGACGCGGCCCACTTCGCCCACGTCCGCCATCGCGCCGTGGCAGCTCTGGCAGTGCATCGAGAAGTCGCCGTCGGGACCGATGGCCTTGCCCATCGCGCCGCGCAGACACTGTGTGACGGTGCCCGGGTGGCACAGGTAACACGAGGTGCGCGTCGGGTTGTCGTCGAGCGGCGTGCCCGTCTCGTCGCGCACGTTGGCGTGAAGTCCGTGCATCGCTTCGGTCATCGGAGCGACGCCCGCGAGGCCGGTGCCCGGCAGCGCATTCGTGCCGTGGCACGCGGCACACAGCACGGGCGTGCCGGCGACCGCGCCGGCGAAGAGGCCGGCGGAGCCGTAGCCGCTCGCGAGGAGCGCTCCGTCGTACGCCGCTTCACCGAGGTGCCGGTCGTGCAGCTTCAGGATGTTGAAGTGGTCGTCGCGCACGGGCTCGGGATCGAACACCCAACCGCCCTCGGGCCGCGCGTCCGGACTCGCACCCGACGCGTGGCAGCGACTGCATTCGAGTTCCGCGGAGTTGGGTGCGACGGTCACGGTGCTCGCGACGATCGCGCCGCTCGTGTTGCGCACGACGATGCGCATGAGCGGGTACGGGTTCAGCTTTTGGGCGTCGTCGATCGGCGTGATCGGTATGCCCTCGCCCTGGAACCAGTCGCGGTTGCCGTCGAAGTGCATCGGCTGCGGCACGTTCGCCAGACCCGGCATGGCGTTGCCGGCGAGGCCGACGTCCGGCGCGAGGACGGCTCCGTACAGCGCCTGTGCGTACTGCCAGAAGTTCGTCTTGCCGACCGAGGTGGAGTTGATCGAACCGGTCGCGTCCGCGACGGCCTCGTACGTCACCGAGTACGGACCGACCGCCGTGACCAACTGACCGCCGATCATCAACTGCGAGTTGATGGTGTTGTACGGAGGCAGGATCGAGAAGATCGAGAAGTCGGGATCGATGCAGTGCATCCCGAGGTCGTTCCACGCGATCACGCGCGGCGGGCCGGAAGCAGCGGGGAGCGCAGCGGGGCTCGGCGCGCCCACGTAGTGAGCCGCAAGAGCGGTGGCGATCGTCACGATGGCGGCCGCGGGAAGCGCGCGCCGTCGAACTTGCACGAGTGCAGCCATGTCGGACACCTCGAATCTGGAGCCTGGGTGACGGCGCCATGAGTGCGGAACGCACTGTGGAGATCACCACGAGGCGATGGTCGCGCGCGACATCGGCGGGGATCCGTTGCAGAGCGTTCATCGAGCCTCGACGACGGCAACTGCGCTGAGCCGAACCACGTACAGCGGCGCAGCTCGAACACGCTGCGACGAACATGAGGACCACGAACGAACACGAACCACGCACTCGATTGCCGGTGCTTTCAGCAGGAATTGCCCCGTGAAATGGCGCCGAGCGAGCCAATGAGATGGCTACCGGAATCAGTCGATTGACGCAGCGCTGTGCACTCACTCCGTCGACGCGTTTCGAGCCGCGCTGCAGCGCCAGCGAACGGCGTCGAGTGCTGATCGCCGATCGTCGATCGTCGATCGTCGATTCACCTGCCGCCGGAGCAACGCTGATCGACGTGAGCCACGGAAGCTCCCGGTCCTTCAGCGCGCGCGCCGCCCCGGCTTCTCGCGCAGCAACCAGCCGTCGGGATCGACCGTGAACTTCTGTGCGCCGACGGCGAGTCGACCGATGCCGTCCTCGCCGATCGCGACGCGGTGGCGGCTTCCGGCGAGTTCGACTTCGACGGGCATCGGGAACGGCAGGTTCGAAGGGTGGCTCCACGACAGGCGCAATTCGCCTTCGACGACCTCCTCGACGAGGGTCGGGAGCGGCGCGTTGCGCACGTACACGTCGAAGAACCAGTCGAGTTCGAGGCCGCAGTGCTCTTCGGCGATCGCCAGCAGTTCGTCCGTCGTCGCGAGGCGGCACGCACTGCCGTCGGTCGTCTTCTCCGACTCCGGATCGGGATAGGCCCAGCGGCGCAAGACGACGAAGAACTTCTCGTCGCCGAGCAACCAGCGCAACGAGTGGCAGACCCACGAACCCTTGTAGTAGATGTCGCCGCCGGGCGAGTCGCTGCCGCGACCGCTGAAGTACATCCACTTCGTGTTGCGTGCGCCGCGCGGCGCGAGCGCGCCCTTGTTGCCGATCGAGCCGCGGTCGAACTGCATCTTCGCGCGGTAGTTGTCGGCGCCGGTGGTGCGCTCCAGATAGAGCGGCTGCATGTACGTGCCGATGCCCTCGTGGATCCAGAAGTCGTTCCAGTCGGCAGCGGTGACGAGGTTGCCCCACCACTCGTGCGCGAGTTCGTGGAAGTGCAGCGCGTCGTAGGGCAGGCCGTTCCACGGATCGACGCCGAACTCGCTCCCGTAGGCGATGATCGACTGGTGTTCCATGCCGAGGAACGGCACGTGCGCGACGCCGTATTTGTCGCCGCGGAACGGATAGGGGCCGCAGAGTTCTTCGAGCACACGCATGTGGCGCTGGAACTCGGCGAAGACCTTCTTCGCGCGGCCCGCGTGTTCGGGCAGGACCCAGAACGTGAAGGGGAATGTGCTGCCGTCGACGCTCTCGTAGTCCGTGGTGAGCGTCGCGTACGGCGCGATCGCCAGCGCGACGCCGTAGTTGTTGATCGGCGTCGAGACGTGCCAGCGGTGCGTCGACCAGCCGTCACCGCCGTCGTCGACGGACACGAGGCGGCCGTTCGTCGCGACCACGAGCGGATTGGGCACGCGGATCGCGAGGTCCAGCGATTGCACCTCGTCGGACGGATGGTCCTTGCACGGCCACCACAGGTCGCCGCCTTCGCCCTGGCAACTGGTCGCGATCCACGGACTCCCGTCGCGCGTTTGCGTCCACGTGAAGCCGCCGCTCCACGGCGGGTTCGCGGCCACGAGCGGCTCGCCGCCGTAGGCGATGGTGACGGTGAACTGTGCGCCGACGGCGAGGCCCGCGGTCGGAACGTACAGGCGGTCGTCGACACGCGGCGTCTCGACGGTGGTGCCGTCGAGCGCGACGCTCTGCACCGCGAGCAGCGGATCGAGATCGAGCACGATCGACGGCGAGGCCGCGACGAGGCGCGCGCGCAACTCGACCGTGCCGTCGATGCGCCGCGCCACGGGGTCGACGGTCAGTGCGATCGCGTAGTGCAGCGCGTCGTACGCGGCCTCTTCCGGCAGCACTTCGCCGCCCGAGCTGCGTTCGAACTCGAGCCGGGCCGGCTCTTCGTCTTGCGCGTGTGCCGCGCGCGTGGCGAAGCCGCACGCAGCGAGCGCGCCGGCAGCGAAGACGAAGGCGGCGACGGACGGCGGCGAGAAAGGAACGGTCGGTGCGCGAAACATGGGCGTCGGTGGGAGGTAGCGCGCTGAGCCTACAATCGATCCGCGCAGCACTGCGGCCGGGGCCGCGCCGCGCTCGCGAACACCACGTGCCGTCCTCGAACACCGAACGAACCGAAGCGGCGCCGATGGGCGCTGTGCTCGCGCTCGTGCGCCGCGCCCATCTCGCGCTGCGCGCGCTGCGGCTCGGCGAGGCGGCGTTGTGGAGCGTCGCGACCTTCGCCGCCACGCTCGCCGCCGTCGCTCACGAGGGCGAGGACGCGTGGGAGCGCGACGGGTTCGTGCTCGCGGGCCTCGCCGCCGCAGGTGTGTTCGCCGCGCTCGTGCACTCGACGCTGCCGCGCCTCGCAGACACGGCGCGCGAACTCGATCGCCGCCACGGTGCGCGCTTCGGCCTCGTCGCGGCGTTCGAACGCGCGCTTTCGGGTCGCGCCAACCAACTCGACGTCCTGCTCGCACAACGTGTGCTTTCACGGCTGCCGCGCGGCGCAGGCACGGCCGGCCACGCCGCCACGATCGCGCCGGCGGTCGTGGCGCCGCTCGTCGCGACGGCGCTGCTCGCGCTCGCGATCGACGTCGACACACGTCAGGCCGCCCGTCCTGGAGCGCTCGCGACGGAGGCGGCGGATGCACTCGCACGCGCGGTCTCGACGGACGACGCGCTCGACGCGACGCAGCGGGCGGAGTTCGCTGAGCTCGTCGGTGAGCTGCGGCGCGTCGCACGCGAGGCGGACGACGCGCCGCTCGCGGCCGAACGACTCGCCGAACTCGAACGCGAACTGGCCGAACAGACGGCGCGCCTCGACCCGCGCGCGGCGCTGGCGCGCGTGAGCGAGAAGGCCGCGCTGCAACTCGCTGCCGCGCAACGCCGAGCCGGCGAAGAACGCGAAGCGCGAGCCGACTCGGGCGGCGCGGCGTCGCAGGGCACGGGCGAAGGGCTCGGCCCGAGTGCCGGAGCGGAGGGGGGCGCGGAGGGGGACGCGAGCGCGCGCCCGCCGGCGACCGTTCCGACGGGTGTGCCGCTCGCCGACGAACCCGAGCGCGCCGCGCGCCGCGTCGCGTGGCTCGAGCCGCACGAGCGCCGACTCGTGGACGCGTGGAACGCCGCGCGGCGTGCGGCGGGCGAACGCGACCGCAGTGGAGCGGGCGACGACGCCGGCGACGGCGGCAGGTGACTCCGTTGCGACGCACGTTCGCTCCGGTTGTGCGCGCGCTGCGCCGAAAGGTGGGCTCCGGCCTTGCCGCAGCGCGCGGCGGCCGTTGGAGTGGTCGCCCTCGCGCTGCGGCGGACCGCGGCGGCGCGCGCAATGCATGACGAAACACGAGAGTTCCGCCCCGCCCCCGATCGGCCTGTGGTTCGTCGGCGCGCGCGGGGCGATCGCGACGACGGTGACGTACGGCCTGGCGGCGCTGGTGAGCGGACGGGCGCAACCGATCGGGCTCGTCAGCGAACTCGCGGACTTCGCCGGCGCGGATCTGGCGCCGCTGGCGAGCTTCGTGGTCGGCGGCTGGGAGGTGCGCGGCGGCTCCCTCGCCGACGCGGCGGCGGAACTCGTCGCGAACAACATCCTGCCGGCGGCGCTGGCGGCCGGCGGTGCGGAACACGCGCGCGCCGTCGACGCGCGCATCGTGCCCGGTGTGTCGACGCGCGCGGACGTGAACGCGTTGCCCGTGGTGCGCACTCGCAGCACGGCGAGCGGGCGCGCGCAGGTGCGCGCTCTCGTCGCGGATCTCGTGGCCTTCCGCACGGCCAACGCTCTCGCGCGCGTCGTCGTCGTCAACGTCGCGAGCACCGAGGCGGCACTCGCGCTGCCGTCCGCCGCCGGGAGCCTCGCGGCGTTCGAACGCGCGCTCGACGACGGCACCGAGTTGCCGCCGAGCACGCTCTACGCGTATGCCGCACTCGCCGCCGGTTGCGCGCACGTCAACTTCACGCCGAGCGCGGGTGCGACGTGGCCCGCGCTGCGCGAGTTCGCGCGCGCACGCGGCCTGCCGATCACGGGCGACGACGGCAAGACGGGGGAGACGCTCGTGAAGACGGCGCTCGCGCCGATGTTCGCGCACCGCAACCTGAACGTGCTCGCGTGGCAGGGCTACAACATGCTCGGCAATCGCGACGGGGCCGTGCTCGCGGATCCCTTGCACAAAGCCGCGAAGGTGAAGAACAAGGACGCGGCGCTGCGCACGATCCTGGGTGACTCGCCGACGCTGCACACGCACGTCGCGATCGACTACGTGCCGAGTCTGCACGACTGGAAGACGGCGCTCGACTACGTGCACTTCGAGGGCTTCCTCGGCGCGCGCATGTCGCTGCAGTTCACGTGGACCGGTTCGGATTCGGCGCTGGCGGCGCCGCTCGTGATCGACCTCGCGCGCTTCGCCGAACTCGCATTGCGCGACGGTGTGAGCGGTGAACTCGCGCACCTGGCCTGTTTCTTCAAGTCGCCGCTCACCGGCGGCAGCCACGACTTCCACGTGCAGAGTGCGGCGCTCCTCCAGTGGGCGCGCGCTCGCACTTGACCCGCAGAGAGCCCATGCACGTCACGACCGTCCCGTCAGCACAGGGCCTCGGAGAGTTCGCGCGTTCGCGCATCACCGCCGCACGCGCGCGGCTGGCGGAGTTCAAGGCACTGCCGGCCGACGCGGCGCCGGAGAGCGTGTGCCGCGCCTTCGATGCGATCGCGCGCGCGCTGAACGGGCTGGGCGGCTGGCTCGGGATCTTCGCGAACGCACACCCCGACGAGGCGACGCGCAGTCTGGCCGAGCAGCTCGAGCAGGAACTCGCGGCGCTCGGCACGGAGTTGTCGCTCGATCGCGAGGTGTACGCAGCGCTGGCGCGCGTCGACCTCGCCAAGCTCACGGACGAGCAGTCGCGGCGCCTCGTCGAACACGCGCTGCGCGACTACCGTCGCAGCGGTGTCGACAAGGACGACGCGACGCGCGCGCGCATCACGGAACTGCGCAGGCAACTGGTCGAAGTCGGTCAGGAGTTCGACCGCAACATCGTCGCGCACGGGCACACCTACCGCATCGCCGAGGGCGCGAGCGGCCTGGTCGGTCTGCCGGCGGACTTCATCGCAGCGCATCCGCCCGCCGCGGACGGCTCGATCACGCTCTCGACCGATCCGACCGACCGCATCCCGTTCATGACCTACGCGGAACGCGACGATCTGCGCCGCGAGTACCACCTCGCCGCGACGACGCGCGCCCATCCGCAGAACCTCGGCGTGTTGAAGCGGCTCGTCGCGCTGCGCCACGAGTTGGCGCGCGCGCTCGGCAACGCGAGTTGGGCCGACCACGTGACCGAGGACAAGATGAGCAAGAGCGCCGCCAACGCGCGCGCGTTCGTCGAGCGCGTCACGGAACTCGCGCGCGGGCGCGCTGCGGCGGAGTACGACGACCTGCTCGAGTACGAACGCCGCCGCGATCCGTCGGCGCGCGCGGTCCGCGAGTACGCGCGCGTGTTCCTCACGGAGAAGGTCAAGGCGGAGCGCTACGCGTTCGACTCACGCGACGCGCGGCCCTACTTCGCGTA
Source organism: Planctomycetota bacterium (assembly GCA_044358925.1). Classification (GTDB taxonomy): domain Bacteria; phylum Planctomycetota; class UBA1135; order UBA1135; genus Rohdeia. The sequence goes on along the minus strand of JBIKNC010000032.1, from coordinate 12,124 downwards.
CGACCAGGTGCAGAGCGGCGTGCTCGCGACGAGTGAGGCGCTCTTCGGCGTGCGCTTCGAGCGCAACACGACCGCGCCCGTCTGGCACCCGTCCGTGCAGTGTTACGACGTGCGTCGTGCCTCCGACGGTGCGCACGTCGCGCGCCTGTTCATGGACATGCACCCGCGCGACGGGAAGTTCAAACACGCGGCGATGTTCGCGTCGGACGAGGGGCTCGTCGGTCCGGATGGCGCGCTCGCGGTGCTCCCGCAGGGCGCGCTGATGTGCAACTTCCCCGAGCCCAAGCCCGGCGATCCGGCGCTGCTCCTGCACGACGACGTCACGACCTTCTTCCACGAGTTCGGGCACCTGTTGCACCACCTGTTCTCGGCGCGCACGCGCTACCAGGCCTTCAGCGGCATCTCGACCGAGTGGGACTTCGTCGAGGTGCCGAGCCAGCTCTACGAGGAGTGGGCCTGGGACACGGGCGTGTTGCAGCGCTTCGCGCGCCACCATGTCACCGGCGAGCCGATCCCCGACGAGATGGTGCGCCGCATGCGCGCGGCCGAGGAGTACGGCAAGGGCCTGCACGTGCTCGTGCAGATGTACTACGCGACGCTGTCCTTGGATCTGTACACGACCGAGCCCGCGCGGCTCGATCCGATCGAACGCATGATCGCGCTGCGCCAACAGATCCTGCCGTTCCCGCACGAAGAGGGGACGTACTTCGTGTGCGGCTTCGGTCACCTGCACGGCTACTCGGCGATGTACTACACGTACATGTGGTCGCTCGTGATCGCGAAGGACGTCTTCAGTCGCTTCGAGCCCGACCTGATGGACACGCGCGTCGCCGCCGACTACGTGGAGCACGTGCTCTCGCGCGGCGGCACGAAGGACGCGCAGGAACTGGTGTCGGCCTTCCTCGGTCGCGAGCAGGAGTTCGGCGCGTTCGAGGGTTGGTTGAAGCGCTGACCGCGCTTGCACGAACCGACCCCGGTGTTCCGTCGAATTGCGATTCCTCGTCGCACTCGGTCGAACCCGCTGAACATGTTTCGAGCCGAGTTTCCGGGGTGACTGGCGGCACGCGCGGGGTTACGGACCGCCATGAGCAGCGGCTACCACGGCGGGTTCGAGTCGAGCTTCGAAGAGCTCGTCGCCGCTCCCAGAGCGCGACACGCGCGCCGGCATCCGCTCCGGCTCGTCACGGCTTTGCTCGTGTGCCTGCTGCTGATCGGCGCCTGCATCTGAACGCGCCGTCGGGCTCGGCACCGGTTCGTTTCGAAGCGCCGCAGCGTCCGCGGGTATCCTCGCGCACGATGCGGCCGCAGACGACCACGCTCTGGTACGCGCCTTCCCAACAGCACGGCGACGATCCGGACGCGCACTACGGTGATCCCCGCTACGAAGGGCGCACGCCCTCGTACGTGATCTGGAACCTGATCGAGCGTTACACCCGCGAGCAGGACCTCGTCGTCGATCCGTTCTGCGGCGGCGGTACGACCATCGACGTCGCGAAGGAACTCGGCCGGCGCGCGCGCGGGTTCGACCTACGGCCGTGGCGCGACGACATCGAAGCCGCGGATGCGCGCCGGCTGCCGCTCGAGGACGCGTCGGTCGACTTCGTCTTCATGGATCCGCCGTACTCGACGCACATCGAGTACTCGAACGACTCGCGCTGCATCGGAAAGCTCGACGCGTTCACCGACGCCTACTTCGATGCGATGGAGGCCGTGTTCGCCGAGACCGACCGTGTCCTCGCCGCGGGCAGGTACATGGCCGTCTACGTGGGCGACACCTACAAGAAGAAGCAGGGCTTCGTGCCCATCGGGCTGCGGCTCGCGGCGCAGCTCATGCGGCGCTTCAAGCCGATCGACCACGTCGCGGTCGTGCGCGGCAACCGCAAGCTGGAGAAGCCGGCGTTCCACAAGGCGGCGCTCGAGGGCAACTTCTTCATGCGCGGCTTCAACCACCTCCTGATCTTCAAGAAGGAGCGTCGCTGACGCGTTCGCCGGCGTGATCGTCCTCGCCTACCTCTACATCGCGATGTTCGCGTCGGTGTCCGTGTGGGGCATCCGCGAGGACCTGCGTTGGAGTGCGCCGCGCTGGAAGGCCGTGCTGAGCGTGGTCGGCAACTCGGTCGGCATCGCGGGCATGTTGCTGTACACACGCGGCGACGTGAACCCCCAGCTCGCGGCGGCGTGGCGCTGGGTGCTCGGAGCGCTCGTGCTCCAGCTCCTGATCGAGATCGCCTACGAGTACCGCTTGCGATTGCGGCGCATGCTGCCCGAAGGAGAGTTGTCGGATGCGCAGATCCGTTCGCTCGTCTGGACGTCGATCGGCGCCGGACTCCTGACCGCGGTGCCGTACTTCTACATGAACTGGGCGCTCGCGTTCCGGTCGCACGGGTGAGCGGCGCAGCGTCGCAGCTGCCGCTGGAGAAGTCGGAGCGCAGCACCTGGCGCCTTGTTCCGCGCAGCTTCTTCGCGCGCGACGCGCGGCTCGTCGCGGCCGACTTGATCGGTTGTCTGTTCGCGATCGATGGCAGCGAGAGCGGCGACGACAGCGACGGCCCGTGCGGCGGCGTCGTGATCGAGACCGAGGCCTACCGCGCGCACGGCGACGACGGCTCGCACAGTCGCAGCGGCCCGACGGCTCGCAACCGCGCCATGTTCGGGCGCGCCGGACACGCGTACGTCTACCGCATCTACGGCTTGCACCACTGCTTCAACGTCGTCACGGGCGCGGTGGGGAGCGGCGAGGCGGTCCTCATCCGCGCCCTCGAACCGCGCTTCGGGCTCGAACACATGCGCACACGCCGCGGACGGGGCGACGCGCTCTGCACGGGGCCCGCGCGGCTCGTCGAAGCGCTCGCGCTCGGAGCGCACCACGACGGCGCCGATCTCTTGGCGGCGCCGTTCGTGGTGTTGCGACCGCGCGAGCCGCTGCCGGCCCACGCTGTGGTCGTCGATCGGCGCATCGGGCTCACGCGCGGCGCCGAGCTCGCGTTGCGCTTCCGCCGCCGCGAGCGCTGACGACGCGCGCGGCGGCGAACGAGCGGGCTCAGTAGTCGTCGCCGTCGTCGCGCCCGCGCGGCCCGCGGCCACCGCCGCCACGTTTGCCGCCGCGCTCGTCGCCGCGTCCACCACCTCGGCCGCCGGCACCACTTCCGCCGCCACCACCGCCGCTCCAGCCTCCGCCGCCACCACCGCCGGGCCCGCCGCGGCCGCCACCACCGCCGCCGCCGCCGCCGCCATACGGACGACCGCCACCACCGCCACCACCGCCGCCGCCAAACGGACGACCACCACCACCGCCGCCTCCGCCACCCGGGCGCTGCGGTTTCTCTTCAGCGATGTTCACGCGGATCGCACGTCCGTCGACATCGGCGCCGTCGAGCGCCTTCATCCCCGCGGCAGCCTGATCGTCGCTTTCGAACTCGACGAAACCGAAGCCCCGCGGCTGGCCCGTCTCTCGGTCCATGATGATCTGCACGCGCGTGACCTTCCGACCATCGGCCGCGAACAGATCGCGCAGAGTGTCTTCCGTCGTGCTGTAGTCGAGATTGCCTACGAAGAGCCGCTTGCCCATGGCTGTCGTGCGAGGCCGCTCACGCCAGCGCTTCGATCCACCCCCTCGCGAAGCGCGAGTCGGTCGACGGGCGGGCGGCGTTGTCCGTGTGTCGAAGTGCGTGGGGTCGTGGGGGAGCGAGCCCTGCGGTTCGCTCCAGTGATCGAAGCCGATCGACGGACGTGAAACTAGCAGAGGCGGCGCGTGCCGACACGCGGGCTGCGTGCGCCGAGACGCACCGGCGCTCCCGCCCGTGGATCAGCGCCCGCCGCCGGCCGGATCCGCGCTCGGATCCGCAGGCGGAACGTCGGTCGGAGGCGGCTCGACGGGCACGGGTTCGACCGGTACGTCCGTCGCGGGATCCGCGGGAGCACCGGCGGGAACCTCGGCCGGCTCTTCGACCGCGCCGTCCAGCGCTCCGTCGATCGCTGCACCGTCCAGTCCGCCCTCCGGCAGCGCGGGCAGCACCGGCAACGGCTTCAGGAGTTCCTCGCGCGTCGTGAAGAGCGTCGTCGCTGCCGAAGCCGGCACCTTGAACCACCAACCATTCGTGCGCGCCGCGAGCTCCGCCACTTCGCGTTCGACGGCTGCCGGGTCGGGCGGGGTCCGGCCTTCTGCGAGCGGCCCCGCGGGCGGCGCTTCGAACCCGGCACCGAGCGACACCCACACCGGTCCGCTCACGCCCTCGACGTCACTTTGGAGTCGGCGCGCCTCGAGCGTCAGCACGAGCCCGTCGTGCGTCGCGACCGTCACGTCGAGCCGTTCGCTGCCGGTCGTGTCGAACCCCGCGGCCGGTTGCACGTCGTCGAACGACAGCGAACCGAACGCGCGCGCGAGCGCCGTGTACTTCCATTCCTCGACCAGCTCGCGACCCTCGTCGAGCGGGCGGAACGAGAAGCCCGAGTTCTGCGGGTCCTCGCGCAGAAGCTCGTAACCGACGTCGCCGCGGCCGTCGAAGATCACACTCGCGAGCTTCACGCGCGTCGACGGCACGCTCGCGAGTCTGTTGTCGAACCACGTGTTGGCCGTCGTCGTACGCACGAGGTCGCCGTACGCGAGCCAGGCCTGGTCCTCGTCCACACGGCGCACGAACGTGGCGGGGCTGCTGCGGCCGAGTTCTTCCTTGCCCAGCAGCAACTCCGCGACGACGGCGTCATCCGCTCCGAGTACACGCACCAGAACACTCTCCTCGCCGCCGTCCGCCGGCGCCACGAGTCCGACGCGCGCGTGTTTGTCGCGGTTCGCGGTGCTCTTCTCGACCAGGCGCAACGTCTGGAGGCCGCGCACGAACTCCGCGACGCGTTCGGCGCGCGCGGGGAAGCCGCCCTTGCTCGGCAGCACCCACGTGTCGCCGCGCCGCTCGACGCGCAGCGCTCCGTCGCGATCGCTGATCTCGAGCGCGAGCACGTCCGCGGCCTGCATGTTCGAGAGCGCCGGCAACGCGAGTTCACCCGCGTTCACGTCGGCGTCGGAACGCACGGCGTTCTTCTCGCTCGAGTAGTGGAGGACGGTCGGCACGGCGAGCACGACGAGTGCGCCGACCATGAAGGCGAGTGCTTTGGATGCCATGTGTTGCTGCCTCTGAAGATCTCAGGCGGTCTTGGTCGCGCGCATCCGTCGGCGACCGAGCATCATCGCGACGCCGGCGCCGACGACGAGCAGCGGCACGAAGCCGATGTTCACCAGCTTCAGCGTGGTGCCGAGGCGGCGCTCGTCCTTGACGAGGTCGTAGCGCACCTGGCGCAGCTTCTTGCGCGTCGCGACTTCGGCTTCGCGCGCATTCACGAGTTGCTCTTCCAGTTCGGGCGTGAGCAGCACCGTGTTCCCGTCGCCCTGTTCGCGCACGATCTCGTCGATGCGCGCCTGCGCGGCCGTCAAGTCGCTTTCGAGACGCTCTTCTTCGTCGCGCAGTCGCTCACGCGCTTGCTGGCGCAGCTCGCGCACCTTCTCGAACGGCCGTTCGAACGTGCCGCGCGCGCGCAGGCCGAGCAACGCGTCGTTGCCCGAGAGTTGTTCGGCCGCGTTGAGCAGGAAGTCCGGGTTCTCGCGCGCCTTCACCGTGCCGAAGATCGAACGCGTGAGCCACAGGCCGTCGAACAGGAAGTCCGCGTCGGCGATCACGATCGCTTCGAAGTCCGTCGTCGACTCGGCGACGTGACCCTCCGGCGCGGACTCGGACGGCGAACCGTCGGGCTGCGCCGGGCCGTTCACGAACGCCGTCGTGATCGGACCGCGCACGCGCGCGGCCAGCGTCAACGGCTCGAAGCCCGGGTGGAAGTTCTGCTCGAGCTGCGCGGGATCCATGCCGAACTGCAGGTCCGCGAGGCTCATGCGCGCAGCCTCCGCGGTCGTGCGCACGAGCGGCGTGAACGTCGTCGTCGCACCGCCCTGCGGCGCGAGGATGCCGGGCGTGAAGAACTCGACGTCCGTCAGCAGCGCCGTGACGGGGTCGGTCGTGTCGACCGAGTCGTTCGGGATGCGCATCGCGAACAACATCGTCGAGCCGTCCTGCTCGGCGCGCGCCAGCTTGCGGTCCGCCGCGAAGTTGGCCGCGTCGAAGGTGACGCCCCACGCGCTCAAGAGCGGACCGAGATCCGACGGCTGCGGACCGCCCGCGGCCGCCGAACTCTGATCGACCGCGCAGAACGGATCGACCAGCGCCAGAACCTTGCCGCCACCGAGCGCGTACTGGTCGATCGCGTAGAGCGTTTCCTGCGCGAGGCCGCTCGGGTGCACGAGCATCAACAGATCGACGTCGTCCTCCACGTCGGAGAAGCCCGTGCCGAGGCTGCGCACGTCGAACTGCCGTTCGAGCTCCGCCATGATCTGCCACGCGGGAGCGGGCCGCTGACCCGGCGCGGCGGGCATGCCGCCCTGCATGGGCAGTGCCGTGACGAGGCCGATCACGGGTTTGCTCGGATCGTCGAGCGCGAGCAGTCGCTGCGCGATCTCGTACTCGAGGAACGTCTCCGCGCTCGGGTCGAACGACGGGATGACCTGTTTGTCGCCCAGCGGGTTGCGCATGACGAGGCCGAAGAAGCCCTCGTCACCGCCGCCGGGCAGCGCGAGTCGCTGCAACCCGGCCAACTCCGCATCGTCCTCGGCCTCGCTGAACGCCTCCGGATCGAAGCGCACCAGTTCCAGCTTGCCGGCGCTCGCGCGCACGAACTCACCGAGCACGTCTTCCGCGCGCCGCATGAAGCCGGCCAGTTGCGGCGACTGGTTGCGCAGCGCCGACGTCGCGTAGTACTCGAGCCGAATCGGCTCGTCGAGGCCGCGCGCGATCGCCTTCGCGCCCGGCGACAGCGTGTAGAGCTTCTCTTGTGTCAGGTCGAGCCGCACCGGCGACAGGAGCGTGTTGCCGAGCAGGTTGACCGTGCCGAACAGCAGCACGGCGACCCCGACACTGGCGGCGAGACGTTGGTTCGTGTTCATGGCGCGGATCAGGAGGCCTTGCGGCTCGCGACGATCTGAGTGTTCACGTACAGCGCGAGTGCGATCAGCGACGTGAAGAACAACACCGCAGGCAGCTCGATCACACCCTTCTGCAAGGCGGCGAACTGCGTCATGAAACCGAGGTTGCGCACGACGTCGGCGACGAGGTCCGGCAGGTAGGCGTCGACGATCTCGATCGACCACGGGAAGTCGATCAGCATGAAGAGGAAACACACCGCGGCCGTCAGCACGAACGCGACGACTTGGTTCTTCGTGCAGGCCGAGACCATCGAACCGAGCGCGAGATACGCGCCCGCCATCAACCAACTGCCGAAGTAGCCGGTCACGATCGCACCGTGGTCCGGATCACCGAGGAAGGTGACCGTGATCCAGATCGGCGTCGTCAGCAACAGCGCGAGCCCCGTGAACAACCACGCCGCGAGGAACTTGCCGAGCACCGCTTGCGCTTCGGAGATCGGCAGCGTCATGAGCAGCTCGATCGTTCCGTTGCGGCGCTCCTCGGACCACAGGCGCATCGAGATGGCCGGCACGAGGAACAGGTACAGCCAGGTGTGGAACGCGAAGAAGGCTTCGAGGTCGGCCTGCTCGCGTTCGATGAACTGACCGATGAAGAAGGTCAGGAACCCCGCGAGGACGAGGAAGACCCACAGGAAGACGTAGGCGACGGGTGTGGCGAAGTAGCTCGACAGCTCGCGCTTCGCGACGACCCACACGTTCGAATGGCGGTTCATCGGACGAGAGCCTCCTGTTGCGCGGGTCGCGTGAGTTTGCGGAACACGTCGTCGAGGCGCCCTTCGAGGCGCGTCAACTCGACCACTTCGAAGCCGCGCGCGCGGCACAGTTCGGCGATCGCGAGAGCGGGGCTCGTCGCACCGTTCGCGAGTGCGACGACGCCGGCGTCCGCGCGATCCGCGTCGAACGGCTCGACGCGCAGCACACTCGGGTGGCGCGCGAGCGCTTCACGCAACACACCGTGGTCGCCGTTCGCGAGGCGCACGTGCACCGCACCGTGGCGCGCATCGAGCGCGCGCAACTGCGCCGGCGTGCCGTCGGCGACCAGCTTGCCCTTCGCCATCACCGTCGCGCGTGTGCACACGGCGTCGACCTCTTCGAGGATGTGCGTGCTGAGCACGATCGCCTTGCCCGCGGACATCTCGCGGATCAGCTTGCGCACCTCGAGCTTCTGGTTCGGATCGAGGCCGTCCGTCGGTTCGTCGAGCACGAGCACCGGCGGATCGTGCAGGATCGCCTGCGCGAGTCCGACGCGGCGCTTGAAGCCCTTCGAGAGCGTCTCGATCGGCTGGTGCAGCACACTCGCGAGTTGCACGCGCTCGACCGCCGCGCCGATCACCTTCTTGCGCGCCTGCTTGTCGAAGCCGCGCACCTGTGCGACGAAGTCGAGCAGCTCGGCCGGCGTCATGTCCGGCCACGCCGGCGCACCCTCGGGCAGATAACCGATCAGTCGCTGGGCCGCGAGGCGCCGCTCCGCGACGTCTTCGCCGCCGACGTGCACGGTGCCCGACGTGGGTGCGAGGAAGCCCGTGACCATGCGCATGGTCGTGGTCTTGCCCGCACCGTTGGGCCCGAGGAATCCGAGGACTTCACCTTGCGCAACCGTCAGGTTCACGCCGTCGACGGCAGTGAACGGACCGAAGCGCTTCACGAGACTCTTGATCTCGATCATCGCGAAGAGGGGGACGAGCAGGGGGCGAGGGACGAGCGACGGACGTTCGAAATGCACGCGCGCGCGCGTGCTACGAGCAACGCTGCCGCGGTGTTGGACTCGACCGCGCGGGCAGCCCTTGTACACGGTGCCGTGTGCGAGCCTCAAGGTGCACAGCGGGGATCCGGGGGCGCGCGCTTGACCGAGCGTGCGGGTGCGGCTTCCATTCCCGCCCCGCCACCGGCGCCGCGTGCGTCGTGTGAGCGTCGCGCGGAGCTTCCGCGCGTCCTTCGACCCCCTCGACCACGCACACATGTCCCTCCTGCTGCCCATCGTCGCCCCGTTCCTCGTCGCCGCTCCCGCCGACTACGCGCCCGTGTACGGCGCTCCGCTGCCGACGCCGGCACTCGCGGCGATCGCCCAGGAAGCGGCCGTCGACCCCGCGCCCGAGTGGAAGGGCTTCGTGACCATCGGCGCGACGATCACGTCGGGCAACACGGAGATCCGCTCGGCCGCGGCCAACGCGGAAGCGGTGCTCGACCGCGGTGAGGACCGTTGGACTCTGCGCGGCTACTGGAACTTCGCGCAGCAGGAGAGCACGACCACCGGCGAGCGCGAGATCACCCAGCGCCAGGCCGGTGCGAGCGCCAAGTACGACTACTTCCTCACGGAGCGCACCTACCTCTACGGCACGGGCGCCGTCGCGACCGACGCGGTCGCCAATCTCGACCTGCGCTACCAGGTCGGCGCGGGTGCCGGTCATCAGTTCTGGAAGGAGGAGAAGCGCTCGCTGTCGGGTGAAATCGGTCTCTCGTACGTCGACGAGGACTTCGTCGCCGACGCCGACGACGCCGACTTCATCGCCGTCAGGCTGGCCTACGACCTGTTCCTGCAGCTCACCGAGAACACGACGTTCCGCCAGATCGCGGAAGCCTTCCCGAGCGTCGACGACAAGGACGACATCTACGGTCGCCTCGACACGTCGGTCACGGTCAACCTGACCGAGAGCATGATCGGCAAGCTCCAGCACGTGATGGACTACGACAACACCCCGGCGACCGGCGCCGATCGCCTGGACCACCGCCTGATCCTCACGATCGGCTGGACCTTCTGATCCGGGCGCCGCGCGCACGCGTGGTGAAGATCGAAGGGGGAGCGCGCGGGCGCTTCCCCGTCGTCGTTCGCGGAGGCCCGCGCCGTAAGATCGCCGGCCGATGATCGAGCCGTGGTTCAGCGCGGGCCTCGTGGCCCTGTCGGCGATCGTCGGCGGACTCCTGCCGTGGACGCGCCGCTGGTCGGCGGAGGGCATGCACCGGCTCGTGGCGCTGTCCGCGGGGATCTTCCTCGGGACCGTGCTGCACATGACGGCCGACCTCGCGTTCGGCGGCGGCGTGCACGATCACGCCGGCGAGGCGGCCCGCGCGGTTGAAGGTGAGCACGGCCACGCGCACGGCGTGCAGGCTCCGGCGGTCGCGCTCGAAGGCCACGCGGGCCACGCGCACGACGCACTCGCGAGTGAGGCCGCCGGCGGCGCTTCGCCCGGCGCGAGTGTGTGGCTCGGAGTGGTGGTCGGCTTCGTGGGACTCGCGGCGCTGGAGCGGCTCGTGCTGCGGCGCTCGTTGCCGCACGTGCATGCGCACGCCGACGGCCACGGCCACGGCCACGACAACAAACACGCGCTCCTGTGGCGCGCGTCGCTCGCGGGACTGGCGATCCACTCGGTGTTCGAAGGCTTCGCGCTGGCCGGTCTCGCGCAGAGCGAGCTGTTCGACGGCGTGCTCCTGTTCACGCTGCTGCACAAGCTGGTCGAGACCTTCTCGCTCTCGACGGTGTTGCGACTCGCGGGGCTGCGAGGCGGCGCCGCGGCGGCGTGGCTCGGCGCCTTCTCGCTGATCGCACCGATCGCGTTCGTGGTCGGCGGGTCGTTGCTGGCCGTCGTCGAACCCTGGCAGCCGCACGCGCTGGCGGTTGCGATCGGCACGTTCCTGTACGTGACGGTGCTCGACCTGTTGCCCGAGGCCTTCCACCGCGGGAGCTTCAAGGACCGCCTGCCGTACCTCGTGTTCGGGCTCGCGCTCGGCGGCTTCGTGCCGGGGCTCTCCCACGGGCACGGCGACGCGATCTGGCTCTCGGGCCGCGCGGTGTTCGTCGAGATGGCGCCGTACCTGCTGATCGGTTTCGCCGCGGCCGGTGTGGTCGCGCAGCTGCTCGATCCGCGCCTGTTGAAGCGCCACCTGGCGGGTGAGAGCGCGCGCTCGGTCGCGATCGCGACCATCGTCGGCGCACCGCTGCCCTTGTGTTCGTGTTCGGTCGTGCCGGTCGCCGCCGGCCTGCGCAACGCCGGCGCGGGCCGCGGCGCGACGAGTGCGTTCCTCGTCGCGACGCCCGAGACGGGCATCGACTCGGTCGCGACGACGTACGCGTTGCTGGGCCCGGTCATGGCGATCGTGCGACCGCTCGCGGCGATCGTCTCAGCGTTCACCACCGGCCTCGCGGTGGCGTGGTTCGGCGGCCCTGACGAGCGTGCGAGCGCGAGTGCAGCGCACGAACACGGCGGGGCGGACGCGCACGAGCACCCGCACCCCCACGCACATGCGCACGCGGCGCCGCACGCGCACAGCCATGCACAGGGCAACGCCCATGGCCTCGGCGCCGTCGCGGCGTTCGAACCTGCGGACGCGCCGCCGCACTTCGGCGCGCTCGGCGCACCGAGTACTGCGAGTGCTGCGAGTTGTTGCGCACACGAGCCGGAGCCGGCGCACGTGCACTCGGACGCGCACGCCGAAGAACCCGCTGCGACCACGTCGTCCGCCCCGCTCGCCGCGCGCGCGCTGCGCTACGGTTTCGTCGACCTCGTCGACGACATCGCGTGGCCGTTGACGTTGGGGGTGGCCGCCTCGGGCGTGCTCGGCGCGTTCCTCGATCCCGACTGGCTCGCGCAACCGGCCTTCCAAGGTCCGCTCGCGTACTTCGTGATGCTCGCGATCGGTCTGCCGATCTACGTCTGCGCCGCCGCGTCGACGCCGATCGCCGCCGTGTTGCTCGCGAAGGGGTTGCCGCCGGGAGCCGTGCTCGTGTTCCTGCTCGCCTCGCCCGCCACGAACCTCGGATCGTTGTTCGTGACGCGGCGCCTGCTCGGGAACCGCGGCCTCGCGATCCACCTGGGCGTGTTGTGCACCGTCACGCTCGCGTGCGGCGTCGCCACAGACCTCGTGTTCGACGTGTTCGCGATCGACATCGCTGCAACGCTTCGAGACGTGACGCACAGCCACGACCTCGGTGTCGTGGGCATCGTCAGCGCCGCCGTGCTGTTGCTGCTGCTGGGCGCGAGTGCGCTGCGCAAGCTGGGCGCGCCGCGTGCGGTCGTGACGGGTACGGTGTCCGACACGTAGCCGGCAGTACGGTGCCGCACCAAAAGTTGCCACCGCATGCGAGGCGGCAGGCGCGCCTGCCGCCTC